>CBZS010000565.1 GCA_000613065.1 Richelia intracellularis | reverse complement strand
TGGCAAATCAGCAGCATCTAGCTGTACTTAGATCAGGTGCAGTCATATGGATGGATTGGAAAAAGAAAAATCCCGAGATTGAACCTGATTTTAGTGGTGGGAATCTTTACCAAGCACAGTTAATGGAAATGGACTTGAGTGCTGCTAACTTCAGTGTTACCAATTTGAGTGGTGCTAACCTGACTCAAGCCAATCTCAGTCATGCCAACTTGATTGGTGCTAACTTGAGTGATGCTAATCTCAACAGTGCTATTATCTGTGATGCTAATCTGATTGGTGCTGATTTAAAAGGTGCAAATCTAAGGGATGGGGATTTAGGTACAGCTAAACTTCACCGTAGCAATCTCTGTTTTGCCAATCTCATATCCGCTAATTTAATTGCAGTTGATCTGAGTAAGGCTAATCTACACGAAGCAGAATTACTTAGTACTTATCTTTATAGGGCTAATTTATCCCAAACCAACTTAAACCATGCTCATCTTGGTGGTGCATTCCTTTTACAAGCCAATTTGCAGGAAGCTGATTTAAGTAAAACTGACTTGCGATGGACTAATTTGAGTCGAGCAAATCTCAGTGGTGCTAACCTTACTGGCGCTAATTTAAGTCGGGCAAATCTCAGTGGTACTAACCTTACTGGCGCTAATTTAAGTCGGGCAAATCTCAGGGGTGCTAACCTTACTGGCGCTAATTTAAGTCGGGCAATAATGCCTGAATGACATTCCCGATAAGGAGCTTTTCAGTTATCAGTTATCAGCTTCCTTTGCTGTGAATTTTCTCGGTTATATAGATATTACAGGTGGAAACTCTCGTTCACCTACCCTCAATAGTAAAGGGGGGTTGTTGGGTTTAGCTTTTGATGGCACTTATAAAAGCATTATCAGCAATTGGGAGGTTAGTCCAAAGACCAGTGCTATTCATGTGGATATTAATTATATGCTGTGGGTAATGAAATATTTGCATAATGCTAGTAATTGGTTGGATGGAATGACTCTAACCGAGGATAAGTAATAATATTTTTTGAACCTGAGGTTTATGTGTTTATACTCATTTCCATTAATTTGCATATGCATATTGGAATAACAATAAAATATAGAAAATAATAGCAGCTTAATTCTCTATTTGTTTTGCAAATAGAGAATTAAGCTGCTGCCAACTTAGAAGCATACTTTTCCGCAAATCGCTCAAACCATAACTCTTCTGGAAAAAATGGATCTAATGTATTCAGCCAATCTTCAGCTTTTTGTTGTGATCCATCTAATTCCTGGGCTTGAACTTGCTCTTGTTTAATACGTTCTTGCTCTAACTTTTCCTGTTTTTGCAATTCCTGAGCTAAATCTTTTTGGGCAAAATCAGCTTTGACCTCAGATAATAATTTATCTATGCCATTATCGCCAGATGTCGATGCGAGCGCAGATTGTTTCTGGAGTTGTTGCGGCGAAGCTGGCTGTTTTTCGGACTGTTCATATTCAGCTTTGAGTTCATTTAATAACTTAGCGTTCGCATCCATAATATATTTCTAAAAATCTTGACCAGATAGTACCAATTTAATCTGTAATTGCATTCAATAGAACTTCTGATAAACTCAAATTTTCCATATCTTCCATAGTAATGGTGTCGCAAATGTCAAATTTAGCTCCTGTTCCTTGTAACTCATCATCTAATACTTTCAAAAAGCGAGTAGCGTGGGGATCGTTACCTACCTGAATAAAAGAAATTCCTAATTCCTCATCCCGATCCATTTTGCGAGAAGTCTCAATGATTACCTTCATCACCGCTTTGCGATCATCTGGTTCTCCATCGGTAATGACTAATATCGTTTCCCCATTAGGTTTTGTTTGGTGAACCTGTTTGCGTTGAAAATAGTTATCTGTGGCATCCTGTAATACAGTGGCTAAAGCAGTTGTACCATTAGGTTCATTTTCTATAAATATTTGTGATACCTTATTTGATGTCACATTTTCGTAACGTTGGAATCTACCAGAAAATACGTAGACTGTAATTCCATCAGGGTCAAATTCCTCACATTTTTTAGCTAAAGCAAACGTAGATTCATGTGCTGCAACCCATCGACTTCTACCACCTTTTTGATCTGGTGTTGCCATGCTACCGCTTTTGTCAATAATCAATGTATAGTCACGATTTTGTAACATATCTCAACCCTCCCAACTCTTCAATCATAGCAGCGTTTTCATGTAGCAGTTTTATCTCTGATGCCATGTGGTATGTAATATTAAGGAAAATATAATTTCCTTGTATAGTCCCAGAAAATAAAATCATTTTGTCACAATTAAAGTTGTCAAAAGCAGAGAAATGCATTCTTTCAGGCATAATCATATAACAGCAGACTTACCACCCCATGAAAATTAAAAAAGAAGGGTAAACGTAGAAGCATATACACCACTTTTTGTCTTTCTTAAAGAGTGGGATGAGAAAGTTTTAGTTCAATGATTTGAACGAGAAGACAGTGAAGAAATTATAGAAAATATAAATAGTAAATTATCGATGATGATGCCTGAACCGTATTGGAAAGATAATCCTTTTAATTTCTTAGAGGATGTTTTAAAAGTCGAAGTGAGTTACAAATCATGCAAGTCCCCTGACCATGATACGTATCATTGCAATATAAATTAAAGTCTCAGAAGTTTCAGGTAGCCTTTCATAGTCCTTACTTAATCTTCTACACCAATTGAGCCAGCCGAAAGTTCCTTCTACAACCCAAGGTTTTGGTAAAAGGGTAAAACCCTTCTTTTCTAAGGGTCTGAGAACCACTTCCACAATCCAACGAAAAACATCGATTATCCAGTGGGCAAAATCTTCCCTCCGATATGCTCCATCCATCGAGATAGTGTGCAGTCTTTTAACTTTATCTTTCATCTGATAAACCTGCCAGAACGTGCACGTTTAGTTTAGCCCCTGCACGTTCTGGCACACTTGCAGAAGTAACCAAGACTCGCAAAACTAGCCCTAACAAGTCAACCGTAATAAATCCCTTACGTTCATGTATTTGTTTTCCTGGGTCGAAACCAACATCCGTACAAATCATAGTTGCGGTTTCAACTGATTGGCTATCAAAGGCTGCTTCCCATGGACTTGGTTTTCGACTGGCTGCGACCCGAACCCATTCATATACTTTGTCATGAACCTGAAGCCAAGTACGGTCTTTGCCTCATCTTCTGAAATAGCCATAGACTGTAGACCAAGGTGGTAAATCTCCTAGTAATGCCCGCCATGTACATCCTTGACATAATACGTATAAAATCGCACTACTGCGTACATAGCTCTTGTTGTACGTGGACGAGCACCTGGTTTTGCCTCTGGAAACAGCTGTGCGATGAACTCCCACTGTTCCCACGTTAAATTACTAGGATAATTGTTAGTGATTTGCTCACGGGGTGCTGTTTTCTATAATTCTCAGCATATGCCTTGTGAGCTTTTTTATGATACCTCCCACCTTTAAAAACATCCTCTTAAGTGAATACCTCTAGATAATCTCCATAATAATTAGTATTTGCTTATAAAGTTAATTCCTTATATGAATAAGCCTTTGAAAATTTTATAATCTATTTAGTATATTATTTAGACTCTACTTATTTACCAAGCAAATTTTTCTCTGAATCCCATATTCCAGGATGCCTATTAGCAAATAAAAGCGGAAAGCACAATACAGGAGTAACCCCAATAAATGAGCGCTCGCCATTACAAGTCCGTCAGCAAAACAGGGGTACGAGGTTTTATATTCCTTTGGTTAATATCCCACATTCTGTACTTCGAAATGTAGCAAGAATAAATACATAGTTATTTTCGAGTAAAAGTAAATAATAATACATAAAAAAAAACAGTAAATTCGCCTTTAGAAATAAACCTGCGCTCCGGAAGTCGTTGAAGCTTGGATTGGTTAGAAAAAATTGATTACAAGCTTTTGATAAAACTAAATATATATTGGTTCAATCCAAGTGAGACAATCAAAAATCTGAAAATATTTCAGGGTGAAAAATGTCTCCCATCAAAAAGACAGAAATTAAAAATATCGACGACTTAGGAATAGTAGCAGGGTTAATTGATGAAATAGGAATAGTTGAAAGAATTAATTATAAACTAGGAATAGATTCTCGTGAGGATATTGCATCGGGGATATTAGTCAAAGCTATTTTAATGAATGGATTGGGGTTTGGATCAATACATTTATATTTATTCAGTAATTTTTTTATAATAAATGGATAAAAAAAATATTAGGATAAGACGTGAAAAGATATTATTTAAATCATGATAAAGTTGGAAGATTCATGGATAATTTATATAAATACAGATTAAGTAACCTGGTTCTATAAATAGTCTTATCAGTAATTAATAAATTTAAGATAGATACAAAATATTCACATCTGGATTCAAGATAATTTCATCTACATGGAGAATATGAAAATGATGATGTGAATGAAAAATAATAAATTACTAGGGTAAGACCAATAATTATAACTAAAGGATATTCCCGTGACCATAGACCGGATTTAAAGCAATGCGTTTTAGATTTAATTACGAGTAGTGATGGAGATATACCATTATTAATGAGAGGAGGAGATGGGAATGAATCAGATAAAGCAGTATTGGGTCAAATTTTAGTATAGTAAAAAAAACAATAGTTGTTGAAAGTATTATGGTCTGCGATAGTGCATTATATAGCCAATAAAATCTCAAATGAATTCAGCATATAAAATGGATAAGTCGAGTACCAATGACAATTAAGAAAGCATAAGAATTAGTTCAGCCTGTAGAGATAGAGGGGATAGATTCAAAATAAAAAAAGAGAAGCTCAGCTTTTAATGTAGACCGATACAAGTGAAAGTCAGAAATAGGAAGTTAGGGTGGCATTAAACAAAACTGGGTAATAGTAGAAAGTCCAAAAATAAAAGATAGTGATTTAGAGAAGTTAAAGAAAAAGCTAAAACAAGAAAAACAAAAAATTGAAAAAATCATTAATTATTTGAGATAATACTTTGAAAGTCCAGTACCAAAGCAATATAAACTCAAACAAAGAAACAAACAGTTTCAGTTTAATGAAGTAAAATTATTTAAACTTGTTAAAAATCAGTTAAATAATAATCATATTTTTTATAAAATGGAACCAGAGATAACTAAAA
Source organism: Richelia intracellularis (assembly GCA_000613065.1). Classification (GTDB taxonomy): domain Bacteria; phylum Cyanobacteriota; class Cyanobacteriia; order Cyanobacteriales; family Nostocaceae; genus Richelia; species Richelia intracellularis_B. The sequence goes on along the minus strand of CBZS010000565.1, from coordinate 34,082 downwards.
AAGTAGAATAGATAGGAATACGAAAAATTTAACCTGGAATATTTATTTTAGCGACTAATTTAGTTTACAAAGAGAAGTTATAAACATCCGAAATTATTACAAATTAGAATAAGAAACAATCTTGTGAAAGAGGATTTATATTTTTGCTGATAGGTTTTTTGTTGAAAACACTGAACTAATTGAGACCATGTTATTTTTTATGTATTTGCGTTTGTTAGGTTATAATCTCGGTCAAAGGCAACTAAGGGATAAGTTAAAAAGAATCAAAACCGGAATAAAAAATACATTAGGTAATTTAACCATGACTCCTACATTAAGATGGGTCTTTCAATGGTTTCAAGGTATCCATTTTTTAACTTTAGATGGTGTTAATCAAATTGTTAATTTAACGTCATCACACCATTTTTTTTTGAGTTATCTGCCATCATATTGCCGAAAAGATTATTTGCTTTCTTAACTTAACCTCACATTCCGGAGGTTAGTTAGCAAAGAAGATAATATTTACCACAGGGAGCACCAAAAAGCTGTAGAATCCAGCACCGCTGTTCACTGAGGTTGGAAATCTGTTTCAAAGAAGCGAACGTTAATAAATGAATTGACATGAAATATTGAAATAGCCAACCTAAAGTAGGAGTGGCAGTTGGTTTACCTAACTGATTTTGAATCGTTTGGGATCTTCGTTTTAGAGATTGGGGTAATGCCCTGTGACCTAGGCTGTAAACTAGGAAACACAAACCCATAACCATTGCCAAAGCCGCCACTCTTTTCCTTGAATTTAGAAACACAGTGCAAGTAAAAAACAATGGGTATTTGAGAAAGGGAAAACCACGTTCTGTAGATTGTTATGCCTTATATTCAGGTAAAACATCTTCGTTGCTAAGTTTGTCGGCATCAAGAACATTGGTGGGAAGAATAAACCTGCCAGTCTGTTCTCTGGCAATGGTAATTGGAGTTTCTTTGGGTAAAATTTCGGCTTGAATATGGGAGATTAGGGTAGGTTGAGAATCCTTGGGAGGTCTACCACGTCCTCGGTGTTGGCCATATTCAATAACTTCAATATTTGCAAGTTGATGAAATGGCAACTTACTCTCAAGTAATTTGGCTGCGTTGAATGGATCTTCGGCACATGCAAATTCCTGTTGACACAATTTTCGTAGTTGGGATTCTGCCTGGGTATATTTTTTCGTTAGACGTTTTTCCAGTTGTTTTAAGTCAGATTCTTTACAGGGTTCAGTTTCTATCACTAGCCACCGTTGTCCCACACCACCAGAATCATTACAACGATATCCTGGGATTTTACTTGGTACAAATGCATCAATACTGTTATTTTCTAATAGTTATTTTGCGGCAGTTAGGGTTGCAGGAACTCGAGATACCCATCTGAATGAGACTATCATCTGCAAATTCTCTTCAGTGTAAAGGGGTGCATCCGCAACAAATAAAGCATCAATTTGCCTTGCCATTGTTTGTGGAAATCTGCCATAAGTGTTCCAAACATGGCAGAATCGACTTCATGACCATGTGAAACTCTTAAATATAAAGGAATATCTCCATCACCACTCCACATCAAGTTAAGGATAAATTGTTTCAAATCTGGTCGGTGGTCTCTAGAATAACCATATGTAATTGTAATTAATCCTGATTGTGCTGATGCTTCATCATCAGTACCAGTTCCATAATCCCCATGTATATGAAATGAACTTGAATCCAAGTGGAAGCTGTCCATTTTCACTCCAAATCTATCTGCTGCTGATAGTGGGACTCGGATAAAAATTTCCGTTAATCCTGCATCATATAGTTTGTCTAACACTCTGCCCACGGGTTCATCGTTCAAATGTTCTGATTGTATTCCCTCTCCCAATAAATGTTCCGTTGCAATCCCTTAAAAGAACTTCTCAAATAAATATAGTGGTGCACTGATAGAGCCTAAGCCATTGAGAATCATTTCTTTGACCACTTGGCCTGCGCTGATTATTTATTGGGGATGAGTTCCAAGCAGTTAGTTGAACAAATCAAGAAACTGCTTGGAACTAATCCCTGTCACTATGCCTAAGTGATCGATATATTGTACTTTGATTTGTGATTCGGAAAAACTCATATTTCAAAAATACAACATTTTGCGTTCGCACTTGCGGAATGTGGGTTAACAAAATTTTGAACTCAAATAAAAATTTATCAACATCTGAAGGCACATTTATTGCTCCTCTGAAGGCACATTTATTGCTCCTCAATTTTTTAGTGCTCATATTACCTATTTTATGGTCAAATTTATTCTGTTTAATTAATTGATTTTTAAAATATATTCCTTCTGTACTCTATTTATTAATCATTCTAATTCTTGTGTTTTGATTTTGCTTCTAATTTCTTTGTACTTCAATTTGAAGTGGGGAATGTGGATTAATATGTACTAATTTTTACATTCATATCTATAAAAATTAGTATGGAAATTAGGCACCAAAAAACATCTGCGACGAAATCTTTTCAGATGTAGCATTGCATTCTTATTGTCTTAATCACAGAGGTGCAAAAACTAATTGCGGGGAATTCGTCTTCTTTGTAGAAAATCTGGAATATCTAAGGCTGGTTTACCTTTAGGCTCCACAACTGGTTTAGGAGAATTTGTTGATGCTTGTGGTTGTGGTTGAGATTTTTGGGATTGCTTTCTGGATGGAGCCCCTGGAGCGACTCGATTACTGGTCGCATTCTGCTGCTGTGCTGTTGTCAGATCACCAGTGAAACCGGTGGCAATTACTGTAATTCTTACCTCTCCTTGTAAGCGATCGTCAATTACAGCTCCAAAAATAATATTGGCATTAGGATCTACTACCTCATAAATTGCTTCTGCTGCAGAATTCACTTCATGTAAAGTCAGATCACTTCCACCAGTAATATTAAATACAACTCCCCTTGCTCCCTCAATAGAACATTCAAGTAAAGGAGAAGAAATTGCTGCTACCGCAGCTTCTCTAGCCCTAGACTTGCCAGAACTCACTCCAATACCCATTAATGCTGAACCTGCATCTGCCATCACTGCCCGTACATCCGCAAAGTCTACATTAACCAAACCCGGAATAGTAATAATATCAGAGATGCCTTGCACACCCTGGCGCAAAACATCATCGGCATAACGGAATGCTTCTTGTACGGGAGTTTGCTCGGGTATCACTTCCAGTAATTTATTATTAGGGATAATAATCAGAGTATCTACTCGACTTTTTAATCCCTCAATTCCTTGCTCTGCCTGGGTTGTACGACGACGACCTTCAAAAACGAATGGGCGAGTAACTACACCCACTGTTAAGGCTCCCATCTCTTTTGCGACTTCAGCAACAATAGGAGCTGCACCAGTCCCAGTACCACCTCCCATTCCTGCGGTAATAAAAACTAAATCTGCCCCCTCTAAAGCAGTTGCAATTTCATCCCGTGATTCCTCTGCTGCTTTTTGCCCAATAGCAGGGTTCCCTCCAGCACCCAATCCCCTGGTTAATTTCTGTCCAATTTGTAGGCGACTAGGAGATGAAGCTAGGGTCAATGCTTGAGCATCTGTATTAATTGTCCAAAATTCTACTCCACTAACATCAGACGCAATCATTCTATTGACGGCATTACCACCACCGCCACCCACACCGATTACCTTGATATTGGCTACTCGACCAGGAATAATGCCACCCATACTGGAATCTTCGTAGGGAGTTTTCTGATTATCATGATTTTGCCCTAAACTTAATCCAGAATGACTAAAAGGGTTATTATTGTTAACTGCGACGGGAAATCCCGGTTGTCCAGGAGATTGGGAATTTGTATAGTTAATTTTTTGGTTATTATCAAGTGTCATTGGATTTACAAAGGTAGATAAACGACTTTTTTGGTGTATTTAAACTTAAAAAATACAACTATAGATTTTGATACTGCCATAATATCGCTTGCTTTATGAATACTTTTTACCAACCTCATACCTAAATCGGCATTAATAAACTGGGCGTTGCATAAGTGCGGGATGAATTAGCGTTTGAAACCATTGAGAAATCGTTGAGAATTTAGTGAAATCATCCCCTGATTCAGCAACGCCGTAAACTGTAAGCTTACTACGATCTATCGAAACAATCCATATGTTTACATAGCTAATTTTAGAGAAGTATACCTATTATTTACCTAAAATTCACCTATAGAACAGCAAGCAGATGCTAAAAGTTTCATTATTGTTGTTATATTCACACTTTTGAATTGGGTGCGACTCTTTTTGTAAGACGGGGAGTGGAACTTAGACAGGTATTGGAAGAGGTGGAGGGGTAGTAGAACAAGGAGCTTTGCTTTGAGAACTTGCTTGATCAAAGGAATACCACTAGAGTACAAAGCCAGGTGATTGCGTTTATGTTCTTGTTGTAGATGAAACTGCCAATACTCATCCCAATCGCCACTGATGTATAAAAAACCCAGGGGTAAAACAGCCTCAGGACCCTTCATGGTCCATCTAGCCCCAGTGATATCCATCCTGTTTGTGTTTAATCAGGTGGCGACAAGCACCCTAAATCACCTCCGTGGGGAAGAGGAATCCAGCTTTTAAGTCATTAATCGTCATATTTGAGGTATTTGGCATTGTTAAGTAAATATCTAGCACAGGTATCCACGGGTTTACGTTCTTGGGGGGTTAGTTTGGGTAAAGTCGCACTCCGGCCCATACCTGGGGCAACTGAATTTGATTTACCTTCAAGGATAAGCTGTAAACGTTTGATCACCCAAGCTTCTGCTTGTGTTGAAGTCTGATAATAAAAGACAAATGCAGCTTTCCACAAATACTCAATAACATTAATAATATCCCTGTCTTAAGTCCATAAGAATATTGCTGTGCTGGTAGATTAAACTCCCCATCGAAAGGAAATAGGGTATTTATCTTTCTTCCTCCATAATCGATTCTATTGGCGATTACTGTGCCAAATAATGTGGTCAATTTACGCGAAAATTTTTTCTTGTGTGTTCTGTTTACTGAGTCTGTGGCTGCACACTCTCCCTCTATTTCATCTTGACTGCGTTTATCAAAATATCTTTGTTTGTAACAACCGTCTCAATAGTTCGTATCCATTCTCAAGTAACTTACTCTCTATCTGGGAGCGTTCTAACCCATAAATGGTGTCTGAGTCTAACCAACTAACTATCTGTTCAAATAGTTCTCGTGTTTGTGACCAAAACATACCTTGATTTGATGTATATGCTTGGATAGGGTGTGGAACTGTTCCTGTTTTTTCACTTTTTACAAGCCAATTCCATCAAGTACATTTTTGGCTGTCAATACTACTGTGGTTGACTTGTCATTTATTATTCTTATATCAGACTCCGTACTACCAAAAGACTCGCACCTAACTAATTATGGTTGTATGATGAACTCCTTTTTTGCGTTCAATAGCCCTAAATCCCGAGCTATTAACCTATGCTTTTAAGCATTCTTGTTTGATCTGATTTGAGTATCCTTTTGGTGGATTTATAGATATATATAAATTAGCGTTCGCCATTTACACAAATGTGATTTTCTTTACCTCGACGTTTCCCATTTTTTCTAATCCTCGTAGACTTGCAGTATGGACAATGGACAGTAGAACCCCTCAATTCATCCCTCTATTGTGCAACGCCAAAGTTTTTATTACCTCCACTTTATGAATAAACATCAACCCTAACAAAGGTGATTCTTATTATTCTAAATAGAGAGGGACAATATTTTTTTATTTGAACATATAAATAAACAAGGATATTAAATCAATCAACACAATATACATAATAACTATTTATTAGAGTTAAATATCATGTATGAAAACTTTAATTCCTGGGCTTTCTTGATTTGGGTTTTTGAGAGTTATTTGCTCGCTTTTGGGAGTTCATCTGTATTATTGGCGAGTTTGGATTCTTCAAGTTAATGTAATCAATACGTTGAAGGGGAACTTGTAGCGGTAGTTCTCGCAAGTTGGAGAGGGTTTCTATTTGTTCTGGTAATCGATTACTGGGCGAACCAAGATGGATTTCACCTAATTCTGTTTTCAGGATCATATTGGTTTGATCCCGGAAATCTATTTCTGTAATTTGAATATCTAATGTATCAATGGATTGATAGAGCTTAGTCCAGAAAGAACGATACTGTTGAGGAAAGCCAATAATTTTTAGTTTAGGTAGTTCTAATTGGGAATTATGGGATGTGTATTTTTCTAGAGGAATCCACAAACCAGTGGCATCCAATAAACCAGTAGATGTTTTAGGGTTACTTTTATTATGGGATGACTTGGGTAATTGAGCGATGGCGACAGGAATTCTTTCTTGGATTTTGACTTGTAATCCAGGAGGGAAAAGGCGACGACTAACACGAGCTTTAGCAATAGTTGGCTGCTTCTGTAATGATTCAGTAATTTGGGATGGCTTCACCCGTAATAAAAAGTGGGGATACGATAAAGTAATCAAAGATTGGATAGATTCATCGGATAGCACTCGATTCCCTGAGATGTTAATATCCTTAGAGGTCTTGATTACCCACATTGGTTGAACCGCAATCCATAATAATCCTCCAGCAATACTAGCAACAGCAAAAGTACGCCACACCTTCTGGAAGTTTTTGAATTGTCGCCGGCGACGTAATCGCTGGCGACGTTGGGCCAAATCTGTACGTGAAACTGATAACATGCCAGGCATACAAACCTCTTGCTACTTTCAACTCAAAGTAAAAGTTTTGACTATCCCTAAAACTTTAATGATTTACTGCATAAATGGCCATTGACATGAAAAATGCTAATTTTATTATGTCTTTAGCAGTTTAGTAACACTTTAACGTAAGAATATGTAAATTTTACAGCGTTGCATAAGTGCGGGATGAATTAGCGTTTGAAACCATTGATAAATCCTTGAAAATTGAGTGAAATCATCCCCTGATTCAGCAACGCCAATTTTATTAATGGACGATATAAAATACTATATATTAAAGAATTGTGGTATGGCTTTTTATTGGTGATGTCATGAGTGTTACCATTAAGGTGGTAAACACGGGTATATTTTAGTCAATAATTATACAAAATATTACAGTGATTAAGCCTTTAAGCTGCTTGTAACGATGAAAAAAAATTTAGAATAATTCTAATTATATCCGTAATTTCTCGGTTGCGAAAAAAAAACGTCTACCAAAAATTCGCCATATATATATATATAAAGTATCCTTTAAAACGTAATTTACTATACCCATAAATTGCCAATTACAAAAATCCGAATATATACTCTAAGACTGTTGACAAAATATAGAAAAAATTATTTGATATACGTTGACCCATCGGTATTGACTAAGTAGTTTCACAGTTTCGTCCCTAGAAATTGACTGCTTGGATAGACATGAAACCTTCATCTAAAGAGGATTTAGTCTAAAAAACATCTCACTCAAATCGTAAATCAAGTATATTTTCTTATTTTTAAACATGATCAATTGATTGCCACCATGTCCGGGATGTGACAATCAACGATTCAGGGGAAAGAGAAAAAGACTGACGCACATAAAGTCAAAATAGCAACAACATCTTTTGCAAGGCTATCAGTGCTAAAAACATTTGTATATCAAATACAAATTGATCTGCATCTACATGAAAACAACACTTAATTTATCACGTTTTTTTAAGGCCTGTAATCCCAGTAAAACTCTAGTTATGGGTGATATTGCGGATAGGCTATACTATATAGATTTTTCTGATGTCCGTGGTTGCAAAATCGTCGAAGAGTTGCAACGTACTATTACACGTATTTCTCCAGATGAGCCAACTTGTCAGTTATTTACAGGTCATATTGGTTGTGGAAAATCCACTGAGCTACAACGCCTAAAATCAGAGTTAGAAACAGCTGGATTTCATGTGGTTTATTTTGAATCTAGCCAAGACCTAGATATGGCGGATATTGATATTAGCGATATTCTGCTGAGTGTGGCACGTCAGGTAAGTATTAGCCTAGAAAATATTGATATCAATCTAAAACCTGGTTATTTTGCAAATCTATTCCAAGAAATTGGCGAATTCTTGCAAACGCCGATTGCTGCACAAGCGGAGTTATCTGTAGGTATTGCCAAAATTAGTGCTAAAGCTAAGGATAGCCCTCAGACACGTAATCAGTTGCGGCAATATCTAGAACCTCGTACCAATAGTATATTGCAAGCAATTAATGATGAAGTCTTAGATCGAGCGGTTCAAGTATTAAAGCAAAGGGGTCAAAAAGGGCTAGTAGTTATTGTTGATAACTTAGACAGAGTTGATATGCGTCCCCTTGCATCTGGGCGATCGCAACCAGAATATTTGTTTATTGATCGCGGGGAGCAATTACGGAGATTAAATTGCCACTTGGTATATACAATTCCCCTAGCTCTAATTTTTTCTAAAGAGTATGAAGCTCTGAAAAATCGCCTGGGGGGAGGTATTGCTCCCAAAGTGTTACCCATGGTGCAAGTGCGGCAACGGGATGGCAGGGACCACGGGCCAGGTATTTCCCTACTACGGCAATTATTGTTAACTAGGGCATTCCCAGAAATTCCACCCCATCAAAGATTAGAGCTTATCCCCGAATTATTTGATGAATGCCAAACTTTGGATCGTTTATGTCGCATTAGTGGTGGTCACATTCGTAATTTACTGGGATTGTTGTATAGCTGTTTGCAAAGGCAAGACCCTCCTTTTGCGAGAGATTGCTTAGAAGCAGTGATTAAAGATTATCGTGATGATTTGCTGTTAGCCATTAATAAAGAAGAGTGGGATTTGTTGTACGAATTAGTTCATCAACAAAACCTCAAAGGAGAGACAGAATATCAAAGGCTCTTGCGAAGTATGTTTGTCTTTGAATACCGCGATCGCCAAGGTCGATGGTTTGGTATAAGTCCGGCTTTAGGGGAAACGGAACAAGTCCTTGCTTGGCAAGACCAAGACCTATCAGATCAAACCTTGCTAGATTCTCTGGCAAATCACCCCATTGCCAGAAATTATACCTTTTAGAATGCAATTCTTGTTAATGTAGTTAGATTGTGAGCTATGACGGATTGTAAATTAACAACAGCAAATATTGCCACAGATAATCAGCGTTCTCTGCAAAGATTGATTCGAGCCATCGAGCTTTCCAAGGGTCAATTTGCTTTGATTCTTGTCCGTTGTAATTATCGGCAGTTACGTCAGAGAATGTTGGACAATCTGCGTGCTGTAACCAAAAGCCTATACCTGCGGGAACTATTCCTAGAACCATCTACAAGAGTGCTCCACACCACTATTGTGAGGGAGCTATATTTAGATCATCCTGCGGTGGCAACAGATTCTTTCCCATCATCTGTCACAGTTTTTGGCTTAGATACTAACTTATTTCTTGAAGATTTACTCACCGGAATCAATCAAGCCAGAGATATTTATTCTGCCACTTTTCCTTTCCCTATAATCTTGTGGCTCACAGATGAAGTTGCTACATCCCTTTCTCGATTGGCTCCAGATTTCAAAAGTTGGGCAGCAACCACAATTAAGTTTGAAATGGAGCAAGCCGACTTAATTAATTTAGTTCAGCAACAAACAGATAATCTATTCTCCCAAGTTTTAGCAGCAGGAACTGATAAATTTGTACCCAATGCTGCTCTTGATTTAGATCCATCATCTCAACATCGTCGAGAAATCGAGGCGGCACGTAATGATTTACTACGTCTTTATAAAGTTAAATTAGCGCCTAAATTAGAAGCCAGTTTAGAATTTGTTTTAGGCAGGGATGGATATGCCAATGACGAAATTGAAACTGCTTTAAATCACTTCCATAGCAGCTTAGAAATTTGGCAGCAAGAAATTAGGAAAGAGGAAGATATCCCCGAAAATTATCCATTAGCATGCCCTATTGTTCGTAAAGCAATAGTACTATTTCATTTAGGCTTGTGCTATCGTCGTATGGCTGAACTACAACCGCCAAAAAGTCGTAGTCATTGGCAAAAAGCCCTATTGTGGTTCAAACAATGTGTGGCAGTTTTACAAGCAGCACGCCAAACAGATTTAGTTGCCAAATTTATTGTGCCCGCCTGTGAAATGTTACAGAAACTGGAGATTTGGGATGAGTTGGGTCAACTAGCAAAATTTGCCTTAAAAATTCACGAGAAACCCCAACAAAAAGCTCAATTAGCCCAAAATTATGGTTTTTTGGCTACCGTTGCTGCTGCAAAGTCCGACTGGTTAAAAGTTTATGAATTAGCCAATATGGCTCTTTCTTTATCAGAAGCAGCCGCCGATGTTTCCCGTCAACAAGAAAGTCGATATCTTTTATTATTGGGACGTGCTCAACGTCATTTAGGAGAATGGGAAGAAGCGGTTAATAATTTAGAATGGGCAAAAGTAGTTTGTGAATTACAGTATGAGCCATCTCTGTATCTGGAGATTGTTGAAGAGTTACGTAACCTCTATTTCTTTGACCGCCACAATTATTTAGAAGCTTTTAGACTCAAGCAGGAAAAAATCCAGGTCGAACATCAGTATGGTTTTCGGGCTTTTATCGGGGCAAATCAATTACGGCCTCAACGTTATAGAATTAACCCCGCCATTCAATCACCAACTGTATCTTTGATGCGAGAGGATGTGGCACAAGAAATTTCTAATTCTGGTAGACAACAGGATGTTAATCAATTAATAGAAAGAATTAGTCGTGCTGACTATAAATTAACCGTCATTCATGGGCCCTCTGGAGTTGGGAAAAGTTCTATTCTTAAAGCAGGTTTATTACCAGCTTTAAGGCAACAGGTGATTGGAGGCAGGATTCCTTTACCAATCATTTTATCTGTCTATAGTGATTGGGTAGCAGCTTTAGGTCGTAGTTTAAGTCAGACTTTAGCACAAACAGATTTGACTGTACCTTTAGAGTCCACATCTAGCAAGATTGTAGAAAAAATAAAATTATTAGCAGAAAATCACTACACTGTGGTTTTGGTCTTTGACCAATTTGAAGAATTGTTTTTTGTTGTCAAAGACGCAAATAAGAGAAAAGAATTCTATGATTTATTTTGCAACTGCTTAAATATACCTTATGTAAAAGTCATTATATCATTGCGGGAAGACTATTTACATTATTTATTAGAAATTGAACGGCTGAGTCGAAATACAAGTAATGTAGAAGATGGTTTAGGAATAATTAATAAAAATATCTTAGATAAAGATATTCGCTATTATTTAGGTAATTTTTCGATTCAAGATGCACAAGGAATTATTCATAGTTTGACACAACCCTCTCATTTTGAATTGAATCATGATTTAATTCAGCAGTTGGTCAAAGATTTAGCTAAAAATACTGGAAATGTCCACCCCATTGAATTACAAATAGTAGGGGCTCAACTCCAAGCAGAAAACATCACTACATTACGCCAATATCAGCATAGTGGAGGAGTTAAAAGACTAGTTGCTCGCTGGTTAGGGGAAGTTATAAAAGATTGTGGTCGGGAAAATGAAGAAGTCAGTTGGCAATTGCTGTTTGAATTAACCGATCGCAAAGGTACAAGACCTCTAAAAACTAAGCAAGAATTAGCGTTAGCTATTATCACCGATCCAGATGCGGCACATAAATGTAATTACTCCTGGGAATTAATTTTAGATTTGTTGGTGGATTCCGGTCTGGTGTTGCGCATGCGAGAAGAGACTGGCGATCGCTATCAATTGGTTCATGATTATTTGCTAGAACCCATACGTCAGAAGAAAAATCACGGCATGGTAGCGGAGTTAGAAAGGGTAAGGTTGGAAAAAAGCCAAGCGGAAATCGCTAGGAAAATTAGCCAAGATAAACTTACCACTATCCTAAAAAAACGACTCAAGGAAGCGCGGCTAGTGGGTGCAGTGTTGGCAATGATGTCATCGGTAATTGCTGGTTTATGGTGGCAAGCAGATTTACAGAAACGAGCCGCCATGCGGCAGAGTATCCGGGCAGAAAGCAGTGAAAGTAACTTAAAAATCAGCGCTTTGACGGCTGCCTCTGAGGCTTTGTTTGCCTCCAATAAGGAATTTGATGCCTTATTAGAAAGTTTACGTGCCTGGAGACAATTACAACAGTCCTCCAGGGTAGAACCAGAAACCCGCATGCGGGTGGTAACAGCTCTGCAACAGGCTGTATTTGGAGTAAAGGAACTAAACCGCTTAGAGGGACATAGTGAAATAGTCTGGGGGGTGAGTTTTAGCCCTGATGGTCAATTAATCGCTTCCGGTAGCCGCGATCGCACAATTAAAATTTGGCGACCCGATGGAACTTTGTTACAAACTCTCAATGGTCATAATGATGCGGTGACTAGTCTGAGTTTCAGCCCTGATTCCCAAATTATAGCCTCCGCGAGTTTAGACAATACCGTAAAAATTTGGCGCAGGAATCCCACCACAAGAGAGTTTAGCTCGCAACCAGAAATAACCTTAACTGCGCATGAAGACTGGGTTTACAGCGTTAATATCAGCCCAAGTGGAAAGGAGTTGGCAACCGCTAGTAAGGATGGAACCATTAAACTTTGGAGTCTAGATGGAAGATTAATCCAAACCATGGGGGGACATCAAGACTGGGTGAACTGGGTTAGCTTTAGTCCCGATGGTCAATTATTAGCATCTGCTAGCGAAGACAAAACTGTAAAAATTTGGCAACGGGATGGGACTCTAGTTGCCACATTAGCAGAGCACCAAGGTGGCGTGACTAACGTTACTTTTAGTCCAGATGGTAATAATGTGGCTACTGCTGGAAGGGATAAAACCGTAAAGCTTTGGCTCAGAAAAGATAATGGTCAAGGTTTTATTCGCCAAAGCACCTTGAAACAAGACGCTAGTGTGATTTGGAGCCTAAAATTTAGTCCTGATGGTCAATACCTCGCTTCTGGAGGTGATGACAACATGATTTATTTGTGGAATGCCAAAAATAGGACTTTAGTCAAGACTTTAAAAGGACATAGTGACGCGGTCGCGAGTTTATCTTTCAGTTCTAATAATCAGCTTTTGGCTTCAGCTAGTTACGACAAAAGTATTAAAATCTGGAGTTTATACCCTCCCAAATTAGCAACTCTCCCAGGACATAAAGACCAGGTTCTGAACCTGAGTTGGAGCCCAGATGGTAAACTACTAGCCTCCAGTAGTGGTGATCGTACTATCAAACTATGGCAAAAATATTTGAGTAATCATAGTCAAGTTAGCACTAAACTTTATAAAACTTTAACCGGACATAAAGATAGAGTAGCTAGTGTTGCTTTTTCCCCCGATGGACAAGTATTAGCGTCAGCTAGTTACGATCGCACTATCAAGCTGTGGAATCACAACGGGAAACTACTCAAAACCCTACCAGGGCATACAGATAGTATTATGAGTGTTACCTTTAGCCCCAATGGTCAGTTACTTGCTTCAGCTAGTAAGGACAAAACAGTAAAAATTTGGGACTTGCAAGGTAATTTAATTAGTACCCTCAAAGGACATAGCGATCGAGTAAATCATGTCAGCTTTAGTCCTGATAGCCAAATTATTGCTTCTGCCAGCGATGACCAAACTGTTAAACTTTGGCGAAGAGATGGAACTTTACTAAACACTTTCTCACCCCACAAAAGTTGGGTATTGGGTGTTAGTTTCAGTCCCAAAGATCGTTTACTAGCTTCAGCTAGTTGGGATAATACAGTCAAGCTTTGGAACTGGGACGGTAAACTATTAAAAACTTTATTAAAGGGCTACAGTGATAGCGTGAATGCCGTTACATTCAGTCCCAATGGAGAAATTTTAGCCGCAGCTAGTTGGGATAGTACCGTAAAATTGTGGAGCCTAGAGGGTAAGTTGATCAAAACCCTCAATGGACATAATGCCCCCGTGTTAAGTATTAGTTTCAGTCCTGATGGTCAAACTTTAGCATCTGCCGGTGACGACAACAAAATCATTTTGTGGAATTTGGACATGAATGATTTGTTAGGACGTGGTTGCAGCTGGGTCAAAAACTATCTCCAGCATAACCACAATCTAGAAAGGGAAGAGCGGATGTTGTGTGAGGGGATTCTTAAAGGTCATTAAAACCCATCTATCATTTATATTGGAACTTGGATTTTGTCAAAGAACATAATTCCCTGTCTGATAACCCAAGTCCTCTTTTTGAAGACTAAATAGTTGCTCTACTAAAAAATATAGATTTCCAAGTAGGTACAGCCTAATATCTATTCTTGCTCATCACTCTTCAATCTCGTCAAGTTTTGTCAATATTCTCACTACCATTTTCTGTGGTCAAATTACTTAAAAACTTTTGTAACTTCATTCTTTCAATATAGGGCCATCCACCCTCTGTCTCAATGTCCTTGAGGAGTGCATAAAGTGCTTGACGGTTATTAGGCAAACTAGATTGAAACGTATTATCACGTATCTCTCTATGTAAATATTCTAACTTTCTCAATAAAGCCAATAGAGCGATCGCGTCACCTTGGCAATCCCCTACGACTTCATCTACTGTATTTGCTATTTGTTGTAACCGGCAACGAAAACCTTCTAAGTCAATTTTAATACCTTGATTCATGCTATCTTACCTAAAATTTAATTCAATTTATCAAATTTTTTTTGTATTATTTGTTTGAGATGAAACTTACCAATGAGAAAACCCCATTGATTCCGTAGCAATTAACATATTGACTAATTCATCGGATTTAGTAAGTCTATCTGCTTATTTCTCCTTTCCCTGCTTACCCAGAACATTTATACTTATATTTACTAGCTTAAATCCTAGGTGAAGGTGAGAATTGATACGAATGAGGCATGGTATTGTGGTGAATCATCAAGCCACATCTTTGAAATGCGATCGCAAAATTATGGGTAAATACCAGACTACTTTGATTTTGAGTTAAAAAAAATCGTATGATCTGGCTGAACAACCCATAAAATCATGGGGCATATGTAGTGAGTGGCAACACATACACAACACATTAACGACACCAGGGCAATACCCTAACAGAAAATCAATGCCAGAACCAGTCAAGCTGGAGTTTGTCATCTGTTCTCTGAAAAGTTGTGTGTTGGAGCGTACTTATCTACGCATAGAAATGCCACAAAGAGTGAAACTGCTGGTTTACACCAGAAACAACCTTCGCATAGCGTGGTTATTCTAGAGGCAAAATTCTCACAAGAGATAAATACTTTAGTGCAGTTTTACCAGTTAAATATTAATTTTTGAGATTGAGATTGAGGTTGACCATGAGGTTTCGTACTCTAATTGTTGCACTTTTGGCCGTGTGCATCTGCTTTCTAACAGCCTGTAGTGATGCTGCTGACGACATTGCTAATTCTGAATTCCTCACCTATGAACAAATAAAAGGTAGTGGTTTAGCGAATAAATGTCCCCAACTATCTGAAATCAGTCGTGGTTCTATTACCATTGACGGTGATATATCCTACGTTATCAAGGATATGTGCTTAGAACCCACTAATTTCTTTGTCAAACAAGAACCAACAAACAAACGACTAGAGGCAAAATTTGTTCCCGGAAGATTATTAAGTTTCTCAACCAAGGCTTACTCTTTGCTGAATATTGAAGGTCCCTTAAATATTAATCAAGATAAGAGTCTCACCTTTGAAGAAAAAGATGGGCTTGACTTCCAAGCCATTACAGTCGGACTTCCTGGTGGTGAAAGCATTCCATTCTTATTTACTATCAAAGGTTTAGTTGCTCAAACACAACCTGATATTACTAGCATTAATACTTCCACTGACTTAAAAGGTTCCTTCCGAGTACCTTCTTACCGTGGTGCAACTTTCCTCGACCCTAAAGGTAGAGGTGTTGCAAGTGGCTACGACAATGCTGTAGCTCTTCCTGCTGACGCTGATGACACAGAACTCGCTCGTGCCAATGTAAAAAGTTTCTCAGTGCTAGATGGCAATATTTCCATGTCTGTTGCCAAGGTAGATAGCTCTACTGGCGAAATTGCCGGTACTTTTGAAAGCATACAACCTTCTGATACTGACTTAGGTGCTGATGAACCTGAAGAAGTCAAAATCCGCGGTTTATTTTATGCCCGTATAGAACCATCTGAAGCTTAAATCAAAATTATCGTTTTCCCATTTGGAAGATAAACTTTTTATTTTTCTCCCCTTCTGGCTAATTTTCAATCCCAGAAGGGTTTTTCTTCGCATCTATCACACTAAACTTGACTATCTCAGAAACTATTACCAATTTGAAAAAAGAATGCAATAGATATTTAGGTAATATTTTAGGAATACTAAACTCCATAAATAATGTATGTACTGCACACATCACCTTAATCATTACAATGATTAAACAAAAATACTATTTGTATTTATAAATTAAATATTTTCACTATTTATACCTGATCTTCATCATCTATCACTCAAATTAAGTACAATTTCGGTTCTTACTTTAGTGATAACTTTCCTATCTTGTTTTATGTAGCCTATAAAAAAACTAGAACAAATCAAATGATTGCCTAGACTAAATCGCATTAATTTTATTAAGTAAACTTTTACCAGATATATGGCTGTTCTAATAGCCAAAATCTGCCAAAGGTGGGCTAGTTTCCTGTGAGTGTATGCTCGCAAAGTTTTACTTATAAGTGTTCTTTACCAAAATTAATACATGGTGCCATGCCAACCAGAGTTACGAATGAACTGAAGCATGAAATTTGGCAGTTGTTACGCGAGTATCAGCAATCTCGTGGCGAAAAAATTCGAAATCAGCTTGTGCAAATCAATTTTGGACTTGTCAGAAAAGAAGCTTACTATTGGATGAATCAATGTCACGAAAGCTACGATGACCTGATTCAAGTAGGTTGTATTGGTTTGATTCGAGCAATTGAAAAGTTTGAGATTACCAAAGGTCATGCCTTTAGTTCCTTTGCTACTCCCTATATTCGCGGTGAAATTCAACATTATTTGCGAGATAAAGGTGTAACAGTACGTATTCCTCGGCGTTGGTTAGCATTGCAACAACAATCAATCGGAGTTTCTCGTTCCTTACAGGAACAGTATAATCGTCAGCCTACTAATAAAGAAGTTGCAGCGGGATTAGATATTTCTCCAGAAGAATGGCAAGAAATCAAGTTAGCATGGGCTAATCGTTCTCCTTTGAGTCTGGATGTACCTATTCACGATGGAGATGATGGTTCTACCTGTTTAGGGGAATTAGTTCCCGACCATCGTTACCGTAGTTTTCAGCTAGCACAAGAAGATCAGCTACGCCTACAACAAGCACTTGTACAACTAGAGCAACGCACCCGTGAGGTACTGGAGTTTGTATTTTTACATGATCTGACACAAAAACAAGCTGCCGAACATTTAGGAATTAGCGTGGTTACTGTGTCTCGCAGAGTCAAGAAAGGACTGAACTGTTTAAAGCAGATTATGACTATAGCTGATGATTGACCTTAATTTAAATATTTTCACTGCGGTTAGAAGTATATAAATTTGCCATTAATATACATAAACTTCGGTTATAACGGAATCGGAACTATCCTTTTATCAAAATTCTATCGGATAGATTTCAATACAAAATTTCCTTCCTATGGCTTTTGAGAACAGCTAATGGGCATATATTTCAAGAGATATTTCACAATTACGATAGCTGCTATTTTGTCTATAGCGATCGCTTCGTGTTCTTCTGGAGAAGAACAACAATCTAGTGCTCCCCCTGCACCTGAGAGCGTCCCGAAAAAGACGAAAAAGCCAACTGATAAACCTTTTAAAGATCCAGTGGTTCCAGGGGATAAGGTCTTTCAACCTATTGTATCAACAGCATCAAACCTAATTCAAGCTACGAATGCAAAAGAAAGGGAAGCACTAGTACCTAAAGGTCGTTCCGATCCGTTTGCCCAAATTACGGGGCAGGTAGTACCGACTTTAAATAGAAGTGTAAGGGGAACTAAAAATAAACCTGTTCCAAGTTTACCTAGACTTAGGACCCTTAAGCTCAAAGTGCCAACTTCTTCTCCTTTGGGTCCGGTAGCAAAACCTCGTAGTACCACATCTGCAAACAAACCAACATTAACCCCTGTATTACCACCACCACCTAAACCAGAAATCGCTGAAGCTGTTGTTGTTTCAGGAGTGGTTGTAATTGGTAGCACACCCAAAGCAATTATTAAGGTGCCTGATGAACCCACCACCCGTTATGTCGAAGCAGGGCAGAGGCTAGGAAATGGTCTGCTGATTAAACGGATTGAAATGAATGAGGCTTCGGAACCTACAGTTATTTTGGAACAATTTGGGATTGAAGTTGCGAAAATGGTAGGGGAAACTTCATCCGATCCTAAATCAGATGAAGCTTCTACTGAGACGAAAACTTCGTCAAAGGTATCAAAATCAGCAACTATTTAGAACAAAATTGACAATGGGGACAAAAGAAAAAATTGAATTTCATAATCTACCTTTGGCTGTCTATCGAGAGATTGCGGCTCATTTAAGTCAGTTAGACGGCGTAACGGTCGAATTAATAGCTCAATCATCCCCGGAATTTGAATATACTCAAAGCCAAATAGATGGCTTATGGGTTAAGTATGCTCAACATAGCGCTAAACAAGTAGAACAAATTCTCGATTTCTACCGCGAACGCTATGAAGTTTAGTTTAATTTATTTTGTATCACCCATATTTTATCGCCGCTAAAATACCGTTAACACTGGTTTGGGGGATTTCCCCCAAATCTCATTTTTTTATGTCAAAATTTGCTACCACCACATTCTGGGAAAGATAAATTCCCTAGGGATCACTAATTTGTAGTTGAAAAATATATCCATTCGAATACTGTTAGCGATAAGAGTGTATAAACACTCAACTATGGCGTCATTCTTCCACAAAGAGAACTGGGGGTGTGTTCCTACATGTAACCTTTTCTTCGATTGGTATAACCAAGCATATTTCCTACAAGGGAATACCCTTTGATTAGAAATATATAATTTACTTATCAAGTATTTAAAACTTAAACGTAATAGTAACTAGGCTAATCTATATGAATAAATAATTATCATAAACAAATGTTAAGAATAATTACAGACTTTGATGGACCTATTGTTGATGTATCTGAACGTTACTATCGTGTTTATCAAATTTGTTTAGACAAAACCCGTAATCCACGGCAAAAAGTTAGGAAGTTGACAAAAGGAGAATTTTGGCAATTAAAGCGGTCGCGGGTTCCAGAAACACAAATAGGAATAATCTCCGGGTTAGATACAGCCCAAGCTCAAGAATTTTCCCAACTACGGAAACAGACTGTACATACGCAACCCTACTTTCAGTATGATAACTTAGGGGATGGAGCTGTGGATACTCTGTTACAAATTCAACAAGCGGGAATAGATTTAGCTGTGATGACTATGCGTCGAGTCAGAGAGTTAAATTATGCTTTTAATCAGTATGACCTAGGTAAATTTTTCTCGGAAGACCGTCGCTATTGCCTTGGTAATGACTATATAAAAACTGGTGATACGAAAGATAAGCCCTTGCTCATGTCACGGGCTTTACAAGAGTTGCCACCAGCTTATGATACTTGGATGATTGGAGATACAGAAGCAGACATTGTAGCCGCAAAAAGTCACGGGATTAAGGTCATTGCACTAGAATGTGGTATTCGAGATCGCAATCAATTAGAACAGGAAGAACCAGATTTAATTGTTAAAGACTTTAGTTACGCAGCCAACTTGATTTTAGAACAGTCACTACAAACAATATAAATGATTAAAGGGTGATGTGTAAGTACACACCACCCTCTTGCATAAAACATAAGTGTCAGCTCAACGTAAAAAGCTGCTAACTAACCACAACAAAATAAAACTAACTACTGTAGAAAATTGATTCGCTGCTAAATTGACATAAATTAACTGTGAGGGCAACAAGCCTGCAATCAATCCTCCACCAACTAGGCCAATAACTAGAGTCAACAGACTTATTAATACTGATCTACCAAATTTACCTTCTTTGCTATTGAGAAAGTAAACGCCGACGCCTATACCAAAAATCAACACGAACTGTAGCATGGTATCGCCGCCACCAGGATAAAACACACTAATGGCACTCAAGCCTAAGAACCATGCTCCTGGCAAAAGTATATCCGTGGATGAGGGTTGAGCGAGCATCTTTTGTAGCCATGCAGTAGATTGTTCGCGGGGTACTGATGCTTCCTTGGGTAATGCTTGAACTAATCGTTCAGGAAACCGGATGCGTTCGGGTACTTTTATCTTACCTTCTTGGCGCATCCGTAAGCGTTCCATTAAAATCGCATCATAGGCAGTTTCAATAATTTCCAAATGTTTACCGTCGTCCCTGTGTTCTTCAAGTAGACGACTGCGGACATTTTGAATCTCATCGAAGGTAGCCTCTTCCGATACCCCAAGTATTTCGTAGGGATTTTGATCGCTCATGGGAGTTTTTTACTTCTGCCTATATCTTCGGCAATCATTTGATTTTTGCAGAAAAAAACAAGTTAATGTTTTTATTAGCTCGGGAGATAATATTCCGTTGGATTTTGACACCCTACTGGCATACTAACACGGATTATAATGACCAGAATAGTAGTTTTCACTATAGCCACTTTAGCATATTGTCAGAACTCAGTGTATCCCCTCATGTCGTTAACTATTTAGAGCTTTAATCTAGAATTTGAACATTGAAAATTTAATAGCTCTTTAAATTTATGAAGAAATTCTTTTGTTTATTCACTATTGTGCTACTTTCAAGACCCTGAGCCTTGAATAATGACCCTATCCTTTCAATAAAATATTCTATCTAACTCCATATCGATATAGATTTAAAATTGAGGGATATTGCACGGTAATATAACTGAGTTCAGTAAGTAATCTAATTTACTGTGAGCGCGTTTCGTAACTCATGCATCTACTTTTCGTAACTCATGCATCTACTTTTACATATTATGGAAACAAAAAATGCAGGAGTATGAGCTAAGTCAAAGAATGTACATCATACCATAGCTTGAATTAAGCTATGATTCAGGAGTCAGGAAAGTGATTTTGCCCACCTGTAGTCAATAATTGTTTTCAAAACGGAAACTGTGGTTAATACCAAATCCGTCTGTTAATCCTATGAATGTTTGTTTAAAGTGATAGTCATGGCTCCAGCCAAGATTCTTGTTGTTGATGATGATCCTGCGGTTCGGAATTTAATCCAACGCTTTTTGATGAAACAAAGCTACCAGGTTGAGGCTGCCGAAGACGGTAAGACTGCCTTAGCCCTATTTGAGCAGTTTAATCCAGACTTGGTGATTCTGGATGTAAATTTACCAGATGTTATTGGCTTTAATCTATGCCAAGAGATGCAAAGTCGCAATGGCGTTTTTGTTCTCATGCTTACCAGTCGTGCAGATGAAGCTGATAAAATTCGTGGTTTCTCAAAAGGTGCGGATGATTATCTAACCAAACCATTTGGTTTGGGAGAACTAGAGGTAAGAGTAGCTGCCATATTACGTCGTCAGCGGGTTGTAACCACTGCTGAGCAGAAACGTTTGGTATTTGAAAAACTGATGATCGACCCAGTGCGTCGGGAAGTAACATTAAATAGTCAACCTATTCCTCTAACAGCACTTGAGTTCGATTTACTACATTTTTTGGCCAGTCACCCAGGTCGAGTATGGCGACGAGCGGAGTTGATCCAGGAAGTCTGGGATTATGAATATGTAGGAGATCAAAGAGTTGTTGATGTCCATATTGGTCAAATTCGTAAGAAAATTGAAATAGATGCAACTCAACCTGCACTAATTCAAACTGTACGAGGCGTTGGTTATAAATTTGAATGTCCTGCCCAATCCCAGCAACTAGAAACAGTTTAATGTTTTTCAGGTAGTCAATTAAATCATCGGGAATACAAACTTTAGTTGGCAATTTTTATGAAGGAAAGTTTCTAATTCTGTTTGGTATTTACAACTTATACCGATAATTACTGTTCAATTTTCTAGGGAAGAGGTATTAGTGGCAAATACATTTGTTTTAGGCAAAAAAGTATGTTTTTATACTAAATGAGTTTCCTTCTGTTTCCCTTGAACATCCATCTTTAACCTCTTTTCTAGAGATTGATAATTCTCTAATTCAGCGAAACCACGAATATCTTGTAAATTTTGACAAATTTAATATTTTGTATTGCGAAGACCTACCGCTTATTTTCTACTTTAACTGATTTGAGAAATAATGTTGGTATATATTTTGGCACATTTTGTCACTGAGTAGTAGAGATCTATGACCTAACAGAATCGGTGCCATGTTTCGATTCAGAATTAGCTTCTTCCTCAAATATATTGAGATCGAACCAGAAGGTAGTACCAACTCCTACTTCACTTATTAAATGGACTCGGCTATGGTGTTTTTCTTCGATTATATTGCGGACAATTGATAGCCCCAAGCCAGTACCTTCCAAGGTGTGGACGCGATTCTCTACCCGGAAGAAACGGTCAAATATTGCCTGTTGGTCTTCTGATCCAATACCAATACCAGTATCAGATATTTCGACTCTTACTTGAGAGATTTGCTCGGTAGAACTTCTATGTATTGTCTGATAAGCTCGTAGGGCTACTTTACCACCAGCTTTGGTAAATTTGAGGGCATTACCCACTAAATTAGCTAGTACCTGTAGCAATAAATCATAATGACCCACTACAGGTGGTAAATCCGTAGATGCATCTTGAATCAGTTTAATACCTTTATCTTTGGCATTGAGTTGGTAGGTACGTAGGGTTTGCTCGATCGCTTGAGTTAAATCAACCCGGTGCAAATTGTAACTACGTCCAGATTCTAGTTTGGATAAATCTAAAACATCATTGACTAACCGTGTTAGTCTATCTGTTTCATGATTTACGGTTTCAAGAAATTCCTGTCTTTCCTCAATACCCAAATCTTCTCCGTAGTCGTGCAAGGTTTCAATAAAGGATTTGATATTAAATAGAGGAGTGCGCAGTTCATGGGAAACGTTACTAATAAATTGGCTTTTAGCTTCATTCAGTTCTACCTCTCGGGTGATATCTTGCACTGTCATAGCTATGCCTTTGATACTTTCCCGTTGGATATTGATAACTGTTGTTACAAGAATACGAATAGTTCTATTGGCTGGTTCGCTGAGTTGAATCCGAAATTCTGCACTTTCACAATCCCCTGAAGCCATTTTATACAGAGGACGGGTAATTTCTGTTTGTACTGTTGATGGCAAGTGATCTAAAATATTTTCGCCAACTACATTAATGGTTTCCCAGGCAAAAATGTATCTAGCAGTGGGATTAACCAAAATCACTTGCATATTATTATCAATTAATACCGCTCCATCCGCAATGGTTGAAACTAAGGTTTCCAGTTTGGCTTTTTCGGCAGTTAATTCTTCTATATTTTGTTCTTCGTAACGTTCTAAACGCTCTGCCATTTCATTAAAACTGAAAATTAATTCTCCCAACTCCCCTCCCAGTGGCAAATCAACCCTTTGTTTGAAATTACCCGCCGCAATTTGTTTAACTCCTCCCAATAGTTCTTTGATGGGTTTGGTGATAGTTAAAGCGTTAATTACTCCCCCTAAAATAACCATTATCCAAATAGAAATAAACACGGCGATAGTTACATCACGGGTGAAATTTGAGGAGATAACAGCTGTGGGGTTGGGGTTAATACCGATAGCTAATACACCCAAGTATTTCTTATCCACCACTAGGGGTACAAACACATCGGTGACTATACCACTGGGACTCATGTGTTGGCGGACCATGGGTTTACCCCCGTGGGAAGCATAATTGCTTGGTAATTTAATTCGCCTTTCAATGCTCAGGGATGTTTCGAATTCTGGGTTGAGAAAGGGAATACCAAAAAATATTTTACCTGTGTCATCAGCGTAAAGCATATAGCGGACACTGGAGGTACTCCCATAAAAGCGTCGAGAAAATTGAGCAACTTCGGTGAAGTTATTTTCTGCAAGTAGGGGAGCGACGTTAGCAGCAAGTAGTAATCCTAGGTCACTACCAAAGCGGGTATCATTGAGGCGAGCATCTTGTTGAATAGTATTAACAGCCCAAAAGGTTAACCCACTCATCACCAAAGATACTACTAAAGTTGCCGCAGCCAAAAGTTTGGTCTGGAGTGTAAACTCAGACCACCAATTTGCGATCGCTTTTCGGATGTTTTGAAAAATAGCAGGCATTTTATAAAAGTTGTTGGTAGTTTTTCTATAAATAAACCCGAACAACTAAAAAAGTAACAGTTAATCTGGCAAATGGGGAGTGGGATTCTGGAAGTTAATTAGGGAAGGAGTGGGGAAAATAGGAAATAAATATGGTTCTTCAGTATCTATTATGCTTAACTTTCTATTGAAAGCCTAAATTCTAGAATTAAGATTTATTAAACACCAATAACAAGCCTTGTTGTTGTTGTGGAGGGAGGATTTGAATCTTATTTGTATATGCTTTTAGCATAGCAGGTATGTAAGAGCTATAAATATTTAACCTTTAACCTTTAACCTTTAAGGCTTTCCCTATTGAACATTCAATCCAAAATCCAAACTCTAACATTACAAAACTCGATAGCCGATGTCACGGCGATAATATAGTCCCTCAAATTCAATGCACTTAATTCCAGCATAAGCCCGATCTAAGGCTTGTTGAAAGTTATCGCCAATTGCAGTGATATTTAATACTCGTCCCCCATCTGTAACTATGTTCCTCTCTACTAATCGCGTCCCTGCATGAAATACTTTGGTTTCCAATGCTTCAGCCTTATCAATGCCTGTAATTAATTTACCTTTTTCATAACTACCGGGATAACCTCCAGAAGCAGCTACTACTGTGGCAGCTACCCCCTGCTTCCAGACAATGGGGGGCATTTCTGCCAAGCGCTGCTGAATACAAGCTAACATCAATTCTTCTAGGGGGGTTTCTAGTAGAGGTAAAACTACCTGGGTTTCGGGATCGCCAAAGCGGCAGTTAAACTCTAAAACCTTAAATTCTCCTGTGGGAGTTACCATTAAGCCAGCATACAAGACTCCACAATAATCAATTCCCCTGGAATGTAAATTAGCGATCGCTGGTTCCAAAACCTCTTTCTGTACCTTTGCCATCAATTCCGGGGTAGCGATGAGTGCAGAGGCATAAGCCCCCATACCACCAGTATTATCTCCCGTGTCCCCTTCTCCAATCCGTTTATGATCCTGGGCTGGTAACAGGGGACGAATTGTTAAGCCATCGGTTAATGCTAATATCGAGACCTCTTGTCCCGTTAAACATTCCTCAATGACAACAAATTCCCCTGCCTTGCCAAATTGTCCTTGAAAAATAGAGTCAATGGCTGCTTCGGCTTGTTCTAAGGTAGTGGCAACTATTACACCTTTTCCGGCGGCTAAACCATCGGCTTTCACAACTATGGGTATTCCTTGCACTCTCACGTAGGACTTAGCGGCTGAAGCCTGGTTAAATACTGCTGCTTGGGCTGTAGGTATTCCTGCTACTTGCATAAGTTCTTTTGACCAAGCCTTACTAGCTTCAATCTCAGCCCCTGCCTTGGTTGGACCAAATACTTTTAAACCTTGCGTTCGCAGATAATCGGTAATGCCCTGTGCTAAGGGTACTTCTGGTCCTACGACTACCATCTCTATCCCTGAATCCAGGGCGAATTCGCTTATTCCATCAAAATCATCTATTTTCAGGGGTAAATTTTGACAACCTGGTAAAATAGCTGTACCCCCATTACCGGGAGCGCAATATACCTGTTTTACTTGCGGGGATTGTAACAATTTCCAAGCAAGGGCGTGTTCCCGTCCACCATTACCAACAACTAAAATTTTCACCAATTTCCTCACAGGAGAGCAAAGTGAGAATACCCTGGGGCTATTCTTGTTTTAATTTTTTCAGCTATCAATTGTTTTTTCAAGACCTAAAATTTCATCAAAAATCTTATCAATTCTCAAATTACACGGGTATCCGTAAAGTGCTGGGGATTGAATCTACTAATCCTTCTATAATAATATTAGTTGTAAGGAATACATATAATTTTTTGAGAAAATGTTACATAAAGTAGATTAATTATTTGATATTTATACTTAAGTCCTTCCCTCACTCACTTTAGGTATTTTGAAAATTAAATTCTTATATTAAAAATTCATAGTACATGGATCGGTTGAAATTCCAACAATCATGTTTAAAGCAACGGGAGCATAACCTCCAGAGCCAGAGTAAGACCTTAATGCAACAGGGAAAAAGCCAAATATTACAACAGGGAAACCTGCAAGCTGCGTTCATGGGAATTACTGAGGCTGCTTCAAAAACCTTGCAAGTACATAGAGCTAGTATTTGGTTATACAACGAAGAAAATTAACAAATAGAATGTGTGGATGTATATGATCGCAATACTAAGCTTCATTGTTCGGGTATCTCGTTAGCGAAAGCAAATTATCCTATTTATTTTCAGGCATTGAAAACAGAACGTAGTATTGCAGTGAGCGATGCCATAAACGATCCGCGAACTGAAGAGTTCTCTGCAACCTATCTTTATGTGCTGGGGATAAATTCTTTGCTAAATGCGCCTATTTGGTTAGGGGGAAAACTGGTAGAGATAGTTTGCCATGAGTATATGGAGAATATACGTCAATGGCATTTAGATGAGGACAATTTTGCCGCTTCTTTCTATTGCTGACTTTGTTTCCTGAGCTATAGAATCTAGCGAGAGGAAAAATACCCAAGAAGGACTAAGATGGAGTGAAGCACAATTTAGGGCAGTTTTTGAGCGTTGTTCCATTGGAATTGGCTTAGTAGATATGAGAGCTAGGATTGTTGATACAAATCCGTCTCTATCACACATGTTGGACTATAGTAGTGAAGAGTTATATGGTAAGCGATTCTCCGATATTATTAGTAAGCAGCCCAAATATATTGAACGATACAAGCAATTAATTTTTGCGAGAGAAGAGCGGTTAGAGATAGAAATACAATTTTTATGTAGAGATGGAAAACGAATTTTGACTATTTTGAATGTGTCTTTGATTACAAATAGGAATGGCAAATAAATTTTGTTTATTGCCATATTAGAAGATATTAGTAAAATTAAATAGACTGAGAACCAGTTACTAGTTAGTAATTAAAAGTCTGAATTTTATAGTCAGATAAAAATCCAATATTTGCCTAAAATTACCCATTAATTACGTACTCCTTTAAATGCGATTATGGGGTTATCTCATTTTTTAGAACAGGAAATAGGAGGTGGCCTGAATACTAAACAGCAAGAATACATGAATTGTATTTATAAGAGTGGAGAACATCTCCTAGGATTAATTAATGATATTTTAGAACTATCAAAAGTAGAATCAGGTAAAGAAAAACTATTTGTATCTAAGAGCATGTTTTAAAAGGTGAGAGGTCTCATAAAAAAGCTCACAAGGCATATGCTGATAATTATAGAAAACAGCACCCCGTGAGCAAATGACTAAGAATTATCCTAGCTATTTAACGTGGTAAGAGTGGGAGTTAATCCCAGAGCTGTTTCCAGAGGCAAAACCAGCTGGTCATGCACGTACAACATGTATGTACGCAGTAGTAAACGCAATTTAATAGGTACTGTATCAAGGATCTACATGGTGGGCATTACCAGGAGATTTACCACCTTGGTCTACAGTCTATGGCTATTTCAGAAGATGGCGCAAAGACAGTACTTGGCTTCAGGTTCATGACAAACTATATCAATGGGTTCAGGTAGCAGCCAGTCGAGAACCAAGTCCATAGGAAACAGCCGTTGATAGCCAATCAGTTGAAACCGCAACCATGATTTGTACGGATGTTGGTTTCGACCCAGGAAAACAAATACATGGACGTAAGCGATTTATTACGGTTGACTTGTTAAGGCTAGTTTTGCGAGTCTTGGTTACTTCTGCAAGAGTGCCAGAACGTGCACGTTTAGACCCTGCACCTTCTGGCAGGTTTATCAGATGAAAGATAAAGTTAAAAAACTGCACACTATCTGGATGGATGGAGGATATCGGGGGGAATATTTTGCCCACTGGATAATCGGTGTTTTTCGTTGGATTGTGGAAGTGCTTCTCACACACTTAGAAAAGAAGGGTTTTACCCTTTTACCAAAACCTTGGGTTGTACAACGAACTTTCGGGTGGCTCAATTGGTGTAGAAGATTAAGTAAGGACTATGAAAGGCTACCTGAAACTTCTGAGACTTTAATCTATATTGCAATGATACGTATCATGGTCAGGGGAATTCCATGATTTGTAACTCACTTCGACTTTTAAAACATACTCTAAATTCAATGTTCAATATTTGTGTAACTATGTTGTATCCACAGTGCGCGATCACGTTTTAAATAAAGGCCTACAAATTAATTCAAAAATTGATACTACACCGGAATTTTGTATTGCAGATCATCGACGAGTCACCCCAATGCTGCTGAATTTATTAACGAATGCCATTAAATTTACTTCAAAAGGTAAGGTATCCCTAGAAGTAAAAAATGTAGCAACTGGAATTACATTTAAAGTGACAGATACTGGTATTGCTATTGTTTCCGAACAATTACAATTTATCTTTACTGCTTTTAAACAATTGGATAGTCGCTTAAATCGCCATTATGAAGGAACTGGACTCGGTTTAGCTCTGACCCGCAAATTAGCACGACTACATGGTGGAGATGTGACTATAAAATCAACTTTGGGTAAAGGTAGTCAATTTACTTTATTTTTACCAGCTATTATGGACAAACATGATTCAAGTCTTGAGGATGGAAATAATCAAGTGATTGATGCAGCTAGTGAAAACTTACATAAATCTAACATTGCTTCTATTTCTAGAATATATAAACCTCCCACAATTAAGAGTTTTTTTATTATTAAAAAAAAATCAGCTCAAATCAAACAATACTATTTACAAACAATTTGATTTTAATTTGATTACTTACTCGTTTTAAAAAAAGAATTAACGAGTAAGTAATCAAAAGCCAGATTTAATCTTATTGGATGGTGACTTACAGGGTAGTACATCAGTGTTAGATAAAAATTACCCCACAGGATGGGATTTCTTAGCTCAATTACGTCAAGAGAAAAAACTTCAAGACTTACCTGTAATGATGATGACATTCCACAAGATTACATAAAAAAAAATGGAGCTAATAATTATTTAACTAAACCTTTGGAAATTGTACAGTTAGAATCAATTATTATGGAATACTTCTCTTGAATATCAAATACCAAGAAGATTCAAATAAATATTATATACATTGAAACCTGGAGTTTATCATGTGAAATTATTCCTATAATACTCCGATTTAATGATGTCAATATTTTCAAATTGATAGTATGAAAATTATTCTTTAAGTACCCATTTAGGAAACAAATATGCACGTTCGCCTTTATATTTTTTCCCAAATGATAAAAAAAATGTGAAGAAATATGACTTGGCTGCAACTCGGAGAATGAGTTGAGCTGGTAATCAATTTTCTGGGATAAGTAATATCGCTTAAGCTAGTGATAGATTTCATAGAAATGTAATCCTTTTGTCTGTGTGTGTTACTTATATATCCAGAGAAAATCGAACACTTACACAGCACTTCACAAAAGTATATAGATTTGAAAACAAAAAACCTCCAGTTCCAATAACTAGAGGTTTGAGAATACGCGGATATTTTGACAAGTACAGAATTACAAGTTCACAAGTTAATTCAGAGACTCACAGCTAGAATTAGTAGAAAATAGTATTAATCTTACTTAGTTCAAACCAGGTGGGATTGCCTACAGTTCCATTTACAGGTAATATAGTGTGTTTTTGTAATTCTCTAATTGCAGCTTCTGTAATTAGACCAAAATCACCATCAAGAGTTCCTTGGTTATATCTAGCAATAGCTACCTCGCCTGAATTTTCTCTACTAATTCACCTTTGCTACGAAGTTTGAGAATAGGCATATCCACAGGTGCACCTTTATAGAGCGATCGCCAAGTTTTATCTCCAACAATTCCATCTTCTACAAGAAACTTCATGCTTTGATAAATAATCACAGCTTGTTTGGTTTTAGATCCAAATATCCCGTCAATCACTTTATCTCCAGGAAACAGACAAGCACCTTGTTGATTTAAATATACAAAAGCTCGATGTGGTAATAGTAATTTTTGTAATTATTCGACTGCTTCACTCTTGGAACCTTCTTTAAGCACGGGTTTATTCTGTTGAGGGGTAGTATAAGTAGCAAATGTCATAGTTATAACTCCTATATATTTATAATTTAAGTTGCTATCATCAGTACAAGTAATCCGAAACGTATTTTTATCAGCTTGGCAGAGTTACTTGTATCTCATATTTGTCTTGTTGGAGTTAGCTACACACATTCACGCAAATTTTTCTGAAGACAGTTACTTTTCTCTCACACTACAAAAAAATTTTAGATTTTGAATTTAGTTATGATACGTAATGAATTACCCATAATATTTTGTTGCAGTTTCAAATCCTATAAGCCCCTTAAGATTTTAGATTAAGGCTTTGAGCAAAGCTTGCAATTTCAATTGAATTTCTGCCAATTCTTTATTGGGTTCGGAACCTGCAACAATACCAGCACCTGCATACAACCTAGCGCGATCACCATCTATCAATGCAGAACGAATACCAACAATAAATTCACAGTTACCTTCTCCATCTAACCAGCCCAGAGGTGCAGCATACAAACCCCGTTCAAAACTTTCGTAACGTCGTATCTCATTACAAGCTATATCTGGCAATGTTCCTGCAACGGCAGGTGTGGGATGTAATTGGGCAACTATTTTTAAGGGATGTATATTAGGGGGAACAATAGCACTAATTGGTGTCCACAAATGCTGAATATTAGAAAGCTGTCTTAACCTTGGTGATAGAATCTGGGGTAATAAGCCCAACTGAGATAAACTTTGGGAAATAAAATCAATAACTAGGTTATGCTCATGTCTTTCTTTATCAGTGTTAAGTAAACTGTCAGCATAGGCTGCATCTTCTATTGGGGTTTTTCCCCTTGGTGCAGAGCCAGCAAGAGCATCTGTAATTAATTGATTTTTAGAGATACAAAGTAATCTTTCTGGACTAGCTCCGATAAAGTTTTGACCTTTGCCATTACCAATAGAAAATATATAACAGTTAGGATGTATTTTTCTGAGTTTGTCTAATGATTTTATTAAGTCAAAACTTTTATTAGAAATTACATCTAAAGCATTAGCTAATACTATTTTTCTTATTTTATTCGCCTTAATTTTATTTAATGCAGAGGATACTGAAGATTTAAAATGTTCTGAATCAACTACATAAGTTTGGTTTAATTTATTTAATTGCATCTTATAATTTGTATAGTTACCTTTGAGTGAATTAATTAATCTGATTTTTTCCCATAATTGCTGTAGTAAATCATTTATTTCTATTCTCGAAGTAACAATTAAATTAGCAATTAATATACATTTTTTTTTGCTAACATTTATTTGCCATTTTGGCAAAAAAGCATTTGCCGGGCAAAAAGGATAAGTCTGCTGTAAATCTTCTGAAAAAAAGCTAAAAGCACAAAAGAAATAAGGATGAATGTGTGAGAGCTTATCTAAAGAGAATCTGTAAATATTTTGTATACAATCTTTGATAAATTTTTCTGTATCAATAAAGCGTTCTTTACCAGATAAACCTTTCTGTATCACATCGTCAATCGCTATTATTGCTTCTTGATTAGCTTTGTTTTCCCAATAAAAATTAAGCTGATTTGCTTTCGACATTTTGGAAAACACGACTAGAGGATCTACCAAGTCAATTTCCAGAGAAATACTGGCAATTTTTGTAGAATTATTTTTTTGACAATTTTGCTTAATAGATAAGAAAAATTGGTATAGGTCTTTATGGGATACAAAAAAATCGGCAGTGCATTGTGAAACTGTCATGGATCTAAAAAAATGGTTAATTTTTTTGAAGTTATCTTTCTAAACACTGATAAATCATGGTCGTATTTTTACAGGTAACATAAATAGACGCTTTTTTACCAGATAGCGCAGGATTGTGTTTTTTTCCTGTAGTGGCTAGCCTTGGGAAACATCCATCCTCTGAGGCCTGTTGTTGCTCTGGGTAAAAAGACTCAAGGAACAGAGCATGATTATAAAACAGTGTCTACAAAATCGAGTAGGAGGTTTTTGGCGAACATCTAGTTTTTTTTGGCTCTGATATCCCTAAACTATTTTTCTCTGATTCATTTTAGGTGATTTATAAGAAAGAATTTACCAATGAAAGTAAGATGTAATGTTGATAAGTAAAAAAAACAGGGGCAAGTATTTTAGAGTATGCTATACCCAGCAGAGGAACCCAAATGATTAACAAGATCACAAATAAAAGACTTGTGGTTGGCAGGCTCGAAAATGAATGGAGTAGAACGTCGGGGCTTTCAAGCTCAGATGACGTTGAAATATTGCCAAGGTAAAGCAAGCTTAGCACAAACAGTATGCGCTTGGGGTAGAGAAAATATAGAGTTAGGGTTACCGGAAAAAAGAACAGTGATAATCTGTGTGGGATTACAATCAGCCTTTAGCACAGCAAAGCGTTGCCAGGAGAAACAACCTCTTCTGTTGTGGCATTATCCCTGGGACAAATTGCACAATCTGATTCTCAATAAGACCCAACATTTAAAACTTCCTTACCCTATACCCGCTTAACAGCAACATCCGCACTAGAAAAACTCAAAGAACAGGGATTTAGCCAGGAGCAATTGCCTTGCGCCAGTACAATGGCACAAGTATTGAATCGAATGGGCTATGGTCTTCCTAAAGTCGTAAAAGCCAAACCTTAAAAAAAATTGCACAAACGGATAATATCTTCAACAACATCAAAGAGTTTGAGCCGCAATCAACAAACAAGCCTGAAAATCAAACCACTAAGCATGGATTGCAAAGCTACCGTGAATATGGGGGGTTATTCTCGTGTTAGAAAAACCAGAGGAGACAATCAAGCTGAGGATCATGATATGGGATGCACAGAAAAATATACTCCCTGTGGGATTCTTGATGAAGATAGTGGGCAATTGTATATTAACTTTGGTAGTTCTTCTTATAAAATGAGAGATTTTATTGTTGAGACTCTAATTCAATGGTGGAAGACAATGATACGAGAACAAAATCAGGATACCGAACTGATACAAATTCAAGTTGATAATGGTCCGAAAAGTAGTGGAGTAAGAACTCAATTAAAAAAAAGGATGGTTGAGTTTGTTGAGCTGCTAAATATACCAATTCAATTGCTTTACTATGCTCCTTACCATAGTAAATACAATCCCATAGAGGGTTGTTGGGGTATTCTTGAGCAGCATTGGAATGAGGCGGGCGAAGCTTGTTGATGTTGAAGTTATGCTTTCCTGGGCTTCGAGTATGACTTGAAAAGGCTTATATCTTATCTTGAGTTTAAGTAAAACTGTTTACCAAAAATGGATTTCTCTAACAAAGAAAGCTATGAAACAAGTCGAGTCTAGATTACAGCGAAATCCACTGTTGCCCAAATGGGATATCTTGATTCAACCGCTTTAGCTGGTAATTTATGTTTCAAAAATCACCTTAGGCAATAAGGTGTCTGAGTAAAGCTTAACCAATGAGAGTAAATTAGCATTGTTTTACCAGCTACTAAAATCAAACAACTGTCAACCTGATAAATAATTTTGCTTAACTACAGATTTTTTTACTAATTGGAATTGGAACAATTGCAAATGACAAGAAAAATACAAGTTTTACCTCTTAACAAAAAGTTGTGGTTGGCGGCGATTAAACCGCCAATGTATAGTGTAGCGATTATGCCAATATGGATAGGAACTACTGTGGCTTTTGCTGAAACACAAAATTTTGACGGAGGAGTTTTTGTTACTTTTGTCGCTGCTGCAATTTTGATCTTGGCTTGGGAGAATCTCAGTAATGATGTTTTTGATGCCGATACAGGTATTGATAAAAATAAGCACCATTCTCTAGTGAATTTAACTAGGAATAAAAAATTAATATTTTGGCTAGGAAATTTATTTCTAGTTTTGGGATTGCTGGGAATTATAGCGATAGCTATTTGGCAAAAAGATCTGACGGTAGTTGGAATGATTACGCTATGTTGCCTTTTAGGCTACCTTTATCAAGGTCCACCCTTCCGGTTGGGATATCATGGGTTGGGGGAAGT
>CBZS010000564.1 GCA_000613065.1 Richelia intracellularis | reverse complement strand
TTCCTTCTTACCCTTTCTCATCTAAAATTGTTTAACGCTAAAATGAGACCAAAAGTTAAACTTAGATGAAAGAATTAAATGTTCAACATTGACTTCAGTATTAAAAACACAGCATTTCCCGTATCAGTACAACGTAAAACAACTGAAGATGCCGAGGCTCTTTATAAAGAAATTGTGGCTGCAATGCAATCTGGGCAACCGGCAGTAATGGAATTAGAATGTGAAGGTAAGACAGAGAAAAAAATCGCCGTTCGTCCAACGGAGATTTCTGCAATCCAAATTTCTCAGAAAGATAGTCCTGCAACTGGAAGCGGCAGACCACCTGGTTTTGTTGCCCTCACCGCAGAGTAACCAGGGGTAAATACATAACATATGGCGGAACTAGGCATCGAAGTAAAGGATTTAAATTTTCGCTGGGCTAATGGAGAGACGGTAATAAAGTCATGCTCCCTAAGGATTCCTAAGGGTGAATTCTGGATGCTTTTGGGAACTAATGGTAGTGGTAAATCAACATTACTCAGACTATTAGCAGGTTTATTAGCTCCTGAGTCTGGCGATATTCAAGTGTTACATCCTGTTGGCTTTGTCTTCCAAAATCCAGACCATCAATTGGTCATGCCCACAGTAGGTGCAGATGTGGCTTTTGGTTTAGTCGAGGAAAAATTACCCATAGCTATGGTGAGAGCTAGGGTCAAAGAGGCTTTGGGAGCGGTAAATTTACTGTCTTTACAAAGAAGACCGATTTATGCCTTAAGCGGAGGACAGAAACAACGGGTTGCGATCGCTGGTGCCCTAGCCCGCCAATGTGAAATATTATTATTAGACGAACCTACGGCTTTACTGGATCCAGATAGTCAAATGGAATTGGTAAAGAGTGTTCGCCAACTGGTGAAAAGTCGGGGGATTACTGCTTTGTGGGTAACTCACCGTTTGGATGAGTTAGATTATTGTGATGGTGCTTTTCTCTTGGAAAAAGGTTCTCTGTTAGATAAGGGAGAACCTGAGCCACTTAAACAGCGTTTGATGCAATTACACAACGGAGGAGTGAAGGAGTGAGAGAGGGTAGAAAGTTTATGAAAATATTGTATAAATCTCTTCATAATGGGAATTGAGATAAGGGCGTTGCCATTCTAAACCCACTAAACAAAATTGCTGCAGAATAGATTTTACCTTGGTTTCTGGTGATTGATATCCTTGTCGCCAAGCTGTAAGCAAGCCATTAGCCACAATATGGCAGCGATGTAAGCCAAAACTTTCATCTGGGGAAAATTTGCTTGCGTTTAGGTTCTTCTGCGACCGCTATTCCGGGAGCTAGTATTTTCGTAAATAGGGGTACTTTTGTACCAAATTCCCATTGATGCTGTTGATAAATGGATTTTAGTACTGGCTCTATTGTTTTGTAATCAGATTTCTCTACATATAGAACAGCAGAATCATAGCTTCCTTAATCATCAGGATTATACAGAGCTTTAAAAACCACATTCTCCACTTCAAAATGTAGGGAAACAAACTACATAGTTGTTCCCGAGTGAAAGTAAATAAGAATACATCAAATGTTCAGTAAATTCGCCTTTAGAAAAATATACTCCCTGTGGGATTCTTGATGAAGATAGTGGGCAATTATTCTATATTAACTTTGGTAGTTGTTCTTATAAAACCAGGGATTTTATTGTTGATACTCTAATTCAATGGTGGAAGACAATGACACCAGAACAAAAGCAGGATACCGAACTGATACAAATAAAAGTTGATAATGGTCCGGAAAGTAGTGGAGTAAGAACTCAATTAAAAAAAAGGATAGTTGAGTTTGTTGATCTGCTAAATATACCAATTCAATTGCTTTACTATGCTCCTTACCATAGTAAAT
>CBZS010000563.1 GCA_000613065.1 Richelia intracellularis | reverse complement strand
TATAAGTTTTGCTTAATCTTTAAGTATGGAAAATTGCTATATTTAGTGAGCGATAGGGAAGCGCTGACTTGTCATTTCCCATACAGTGATTAAATAATTCCGGTTTGTATGCAAAAAAGAAGACAGGCATTTTGCCTGTCATTGAGAATGCCAACAGTGTGCTATTTTAAAGCTTGTTGGATGTATTCACTAAATTGATTAAATTAACTAGTTTTTATCTAAAACCCACTGCTGCTTGCCAAACAAAAGCCAACAACAAGAAGAATAAGGGTATAATCGGGAGGACATCTACCAAGGGATCGAATATTTGGTACGCTTCCGGCAATTTTGCTAACAACAGTGCTGCTTCCATATTCGTTTAAATTTACCTATTCAACACAGCTTTCATAATTGACAAGTATCTTAGCATGGTTCGGTTATCTGTTAGTTAACACTTTTGGATGGTTATCAAGAACTCTCAATTGCACTTTCAGCTCGACTACGTTAAACAAACCAGTATTAGAGGGTAGATTGGATGGTATGCCGGTTCACGAACCAGAGAGCTGCCTCGAATCGAAAGTTATATTACTTCACGAGGTAAAACCCAGAATTACAGAGAGAATCTCATGGGAGCGGTGTACATAGCAATCTCAGCTAAGCACTATGTGAACTCGATAGGGTGATTCCGCCAGTTATAGTCAAGATTGATTTTTGCAATTATGGATCCGGAATGATAAATCACATGATTCATAATTGCATTCATTTCTATTGGTTTTGCACTGGTTTTAGTTTCATTGTTCTGCGAAATAGACCCATTGATACTTTTACCTTTAATTCATTTTTTTTTGTGATTGACAGTCGAGCCTTCAAAGTTATACCAGCATTTGGAGCATAAATCTTACCACCTCTCCACTCTTTCTTTTTTGAGTTGTAAGTGAATCCTTTCAGCATTTCCACACCAATTAAATCGCGCGAGCGCAATTTTTTATCAGGATTCTTTCTTAAGACCTTTGGTTTCTGTTCCTGGTGAGAACCAAATGATTTTGCCGTTGTAAATACCGTTATTCTGGGAAATTTGGATTCGATATTTGTCTTGGGCTTGCCAGATTCCTTCGATTGGTGAAGCTGATTGTTGAGTAATAGTTTGATTTAAGACTGGAAATCTTGGTGTT
The DNA here is from genome assembly GCA_000613065.1 of Richelia intracellularis. Taxonomy (GTDB): domain Bacteria; phylum Cyanobacteriota; class Cyanobacteriia; order Cyanobacteriales; family Nostocaceae; genus Richelia; species Richelia intracellularis_B. The sequence continues at coordinate 1,314 of CBZS010000563.1, read as the reverse complement.
TCTGTATTAGCAAATGAGGTAGCAGCAAATACATTTGAGTAAACTAGTGGTGTGACAAGTATTATCATTGATAATACTTGTCACCTAATACTCATAATTTACCTGAATAGTTTAGGCGTTGCATAAGTGCGGGATGATTTCACTAAATTTTCAACGATTTCTCAATGGTTTCAAACCCTAATTCATCCCGCACTTATGCAACCCCCGATTTTGAAGTAGTTGGTGAAGCTGAAAATGGTGAACAGGCTATATCTCAAGTCGAAGCTTTACAACCAGATGTGGTTTTGATGGATGTGCGAATGCCAATAGTAGATGGTGTCGCAGCAACAAAAGCTATTACCCAGCAATTTCCCTTAGTTAAAGTCTTAATTATAACTACTTTTGATGATGATAAATACATTTTCCAGGGAATGCGATTTGGTGCTAAGGTTTACTTGTTAAAAGATACTCCTTTGGAAGATCTAACAAATACCATCCGTCTAGTACATTCAGGACATACCCATTTCGGCCCAGGATTCTTTGAAAGGCTTATGGCTCCTACTTTAGAAGCCACATCAGCAGAAACTTATACCCCACCACCTGAGTTAGAAGAATTAACTCCTAGGGAAAAGGAAGTTTTACAGCTAATAGCTTCTGGTGCGAGTAATCGGGAAATTGCTGCATCTTTGTTGATTACAGAAAGAACAGTAAAAAATCACGTCACAAATATTCTTACCAGATTGAATCTAAGAGATAGAACTCAAGCTGCTATTTTTGCCAATAAATAATTTGGGTGCGACTCTTTTGGTAGTACAGGGTATGATAGAATAAGAATAAACGAAAAGTCAACCACAGTAGTATTGACATCCAAAAATGTACTTGATGGTATTGGCTTGTAAAAAGTGAAAAAACAGGAACAGTTACACTCCCTATGCAAGCATCTACATAAAATCAAGGTCTGTTTTGGTCACAAGCACGAGAACTATTTGAACAGATAGTTAGTTGGTTAGACTCAGACAGCATTTGTGGGTTAGAACACTCCCAGATAGAGAGTAAGTTACTTTAGAATGGATACGAACTATTGAGACGGTTGTTACAAACAAAGATATTTTCATAAACGCAGTCAAGATGAAATCGAGGCAGAGTGTGCAGCCACAGACTCAGTAAACAGAACACACAAGAAAAAATTGTCGCGGAAATTGACCACATTATTTGGCACAGTAATCGCCAATATAATCGGTTATGGAGGAAGAAAGACAAATACCCTATTTCCTTTGGATGGGGAGTTTAATCTACCAGCACAGCAATATTCTCTCTCATGGACTAAGACAGGGA
>CBZS010000562.1 GCA_000613065.1 Richelia intracellularis | reverse complement strand
CGCCCTAAATTCTATATAATTCCTATACCATTTCTCCTGTTACATCTGCAATAGGTGCATCAAATAAAATTCTCCCCTGTCTTAAAGCAATTATTCTCTGGAAATACCTTAAAGCATATTCCACTGCATGAAGACTGCTAACCATGGTTTTTCCCCCATTCTCACTTAATTGACACAACAAATTTATGATTTCTCGACTGCGTTCAGAATCTAAACTGGAAATTGCTTCATCTGCAAGAATAGTCACCGGATTTTGTACTAAAATACGAGCGAGCGCTACCCGTTGTTGCTGTCCTCCTGAAAGTTTTTCGGTGCGTTCGTAAAGTTTTTCGGGTATTCCTACTTGGGTTAAGGCTTTAAGTGCTGTCTCTACTTCTAAGGGATAAATTAGGGAAATGACAGCTTGCAAAAATGAGCAATGTCCCAAGTGTCCCGCATTTACGTTGTGAATTCCCCGCAAATTATCTACTAAATTGAATTGTTGATAAATTGTTCCTATTTGTCGTTGTAATTGACGACACAATTTAGGACGCAGATTTGCCAAATTGCGATTGCAAATTAATACTTCCCCTTTTTTGGCGTTAACGTCGCATTTAGGAGACTAATTAGGGTACTTTTTCCCGCACCACTGGAACCAATTAGAGCAACTCTCTCTCCTGGATATATTTCTAAATTAATATTCTCCAAGGATGATACTTCACCGAATTTTTGTGTGACTTGTTTCAAAGCAAAAATTGGTGTGAGGGAGTTCATCATTCAGAAATATTTTGAGAATCAATAAACCAAATACTTGGCAATTCATGGTGTAAGTAAATCTCGGCTGAATTGTAAACACAATGCCAGATAATATTGTCCTCGGCGTGTCTAACTAGAAGGTTATCTAGTTAGACAAATACAATGAACATATTGCTATTGCCAAATAAAAAGCACAATATTTTCTGCATTTATGCTACATAAAAAATACAGGCGTTGGTGAATAAGGGGATGATTTCACTAAATTTTCAACGATTTCTCAATGGTTTCAAACGCTAATTCATCCCGCACTTATGCA
>CBZS010000561.1 GCA_000613065.1 Richelia intracellularis | reverse complement strand
GTAAGGTGGAAATTGAGCAGGATGACCATTGGGAAAGGTTTATGCAGTTTATGCACCGTTACGCTGATGCCAATGGTATGGGTTATAGTGACTCGTGATTGAGTGATAAAAGGGCGCATTTGAAAGTATGATATCTCAACGCGAGCGCTCAACGATGTAACTGTATTTTTCTTTTGATAACGTAATGTTTGGGTACTCTTCGGGAGTGTAAGGCGGTACTCACGGCATTTGATTACTAATCGGCGTTGCTGAATCAGGGGATGATTTCACTAAATTTTCAAGGATTTATCAATGGTTTCAAACGCTAATTCATCCCGTGATTCAGCAACGCCTACTAATCTAAAATTATCAAGCACCTCTTCACAAGTTCCTCAAATGATTTTTCTAATCTTAAAAGACTCCTAGAAAGGGGTTTCTAGTTTGAAGAACCCTTTGATTTGCATTCCAATGTTTAATATTTTATTCATTTCTCCAATTCTTACTTAAATTTCCGTATGTTGGAGGTAGTAATGAATGCAAGCACAACTGAGATCAAACAATTTGCTGTCCAATTCTTAGCTGTAATGCTTGCTAATTCTCACGTTTCTGCCAAAGTAAGTGATGAGATGGTGAGGGGATAGTAAGAACAAGACTTAATGGTATTGGCGATTGAAATGGTTGACAGCTTGATTGAAAAGATTGAAAGCAAAGATGTTTAATATCCCTTGGCAATTTCTTTAAATATATATTCCAGGATGAAATCCTGAATAGTACAAACCAAGGAGAATATAATGAGCGATTTCCATGACTTCCTCAGACACGAATATGCATATGTAGCGATGGGAGAATTTAAACCAGGTAAATTTGAACAAGCAAAAAATCTCTACGAACAAGCTGTTTCAACTTATACTCATGGATTTAAGGGAACTTATTTACTACAAGAGCCTGGTACAGATAAAGGAATCGCAGTTATTTTCTGGGAGAATCTAGAAGATATGCAAGCTAATCAAAGCTCGGCTTGCGAAGCGATATTAAAGCAAATGAGTCCACTGTTTACTTGTACTCCAAATACTTCTTTTTACGAGTTTGTATGTGAAGTTCATCCAAAAGCTGAGCCAAAATCAGAAGCACTGAGTCTTTGATTGACTAATTATCAGCGCAGAGAGCATAAAATTTAGTAGTCATCAGTTTTGAGCTTGTAATTATTTCCTAACCCACTTGATTGAGTATTACCATACATAATAAAAAATCGGGGACATAAACCCAGTCTTTATGTCCCCAAACAATAGACAAAAATAACTATTAACCAAAGCAATGAGAAGGTTCTAATATCGGATCGACTTATTCGGGAATTTGATGACTGATTTTATCTTCTCGCTGACGAATAATGTTATTAATTTATTGGTGAATTAAAGTCTCTAAATAAAACCTTTCCTGAGGAGAGAAAGGTAAAGATTTAAGACCAAAAGATGGTACTTCCTCCCCCTCTACCACCACATAACAACTAGAAACTTTAGTTAATACATGAGCTATTAACTCTTGGCGCAAGTCGGGAATAGAAAAAGCCTGTTGGTAAGGATGGTCAGGATAAGTTTCTAAAATGTCTTCCACGACTGTCACTAATGCTGGTAATGTTAAATTAATGATTCTTTTCGTTATAATGGCATCTCTGTACCCACAGTCGTTCGTGATCTTTAAATCTCTACATTACAGATGGGCACATCGATTAATCAAGTCTTAGGTAATCTGAGGGAGATAGAAGAACTACAAGAAAGTAAAGTTGGGCAAAAAATAGCTCAACCGGAACGATTTCTAGTTGAAATCTGGCTCAATAGAGCCAATTTAGACGCAATTATCCCACAGCTTTAGGATTTTTATTCTCCCAAAATCCATAACGTTTGAAGTTGTAGACTAAATTCTTCACTCCAATAGTCGCCTTGACTGACTCCTTACCAATGGAACCCATTAACTTGCCTCCCATTTCATTAACCCAGTGACCAAAAACGTGTTCGACCTTAGCTGTGACTTGAGAACGCTCTCGATTATCTTCTTTGTGTTTTGCAGTTAATGGATGATTGCGGTTGGCTCGTTCATGAATGTGACTGAGGAATTGTAAAATCTGTAGAATCCATTCAATAGATTCATTACGATAGGCACTATCTGCCCAAACCTCTTCCCCCTGGTTTTGCTCATCCAACAGTGCCCCTAACACTTGGGAATCATGCACTGAGGCATCCGTTACTTGATAGCGACGAATAAAACCGTACTCCACATCGATACTGATGTGGTTTTTATAACCAAAGGAACTCTGACCATTCTTTTTTGTCCAGGGAGCATCGGTATCCTTCTGGAACAAGCGATGAGGCTTTTGCTGCCAACTTTCGGGAATTTCTCCTTGGGCAAGTTTTTGCTTCTCTTCCTTAGTATTATGCTGCTTGGGAACTGGGATCAGTGTGGCATCTACTATTTGACCCCCCTTAGCTTGGTAGCCTTGGTCTCTCAGGTAGCTATCAAATTAATTGCTCAAACAGTTCTTCAATAAGACCCTGCTGCTTCAACTGCTGCCGAAATAACCAAACTGTAGTTGCATCTGGTACTGGTTGTGCTAGCCCCAAGCCCAAAAATCTCATGAACGATAGTCGGTCATTGACCTGGTACTCCAGTTCTTCATCACTGATGTTGTACAGTTGTTGCAGCACAAGCATTTTGAACATGACTATTGCATCTATGGGCTTTCGCCCAGCATTATTTTTTCTGGGCTTGTCATGGACTTGTTCTAAAATCGGACGAAATTATTACCACGGCACCGTCTCGTCTAACTTCATCAACAGGGTCTTCTTGCTTTCTAACTTCTGGTATAGCTGTTCAAGTTCCCCGACTTTTTTTTATTCCATGGCGATTCAACCCCAGCTTCTGCTCTCCCTATACTCTCATCTCGCGAGCTACTTGCTCAATTTTTCGAGGTGCCCAATCGTTTGTTGGGCAATGTCATCTTCTTTGGTACTGCTGCGCCATTGGGTTTATTGATTGCGGCTTATGGGTTAAAAGATACATTTGCCTGGTTATTGACTATGCCCTGGATTTTTGCGGTTATGGGTATCGCATCCTGTATTACTGGAGCAATTGGTTGGTGGTTAGGAGAATTAGTAATTAAGCAGCTTAAACGAGCAGGAAAATTAGATGCGGATATCTAGAACATGCAGTAATAAATATAGCTTTCTGTCGCAAATTAACCCTTTACTAAAAATTGCGATTTGCATGATTCTCATTGGTTTTGTTTTTTGTTTACAAAAGGTTTGGTCATTGGGGTTATTGGTGAGTTGGCTCTTAATTTTATTGTTTTCTCAAGTTAAGGTTAAATTTACCATAGTGATGAAGCTAACAATATTTTTAGGGATATTTGTTGCTTTATCCACCTGGTTTTTACAGGGGAAGCGCATCTAAAAATGTGTATGAAGATACAGATTTTTTAGGGAAAATATGAAATTTAAAACAAATTTGAGTCGGAAATATCTTAAGTAGTACGCTCAAAATTAAAGCATCTACTTTTTATCAAGGATAATCTCGTGGTATTCGGTTTCAAATCTCCATCTAAAGAGGTTAAAAGCTCCAAAGCTTTGAGTATAGCGTCGGCGACCGTGTTAACAGAAAGAATAGGATAAATTTTTAACTCGGTAGAAGACCCCCGTGTAGAAATAACTCGTGTTCATTTCTTACAAGATATTCTAATCATTGGAATATTATGAGTAATTGCAGGAGGTAAGGGATGGGAGGATATGGAAAATTATGGATTAAGTAAATATAAATGGCTCGAACAGTTTTTTATTTTACCTGAAGGTATCCCTAGTCCAGATACATTTAGGCGAGTATTTGAACGTATTAATCCAAAAGTGTTTGAGCAATGCTTTAGACATTGGATATAATCAATAGTGGAATGTTGTGAAGTGCAAGTAATTCCCATTGATGGTAAAACTGTTAAAGGTTCTTATGATAGGGAACAGGATAAGTCCGCTTTACACTTAGTAAGTGCATGGTCAAGTCAATATCGCCTTGTTTTAGGACAAGTGAAAGTGGCAGATAAATCCAATGAGATTACAGCAATTCCAGCATTATTAGAATTATTAGATATTGCAGTATGTATCATTACTATTGATGCAATGGGCACTCAAACAGCAATTGCATCTCAGATTTTTAATCAAAAAGCGGATTATGTTCTACCACTTAAAGGAAATCATCCTACACTTCACAGCCAAGTAAAAGATTGGTTTTAACAGCAATCAATACAAGGATTAAAATCTGTTATTTATAGTTACGCTCAAAGGATCGAAAAAGGTCATCATCGTACCGAAAATAGACAGGTTTAGTGCGTTCCTATTTCTCAATTACCATCTTTACATAATCATTCAGATTGGGTCGGTCTTAAATGCGTTTTTATGGTGGTTAGAGTTCGACCTCTCTGGAATAAAAGAACTCGTGAAGTTCAATTTTATTTAACTAGTTTAGATTGTGATGCTCGTAAATTGGCACAAGCCATCCGCTTACATTGGGGTATTGAAAACGGCTTGCATTGGACTTTAGATGTTACTTTCAATGAAGATACTTGTCGTATTCGTACTGGTCACGCTCCACAAAATGTGTCATTACTGAGGCGAATTGCACTTAACGCATTGAATTTGGAGCAATAATTCAAGCGTAGTAATCGTCAAAAATCCAATCGGGCAGCTATGGATAATAACTATATGTTAACGATTATTGCTGCTTGCTTATATCACCATAATTATATCTCAAATCCTATTGACATATAGGTTTTGAGACGCGCTTAGCCTGCTGGTTATTAGGAGATTTAAATAAGTCTATATTTAGTACTTTACGTCTTTTCGCGATTACTTTAGCTACACCTTTACTTGCTGTAACTACAGCACCATCGGATTTCATTAGGGCGTTACAAGCTTACCCTTTGCCTGGTTTTATGGTGTTAAGTTTAATGTTAATCTGGCGTTTTTTACCGATTATTCAGCAGGGAACCCAAAGAATTGTGGAAGGGAATCAACTGCGGGGAGTGAATTTAACTCGTCAACAAAATCAGTGGTTTGCTGGTTTATTTGTACCTTTTATTTTTCAAATTGTTGCCTATGCTGATGATGTAACTATTGGATTACAAACTAGGGGTTATGAACCTACAGCACCCCGCAGCAATTGTCAGCCATTAACGTGGGAAAGGAAAGATTTTATATTTGCGAACGCTATACTTTTGATAATCTTAGTTATTAGTTATATGGAATGGTCATAATTCATCATTTTTTAATGAGCAATAAAAAACCCCAATTACAAGTAATTGATTTGTGTTTGACCCATATTGGTAAATCGCAACCTACTATTGAGGGGGTGAACCTAACGGTGGAACCGGGGGAGATTATTTTAATCGCTGGTGCGACAGGGAGTGGCAAAAGTACTTTACTTAACTGTATTGCGGGAATTTCACCGGAACATATCGGAGGGAAGTTAAACGGACATATTTTCTACCAGGGTAAACATTTGCATGATTTGACGATTCGTCAGCGTTCGCAACACTTCTGTATTCTCCTCCAAAATGTGGAAACTCAAATTTTTACAGATAGGGTATGGGAAGAGTTGGTGTTTGGTTTGGAAAATTGGAATGTTGAACCCAACCAGATTCAAGTCTTAGGGGAGAGTGCTTTACAATAATTTGGCTTAAATGAACAACGGGATTGGTATATCAATCAACTTTCAGCAGGATGGAAACAACGTTTACTACTGGGTTGTATGTTAGCAACCGGACAACCACTGCTGTTATTAGATGAACCTTTTGGTTTTCTTGATACCAAGGGTGTCGATTTATTGGTACAAATATTAAAGGCGCGGCGCAACCAAGGACAGTCTATAATCTTGATTGAGCATCGCTTTGATGTAGTGAAAGAAATTTGCGAACGCTCCTACAGATTTGAAAATGGTCAACTATCTCCATGGGATGTGGAGAAAAACGGACAATATCAGGCTAATTATGAAATGACGGAAATCCTCAATTCAGGATTCAATATTGATAGCCATAAATCTCCTGTAAACATTAATAATTCCATTGTTTTAAGAACTGAAAACCTCAGTTGTGGAGGATATCCAGCTTATCCAAACTTAGAAGTTTCTGTGGGAGAAATTGTTTTACTTAAAGGTGGCAATGGCTGTGGAAAGACTACCCTATTAAAGCTTATTAGCGGTTTACTCAAACCCAGTACTGGAAAGTTGAAGATTCTCGGGCAGGATGTTAACAAACGTACCGTGGTACAAATAGCTAAAAACGTAGGCTTTGTCTTGCAAAATCCAAATCACCAACTGTTTGCAGACAGTGTGCGATCGGAAATTTATCGGCCAGATGTACCCAAAAATGTAGCATAATATTTATTATAACAGCTTAATTTAAGTAAATTTGACCAGCAACACCCCCATTCACTTTCCCAAGGACAAAAACGCAGATTAGCTTTAGGTGCTGTATTAGCCAGACAACCAAAAATTTGTCTGTTGGATAAGATTATGGTGGGACAAGATCCTCAGTCTTTGGTATTGATGTTAAATGAACTGAAAAACTTTACCCAAAATGGAGGGACTTTGATATTTACATCCCACGATCCTATAGTTGCAGGAGTGCTACAAGCAAGAGTTCTCGATATTCCCACCTGTTCCTGGAATTAGTGGGTTAGCTTATGGTTACGGCTTACGGGAACCGCCTCATACCACTATAGGGAAGTTGAGAGTATTACGCTGTCTAACTTTGAGATTTTTCAATGGTGAGGTTAGTTCTAGCTATTTTTACGTTAGTCCTAAAAATAGTTAAGATTTATTACCAGTACATAGCCCACAATAGGTGATTGAGTTAATAATGCTCGCTAATAACGAGCGCGGCAGGACTCGAACCTGCGACCGACTGCTTAGAAGGCAGTTGCTCTATCCGGCTGAGCTACGCGCCCACATTTTTTTTCGTAAATGTTACGTGTCACTGGCTACAACATTATATCTTGCCCTCAAAAAGAATGCAATCTTTCAGTTACCAGGATTACTGTAACAAAAATATATGGAGTAGCATAGCTACTCCATATATTTACATTTAAAACCTAGCATTTTTGGGGTTTAGTTGAGTATATTATGTTGTCAGTGGGGAAAATTTTTATGCGTTCTTGTCCAACATATTGCCACTAGCAAACCTATTGCAAAGGATTATTTAGGCACACAGTAAGGAAGGAGGAGCAATTCTTGAAGCTTTCAAGCCTATCCTGTTTCTAAACTTTGAGCAAAAATCAATTTTTGGCAATATACCCAAGAAAGAATATCAGTTTCCCTTATTTTGAAATGCCCCTGTCAGGAGTGATTCACCAATATTATGTTTATTCTCAAAAGACAGGATGTAGAAATATCAACGATTCAGCACCCAACTCAGGATCGGCAGATGCCAGTCCTCTATTACCAGGGGCAAACCTTCCGCTTCATTCACGTTTTTCCACTTAGTCAAGAAGAAGATGCTGTTGCTCTGTGGCGAGACTTAACAGATAACCGTGGTAAAGCCTGCGTGTTATTGGAAGATGTAGATCGCTTTAGTATCTGGGGTAAGGTACGCTTGGGACAGTCGGATGATAACGACACTGGGGACATTAGCAAAAAAAATACTCTCATTCAAGGGAGTATTTTACTAATCCAATCCGTATATTTGGATGTAGAAGACTTGTTAGGTGCTCGCAATTCCCAATCATTTTTTCGAGATATATGCGCAATTTTACATAAACATCAAGCTATTAATCCAGAATATTTATACACAGTAGAAGAGTTACTTAATCTAGATACCCTGACCAGAACCCAGATGCCGAACTGGAAAGAAAAACAGATTGTAATTCTGTTAGAGGAATTATATAGATTGGGGAAAAAATACTTTGGAAACGATAATTTTGCTTATCAAGTTAGCGATCGTTTAGTAGAAATGACGGAGAAAGAGCGTTCAGTATTCATCAGGTGGCTAAAAATATCTCCACTGAGTACACTGTGGCAATAATGGGGATTGTGTTATTTACAACAGGCAACTTAGAACAACGATTGGCTATTTGACTCAATTTTGTATCTTTGTCACCGGGCTTTTGTAAAAAGAACTCACGGCATATTCCCAGTTGTAACAAACTCACATAGTCAAATTTATGAGTAACGTTTATAACAGTTATCAAAGGAAAAAGCCACTGGTATCTACCAAGGAAATTATTTTTTTTAGTATTGCTTGGGGGGTACTAGCATTATTGTATTTTTTGCTATTTAGTGCCAGAGTGCCAGGGGCTGACGGTGTTGTTAAACGTCCTGAATGGTACGTACTTGGCACTAATATATTTGAGGCTACGGCTTACCTCGTAGCTAGTATTTTATGCATAATAAATTGGCGCAGCCCGAAAATTGTCAGTGGCAGATCGGTATGGCTATTGATAGGTATGGGTATGGTTGCTTATTTCTTGGGAGGGATATTTTTTGGATATACAGAAATAGTTTTAAAAGCAGAGCCTATTGTTTCTGTTGGTGATATATTTTTTGTGATTAGTTATATATTTGTAGGCACAGGAAGTATTTTGGCGTTTACCTCTAGGCGCGTTAATTTAGAGATATGGCAGTGGCTAATTGTTTTAGCGCTCGCTGTTTTTGGTAGTGCCTTAGCCTGGGTTCTGTCTACACCAGCCGAGGGAGCAGAAGCGGCTCAACCGCTGCCAGGATTGGTTGGAACTGTTGCTCCAATTCTCAGTTGGTTTTATATTATCAGTGATGTGCTACTACTAATAATTGCTACCACTTTACTGCTTGCCTTTTGGGGAGGTAGAGTTTCTTTATCTTGGCGAATGATTGCGGCTGCATCATTTTCCCTTTACATTGCAGATATGTGGTTTAAGTACGCTAGTAGGTATCCTAATTATGAAAGTGGGGACATACTTGAGGTATTTTGGGTATTTAGTGGAGTTTTATTTGGAATGGGAGCTGCCTTGGAATATGACGCATCACTTAACCGCTTGCGGCGTAGTACTGGACGAAAAAGAGCCTAAAGTTTTTTGGTGTCTACCGTGAGAAAATTAACTGATTCAGATAAACAAGAGATCCTAAAGTTATATCGAGAAAGTGCAGAAACAACCTCGACTCTAGCAGAACGCTACGAGGTTAGTAACTCGACTATTAGTCGTCTACTCAAAAGCACTTTGCCGGAAGATGAGTATGAGTATCTGGTGTCTTTGAAACGGGCTGCAAGAACCCCGGAAGGACGGGCACAGGTTAATTATGAAAATCGGCCTGCTTTTGTCAATCAGGAGCCAGAAGAGGAGGTACAGCCAGAACCAGTTAAGGCTAAACCATCTAGAAAGTCATCCGTGTCTAAATCTAAAGCCGTTTCTCAGGCTGATGATGATAAGGATGCTAGTTCAGAAACCCGGCGAGTACGACGGCGTTCCTCTGCTACGAAGGAATCCAGGGAATCGCCTGCTGAACAATTAGAACTTTTAGATCCGGAAATTTTAGAAGAAGTTCAAAGTGTTCCCAGCCAGTTATCGGAGGATGAAGACAATCATTTAGAGACACAAGCAATAGCAGAAATGCTTGGCGAAGAATTGCTTGATGATGATGAAGATGATTTTGATGATGAAGATGATTTTGATGATGAGGAAGAGGAGTTAGAAGTAACTGCACCCATCCTCCGCAAAAGAATATCTAACAATGCATCAGTGCAAGTTTTACCACTTGCTTCAGCAAATTTACCTAGAATCTGCTACTTGGTAATTGACCGTTCTGCAGAGCTAATTACAAAACCCATGAAGGAATTTGCAGATTTAGGTCAAATTTCCACCATGGAAACCCTGGAAAAAACCCTGCCAGTGTTTGATAATCATCGTGTAGCGAAGAGATTTTCTACCAAACGCGATCGCGTGATTAAAGTTCCCGATAGTCGAATGCTACATAAAGCACGTTACCACCTTAATGCTAAGGGAATTACCCGTTTACTGATTGATGGGCAAATTTATTCTTTAGCTTAAGTATCGTAATTATTATCAGTGGTGCTACATAGCTAAAGGGTAGGGTTCAAAAGTAAAAGAGAATATCTATTTTTATTGTTACGCCATTTTGTAGAGCATAGCATTAGAGATTATCGTGGCTTTCAATAGAGAGAAAGTCCGTTTTGTGGTTTCTCTTTTTCAGTACAGTACAAAAACAATTTTGCCAGTAATGGTATAGCACTAAGGTTAAGCAAAAGTAATAATTAAAAAAGAATGTAAAAGATGGGTTTGTAAAAAGCAGTCACAGAAACTGATTCTCAATCCAAAATAGTATGAGAGTTTGATAAACCATAAATCCAGAGTTATTTTTGATTGTTATGTATCCTAGCTAACATGGATGAATTGAATTTATCTACTCTTGGGAGTCACCAATGCCAAAATATTTAGGCAAAAAAATTGCACCAGTACCCATGACATCAGATATGGGGGTGGTTGATTTAATTGATAATTACTTTACTGCCTATAACTCATCACGATTGCGGGAAGCTTGTCAGTTAATCAGTCGAGATGTATTTGTGCCAGGGGTGACAGTGGGAGTTAGTTTGTCTGGGGCAATGACACCAGCAGGGTTTGGTGTATCAACATTGGCACCATTAATCCGCCATGGCTGTATTGATTGGATAGTAAGTACTGGTGCGAATCTTTACCATGATTTACATTATGGTTTGGGTTTGGAGTTATTTGCTGGTAATCCCTTTGTGAATGATGTGCAGTTACGCCAAGAAGGTACTATTCGCATTTATGATATTGTGTTCGGGTATGATGTATTGTTAGAAACCGATGCCTTTATCCGCAATATTATCCAAGCGGAACCCTTTCAAAAAACCATGGGAACAGCTGAGTTTCACTATCTATTGGGTAAATGCATTAGAGAAGTGGAACAGCAATTGGGGCTAAAACATTCTTGTTTATTGGCAACAGCTTATGAATGTGGGGTACCTATTTATACTTCTTCTCCTGGCGATAGCTCTATCGGTATGAATGTGGCTGCTTTATCTTTGATGGGTTCTCAATTAGTCTTAGATCCCTCAATTGACGTAAATGAAACAACTGCGATCGCTTATGATGCCCGTGAATCTAACGGTAAAAGTGCAGCAATTATTATTGGTGGTGGTAGCCCAAAGAATTTTTTATTACAAACTCAGCCGCAAATTCACGAGGTATTGGGATTAAAAGAAAGGGGCCATGACTACTTTATTCAGTTTACCGATGCTCGCCCCGATACAGGTGGTTTGTCTGGAGCTACGCCTGCCGAAGCGGTGAGTTGGGGTAAGGTAGATCCAGAAGAATTACCGAGCAGTATTGTTTGTTATACCGATAGTACAATTGCCTTACCATTGGTAACGGCATATGCCCTTAATCAGTGTCAAGAGCGTTCTTTGAAGCGGTTATATGAAAAACGGGAAGGGATGTTGGCAAAGCTGCGACAAGATTATTTAGCAGCACAAGTACAGCCATCAGTGCAAAATGTTAAGAAATCTGCCGTTAATGGTTCCCATAAGGTCCCTACTTATCCCTGTGGAACTCCAAAAGTACGGTAAAAATTGATGGGTAAGCATAGATAAGATATCAAAATTCAGGGCAAAACGAGAAGTTTTCTAGTATTGCAGTAATTTCGTTTTATGAATAGCTAATCAATCTCCGCCCTATAAGGGCGGAGAGCGCCAAGGCGTTTTGTAAATTGTGTGGTTAAATCCCAAACATCTGCTTTATTCTGGAAAAATTGCCAATCAAGGTAAACATTGATTGTGGGCTGTTCAGCATTCACACCCAAGAATGGTAAACTTATACCGAAATCAGGGCTAGAAATGGGTTAAGAACGCCAAATGCATAGCAAACAAAGACCTATTGCTGTGGACTTATTCGCAGGTGCTGGCGGTATGACCCTTGGTTTTGAACAAGCTGGCTTTGATGTGCTTGCTGCGGTAGAGTTAGATCCGATTCATTGTGCAGTTCACCAGTTTAATTTTCCTCTGTGTCAAATATTGTGCAAGAGTGTGGAAGATGTGACTGCTGCAGAAATTAAAAGTTTTCCTCAAATTAGCGATCGCAAAATTGATGTTGTTTTCGGTGGTTCTCCCTGTCAAGGATTTTCATTCATAGGTAAGCGTGCTTTCACAGATCCTCGCAATGGGTTGTTGTTTCACTTTTGGCGAGTGGTAACGGAACTGCAACCAAAATACTTTGTGTTGGAAAATGTACCAGGATTAACGGTGGGAGAACATCGTCAGTTTCTATTGGAAATTATGGAAAAGTTCCAGGAATCTGGTTATCAAGTAGAGGAAAATTATCAAGTCTTGAATGCTGCTAACTATGGAGTACCCCAAAATAGAAGCAGATTATTTTTGTTGGGATGTCGTCAGGGTTTATCTTTGCCTCAATACCCCCAACCCCGAACTCAACCAGCTAAGTTTCAGATGTCAAAATATTTACTTTTTGGGGATAATTTGCCCCATACTCCCACGGTTTGGGATGCAATTGGGGATTTACCAGAGGTAGAATTAATTCCAGAATTACTAGAGCGAGATTGGGCGATCGCAGAATATGGTAAACCTAGTGACTATAGTTACAAGTTGCGTTGTTACCAAACTGATAACTGTAATTATGGTTATGAACGTATAGCTAAGTTCCATAAATTAACTTCCAGTATCCGCACTCAACACGGTATAGAATCTGTCAAAAGGTTTCAGGCAACATTACCGGGAACTACGGAAGCCATCAGCCGTTTCTACAAATTGGAAAAACATGGTATTTGTAATACCCTCAGAGCCGGAACCCCAAGCCATAAGGGAGCCTTTACTGCCCCCCGTCCTATTCACCCATCTACCCCCCGATGTATTACCGTAAGGGAAGCAGCACGATTACATTCCTATCCAGATTGGTTCCGCTTCCATGTGACAAAATGGCATGGATTTCGTCAAGT
>CBZS010000560.1 GCA_000613065.1 Richelia intracellularis | reverse complement strand
TTTTGAGTTTTATACCAATTTAAGATGAAACCCTCTTCCTGGCTTGTTTACACCTTTTTTCCCCTGTACCGAGGAGCCTGTACACTCTCCCTCTATTTCATATTGACTGCGTTTATCAAAATATCTTTGTTTGTAACAACCGTCTTAATAGTTCGTATCGGTTCTCAAGTAACTTACTCTCTATCTGGGAGTGTTCTAACCCACAAATGCTGTCTGAGTCGAACCAATTAACTATCTCTTCAAATAGTTCTCCTGCTTGTGACCAAAATATACCTTGATTTTATGTAGATCCCTGCATAGGGTGTGGAACTGTTCCTGTTTTTTCACTTTTTACAAGCCAATTCCATCAAGTACATTTTTGGCAGTCAATACTACTGTGGTTGACTTGTCATTTATTATTCTTATATCATACTCCGTACTACCAAAAGAGTCGCACCCTAATCATTTTTGATTGTGATAGAGTTAATGAATTAGGACTTGCAGTCACCTAGGAAGATATGTTCGAGCAATTTGTTGGTAACTCCATGCAACAGTGCTTAGAAATCATTAAAACCATGTAGGGGAAACAACCACCAGATGATTTTGTAAATAACTATCGACAAAGAACAACAATCGCACTAAAAGAAACTCTTAAACCTGTGCGGGCAATTAGACAAGCTTTGGACAGATTAAGCTTACCCTATTGTGTAGCCTCAAGTGGCGAACCCGCCAAAATGGAAACCAGTCTGGGAATCACCCAGCTTGTACCATACTTTGATGGAAAACTCTTTGGCCTCACAGAAGTTGAACGTGGTAAACCTTTTCTCGATGTGTATCTCTATGCAGGACAAAAAATGAATGCTCAGCCCTCACGGTGCTTAGTAATTGAAGATACACCTATTGGAGTGCGTGGTGGTGTATCCGCAGGAATGACTGTATGGGGATATGCTGAATTAATGAATCCAGAGAGATAAAAAAAAGCTGGTGCAAGCTTTGTATTTACCGATATGATTCAACTTCCCAAGCTAATTCATTCAAACTCCTAAATCCTGATTTGTGACATCAGCTTGGGGATATAACCTTCTCCAAGATATTGCGGATTTTTTGGATTTTTCCAATTCAAATCTCTTGAAAATCAAACATAGTGCTTCAATGCCATCCCCTTGTGACAATATAGGAAAAGTATTTTATGTAATCACTCGTCCATGATGTCTGCTAACAATCCATCTTTAGAATCAACCATCAAGCATCTCAAAGAAGTACGTTTGCAGTTACTACATCTCCACAAAGCCTTATTAGACTCAGAACGTAACGTTTATGAACAATTACATGGACGCATTGCATCAAAAGGGGAATTTTTACGACTAGTTGTCGAAGATGATTGGTTTAGTTGGTTACGTTCTATTTCTCAATTAATTGTTGAAATAGATGAAAATTTAAGTGCGAAAGAACCTATTAACTTAAATACTGCAACTGAATTATTGCAAACTGTACAAAAATTATTGCAACCGACAGAAGAAGGAACCCCATTACAAATGCGTTATCATGATGCGATTCAGCGGGATGTTGATATTGCTTTTATGCATGCTCAGATATATTCATCATTGACTCATAAAAATCAATAAAATTAGAGCAAACTTACCCAGATTATTATTTATAATATACGCTTAGTGTGAATTGGATTGATGAAACCATCGTAATTGCGTTGATTATTCACAAAACTTGAGTCTGGACGGGTTTCAAAAGCCTTATGGGAAAAGAGAAGTTTTTAATTCGCACCAGACGTAATATTTAACCCACATTCCGCAGGTTAGTTAGCAAAGAAGATAATATTTACGACAGACAGCACCAAAAAACTGTAGAATCCAGCACCACTGTTCACTGAGGTTGGAAATCTGTTTGAAAGAACGGAAGGTTAATAAATGAATTGACATGAAACATTGAAACACCCAACGTAAATAAGGAGTAACAGTTGGTTTAGCTAACTGATTTTGAATTGTTTGGGAGCCTCGTTTTAGAGATTGGCGTAATGCCCTGTGACCTAGGCTGTAAACTAGCAAACACAAACCCATAACCATTGCCAAAGCCGCCACTCTTTTCCTTGAATTTAGAAACACAGTGGAAGTAAAAAACAATGGGTGTTTGAGAAACCAAAAACCACGTTCTGTAGATTGTTGTGCCTTAGATTGAGGTAAAACATCTTCGTTGCTAAGTTTGTCGGCATCAACAACATTGGTGGCAAGAATAAATCTGCCAGCCTGTTCTGTGGCAATGGGAATTGCAGTTTCTTTAGGTACAAATTCGGCTTGAATATGAGAAATTAGGGTAGGTTAAGAATCCTTGCGAGGTCTACCACGTCCCCGGTGTTGGCCATATTCAATAACTTCAATCTTTGCATGCAAGTTGATCAAATGGCAACTGATTCTCAAGTAATTTGGCTGCGTTGAATGGATCTTCGGCACATGCAAATTCCTGTTGACACAATTTTCGTAGTTGGGATTGTGCCTGGGTATATTTTTTGGTCAGACGTTTGTTTTTCCAGTTGTTTGAAGTCAGATTCTTTACGGGCTTCACTTTCTATCACTAGCCACCGTTGTCCCACACCACCATAATCATTAGAACAGGGGGCAATAAGATATCCTGGAATTTTAGCTGGTACAAATGCATCAATACTGTTCTTTTCTAATAGTTATTTTGCGGCATTTAGGGTTGCAGTCACTCGAGATACCCATCTGAATCAGACTATCATCTGCAAATTGTCTTCAGTGTAAAGGGCTGCATCCTCAACAAATAAAGCATCAATTTGCCATTGTTTGTGGAAATCTGCCATAAGTGTTCCAAACATGGCAGAATCGACTTCATTACCATGTGCAACTCTTAAATATAAAGGAATATCTCCATCACCACTCCACATCAAGTCAAGGATAAATTGTTTCAAATCTGGTCGGTGGTCTCTAGAATAACCATATGTAATTATAATTAATCCTGATTGTGCTGATGCTTCATCATCAGTACCAGTTCCATAATCCCCATGTACATGAAATCAACTTAAATCCAAGTGGAAGCTGTCCATTTTCACTCGAAATCTATCTCTTGCTGATAGTGGGACTCGGATAAAAATTTCCGTTAATCCTGGATCATATAGTTTGTCTAAGACTCTGCTCAAGGGTTCATCGTTCAAATGTTCTGGTTGTATTCCCTCTCCGAATAAATGTTCCGTTGCAATCCCTTAAAAGAACTTCTCAAATAAATATAGTGGTGCACTGATAAACCCTAAGCCATTGAGAATCATTGCTTTGACCACTTGGCTTGCGCTGATTATTTATTGGGGGTGAGTTCCAAGCAGTTGGTTGAACAAATCAACCAAACTCATTTCATCAATAATTCCTCCCACTATGCCTAAGTGCTCGATATATTGTACTTTGATTTGTGATTTTGAAAAACTCATATTTCAAAAATACAACATTTTGCGTTTGCACCTGCGGAATGTGGGTTTAATGGGTAAGTCTTCAATAATATAATTTAACTATCATTATAAAATCTAAAATTGAATGACTTTTTTCTCTCGCCTTGCTCCTTTTTTTCAATAATTTATTTCTAATCTTAATTGGACTGAATTAAGACCAGATCAGATAGCTGCTTGTGAAGTAAGATTTAACACATATGCTCATTTCTTAGTCGCTGCACGTACAGCAGCAGGTAAAACAGAACCAGCTTTCTTACCAGTAATTACCCATTTAGATGAAAGTCCACCTAAAACTATTGGTGCATTATATCTTGGTCCAATTAAAGCATTAATTAACGATCCATGTGAACGCCTTAATTATCTACTTAAAGAAGCAGATATAGCTGTATGTCATTGGCATGGTGATGTTGCTCAAACTCGAAAAAAGCAACTATTAACAAATCTTCAGGGCCTTTTAAACATGACCCCAGAGTCTCTCGAGAGTCTTCTCATCAATAAGCATCAATAACTTCCCAGATTATTTGGTGATTTACGATTTGTCGTCATTGATGAAATTCATGCATTTATGGCTTCCGAACGAGGATGTCAAATTCTTTCTCAACTGGAACGTTTGAGTACTGTTACTAAAAAGCAACATCGTCGTATTGATTTCTCCGCAACATTAGGAGATTATTTCCTCGCAGAAGCATAGTTGACTCCCGGGACTGAAAAATCTGTGATTACTCCCAAAATTGATGATGTAAACCTTTCAATCAAATTATATTTATAACATTTATTAATTCCCGAATAAAGAACTTTATCGGAAATTAATTATGATAAAAAATATATTTCTAATCTAAGTTTTTATCGAAAGTCCCTAATGTTTTGTACGAATAAAACCCAAACTTAAACAATTTTTTTTAAATTAATAAAAGTTGCAATAATAACAGGTTCAGCAGACATTTATCACGTCCACCATGGGAGCATATCAGTTAGTCTGCGTCAAGCAGCAGAAAATGCCATGCGTCAACCCAACCAACCAGCAGTAACAGCAGCTACCCTTACCTTAGAAGTAGGTGTAGATATTGGTCATTTAGAAAGGGTGATTCAGTTAGAATCTCCCCACTCTGTAGCCAGTTTTTTACAAAGATTAGGACGCACGAGACGCAGGGGAGAAGACGCGGATATGCGTTTTGTTTGTGCAGAGACAGAACCCTTACAAGAAGAAGCACCACTCCCAGAGCAAATTCCCTGGCAACTTTTACAAGCGAACGCAATTATTCAGCTATATTTAGAAGAACGTTGGATTGAACCCATTGAGTCACTTAAATATCCGTTAAGTCTGCTATACCATCAAACAATGAGTATTTTAGCGGCGACAGAATCTCTATCTCCTGCTACATTGGCTAAACAAGTTTTAAGTCTATCCTCATTCACAGATATTACACCCGAATAACTGAAGTGATTACTACGCTATTTAATTGATATTAATTATATTAAAAAGACGAAAATAGGTAAATTAATTTTGGGCTTATAGGGGGGAATTTGTAAGTAAATTTAAGCTTTATGCTATTTTTCCAGAGACCGTAGAATATCTAGTGAAACAATGAAGTACAGAAAATGGTAGTATTACTTTACCACTACCAGTAGCAAATCAATTTGCTTTAGCAGGTAATAATTGGGAAGTAAAAAAAGTATATTTTCTTAAACAAGTAATTTTATTTAAGCAAGTATAAGGTAATGCAAGTATTTTTTTGCGTGGTGGAAGTGGAAATATTCATACTAAAATATTACAAAGAATGCGACACATCTTAATTTAATATGTAGAATATCCATACTTAAAAAAAAATGCCATAAAAAAAAATAAAAAATGCTCGTAAAATAGCACGTAAATTTGAACTTTAACACCAATGTATTCTACCTAGAGGTAAAGATAAATATTGCATATTACCTTGGCTGAATACTATTACTTCTCGGACCTTGGAACGATTCATCAATATTTTTTTCCGATAACTTTTAGAGATTAAGAGTATTCGTAGTCTCAACCCTTATTAATTGGTAGTTAAATTAAAGAAAAATAAGCTGAATGAATCGCATCCAGAGATTACTTCTCTATGTGACCAAAGAATTACAGAGAATGATTTTTTGAGTGATGCTGAAGCTCCAGAACTACAGAAATACAATCTCTTTATTCCCACAGCATTGTTACGTAAGGCTTTTATCGGTGATTATTTGAATTTAGAATAGTTAAGACAAATAGTCTCTAATTAGTAATTAGTTTTTGCCTGAGTAATATCCTATAGCAAGTAAGTTTATGTTCTATATACCCATTTATGTAAAAAGATTTTTGCTATTTTATAAAAAAATAGAAATACTGAAGTTATAACTGCTAAATAGATAGATAAAAATATTTACAGCCATTCAATTCAACCCACATTCCGCAGGTGCAAACGCAAAATGTTGTATTTTTGAAGCATGAGTTTTTCATAATCACAAATAAAAGTACAAGATATCGAGCACTTAGAGGATGTTTAAAAAGTTGGGAGATATCATAAAAAAGCTCACAAGGCATATGCTGAAAGTTATAGAAAACAGCACCCCGTCAGCAAATAACTAAGAATTATCCTAGCTATTTAACGTGGAAACAGTGGGAGTTAATCGCAGAGCTGTTACGAGAGGCAAAACCAGGTGGTCGTCCACGTACAACAACATGTATGTACCCAGTAGTAAACGCGATTTTATACCTACTGTGTCAAGGATGTACATGGCGGGCATTACCAGGAGATTTACCACCTTGGTCTACAGTCTATGGCTATTTCAGAAGATGGGGCAAAGACCGTACTTGGCTTCAGGTTCATGACAAACTATATCAATGGGTTCGGGTAGCAGCCAGTCGAGAACCAAGTCCATAGGAAGCAGCCAGTCGAGAACCAATCAGTTGAAACCGCAACCATGATTTGTACGGATGTTGGTTTCGAGGCAGGAGAACAAATACATGGACGTAAGCGATTTATTACAGTTGACTTGTTAGGGCTAGTTTTGCGAGTCTTGGTTACTTCTGGAAGTCTGCCAGAACCTGCAGGGGCTAAACTAAACGTGCACGTTCTGGCAGGTTTATCACATGAAAGAGAAAGTTTAAAGACTGCACACTATCTGGATGGATGGAGGATATCGGGAGGAAGATTTTGCCCACTGGATAATCGATGTTTTTCGTTGGATTGTGGAAGTGGTTCTCAGACCCTTAGAAAAGAAGGGTTTTACCCTTTTACCAAAACCTTGGGTTGTACAACGAACTTTCGGGTGGCTCAATTGGTGTAGAAGATTAAGTAAGGACTATGAAAGGCTACCTGAAACTTCTGAGACTTTAATTTATATTGCAATGATACGTATCATGGTCAGGGGACTTGCATGATTTGTAACTCACTTCGACTTTTAAAACATCCTCTTACGCATAGTGGCAGGGATTATTGATGAAATGAGTTTGGTTGAAGAAATCAACCAACTGCTTGGAACTCATCCCCAATAAATAATCAACGCAGGCCAAGTGGTCAAAGCAATGATTATCAATGGCTTAGGCTTTATCTGTGCACCACTATATTTATTTGAAAAGTTCTTTTAAGGGATTGCAACGGAACATTTATTGGGAGAGGGAATACTACCTACCAGAACATTTGAACGATGAACCCTTGGGCAGAGTATTAGACAAACTATATGATGCAGGATTAACGGAAATTTTTATCCGAGTCCCACTATCAGCAGCAGATAGATTTGGAGTGAAAATGGACAGCTTCCACTTGGATTCAAGTTGATTTCATCTACATGGGGATTATGGAACAGGTACTGATGATGAAGCATCAGTACAATCAGGATTAATTACAATTACATATGGTTATTCTAGAGACCACCGACCAGATTTGAAATAATTTATCCTTGACTTGATGTGGAGTGGTGATGGAGATATTCCTTTATCTTTAAGAGTTGGACATGGTAATGAAGTCCATTATGCCATGTTTGGAATACTTATGGCAGATTTCCACAAACAATGGCAAATTGATGCTTTATTTGTTGCGGATGCAGCCCTTTACACTGAAGACAATTTGCAGATGATAGTCTCATTAAGATGGGTATCTCGAGTTACTGCAACCCTAACTGCCGCAAAATAACTATTAGAAAAAAACAGTATTGATGCATTTGTACCAAGTAAAATCCCAGGATATCGTATTGTTCCCTGTTGTAATGATTCTGGTGGTGTGGGACAACGGTGGCTAGTGACAGAAAGTGAAGCCCGTAAAGAATCTGACTTAAAACAACTGGAAAAACAAACGTCTGACCAAAAAATATACCCAGGCACAATCCTAACTACGAAAATTGTGTCAACAGGAATTTGCATGTGGCGAAGATGCATTCAACGCAGCCAAATTACTTGACAGTCAGTTGCCATTTCATCAACTTGGATGCAAATATTGAAGTTATTGAATGTGGCCAACACCGGAGACATGGTAGACCTGGCAAGGATTCTCAACCTACCCTAATTTACCATATTCAAGCCTAAATTGTACCTAAAGAAACTGCAATTACCATTGTCACAGAACAGGCTGGCAGGTTTATTCTTGGCACCAATGTTGTTGATGCCGACAAACTTAGCAACGAAGATGTTTTACCTGAATATAAAGCACAACAATCTACAAAACGTGGTTTTCGGTTTCTCAAAGACCCATTGTTTTTTACTTCCACTGTGTTTCTAAATTCAAGAAAAAGAGTGGCGGCTTTGGCAATGGTTATGGGTTTGTGTTTGCTAGTTTACAGCCTAGGTCAGAGGGTATTACGCCAATCTCTAAAACGAGGCTCCCAAACAATTCAAAATCAGTTAGGTAAACCAACTGCCACTCCTACTTAAGGTTGGGTGTTTCAATATTTCATGTCAATTGATTTATTAACTTTCGCTTGTTTGAAACAGATTTCCAACCTCAGTGAACAGGGGTGCTGGATTCTACAGTTTTTTGGTGCTGCCTGTGGTAAATATTATCTTCTTTCCTAACTAACCTGCGGAATGTGGGTTAAATAATTATACGTATTTTATTCTTTTAATAGTAACGTTTTTATTTACTACATCTAGAATGAAACTAATGTCAGAAGAGTATTCAATAAAATTAAAAATACCAGGGTAAGCGCATGTAAAATTCTATTGACAAGCGGGTTGAGAGGTCTCATCATCATGTTGGGATAAACAAGCAGTAACAACAGTCAGCATATAATTATTATCCATAGGGGCTCCATTAGATTTTTGGCCATTACTACGTTTCAAAGATTGCTCTAGGTTTAAAACATTAAGAGCTATTCGCCGCAGAAGTGCTAAGTTTTGTGGAGCATGACCAGTACGGACACCACAACCATCTTCAGAAAAAGTGACATCTAAAGTCCAATGGAACCGATTTTCCACACCCCAATGAAGACGAATCACTTGTCCTAAGTTACGAGGAGCACAATTTAAACTAGTTAGATAAAAGTGAACTTCACGGGTTGTTTGATTCCACAGATGTGGTACCCGCACAACCATGACAAGGCATTTAAGACCAACCCAATTGTCTTGGTTATGCAAAGTTTGCACTTGAGAAATAGGAACACACCAAATTTGACGTTTTTCAGTACGATGATGACCTTTCTCTACCCGTTTATCATAACTATGGATAATACCTTTAAAGCCTTGAGATAACTGTTGCTCAAAGCAATTTTTCTCTTGTCCGTAAAGTATAGGGTGATTACCTTTGAGTGCTAAAACATAATCTGCTTTTGCATTCAATATTTGGGATGCAATTGCTGTTTGCGTACCCATGGCATCAATGGTAATAATACATCCACCCATGTCTAATAATTCCAATAATGCAGGGATTGCTGTAATTTCATTCCATTGATTTATCGTCTTGTTTTACTTGTCCTAAAACAAGACGATGTTCACTCGACCATGCACTAACTAGATGTAACGCTGATTTACCCTGTTGTCTATCATAGGAACCTTTGAGGGTCTTACCATCAATGGGAATTACCTGTGCTCCTGGGGCTTCAACGATTAATTCTACCCAACGTCGAAAGCATCCCTTAAATACTTTTGGGTTAATGGGTTCAAACACCCGTCGAAAGGTATCTGCACTTGGGATGCCCTCTGGTAAAGCTAAAAACTACTCCAACCAGTCGTATTTACTCAATCCATAATTTTCTATGTCCTCCCATCCGTTACCTCCTGCAATCACTGATAGTATTCCAATGATTAAAATATCTGTTAATAAATGGACAGGGGTTCTTTCTACAGGTGGGTCTTCTATCTCACTAAAAACTAATGACATTTTTTCTGTGAATGCAGTGGCATTGGCTATACTCAAATTTTTTGAGCTTTTAATCTTTGGTTTTGAAGATTTGAAAGCCGTAGGCGCAAGCCTTCTTGTCAGAGATACCATTATTAGACTAAGCCGTTGAGTTAAGATAGACCCTTTGCGTCCTTAGCATAGGACTTAACTTCTTTAATACTTAAATCTCCATTTTTGTGCCCTACGAGTGTTCCAGGAACTGGGGAAAATTGGGTGGCTTAGGGGAGTGCCAGGTGGGGGTATGAGTGTTTATTGGGCTTACTCAAGGTCTTGATGCCCCTACCTGGCACCACCGAATATAGGGAAGCATTTCCCCAGTTGCGTCAACTTTTTTTGGCGATTCCCCTCCAGTACCCCCCAAAGGGCGTTGGCCTACCCTGCCCTTTGGCACGAAGTGCCCGTCGTTGGCGTTCGCACTTGACAATCAAGACATAGTTTACAGTTCTGTACAAAAATCTGTAATTCTCACTACAAAATTAGATGCGCTTACCCTGCCAAAAATGCCGAGCATTCCTAATACTAATTCTAAAGATATTGAGTGCCCCTCTGGTTTCAAAGATTTGAACTAATTAATCTATTGTTTATAGTTTTTTTTGTTCCTGTAAGAGTAGATTATTTTAAATTACCCTTGAATTGTCCCCAGGGACAACTCTATTACAATAAATCTGAAATTGTAAATTGTCGCTGCTTTTCTAATAGTTGTAACTTCTGTTTCTCGGCATAAAATGCTTTGTAATAGTAAGCAGCTTGTTGTGGTTCCATTTTAGCATCTGTTTGTTGCCAAAGCTCTAAAAAGTGACGATATCGCTTTTCTGTTATTACCCGTTCCATAGAAGCGATAGCAGCTTGAATTACTTGTGGTACGCGCAACATATCTTTTTGACCTTTCTCGCTTAGGTAAAATAAATGGGAAATTGAACCCATGTATTCGGGAAATTCTAAACATCTATTTTGTACCGTTGAGAGTAAATCATGGCCTAAGTTTTCTGGTACTTCTAAAACTTGTTGCCACAAAAAGCGATGGTGTGACAAACTAAATTGTAAATTCCTTTCTTCTAAGTTATCAAAAATCAATTCTCTGTATTCAGAACAGTGTAAATAAATCTGTAATAATAATCCTTCTGCTGCTTCTAATAAAGTACCTTCTGAAAGTGGTCTTTTTTTGTTTGAATTAATAGATTGACTTATATTTGTAGAGGACGGTGCTGGTTTACTGTAATTAGTAGTTGGGGAAATTTGAGTTAATAGATTTTCAACTCTTAGGGGTATGAGTCTGCTGTCCCCTAGGCTGAGAATTTCCGCACAGTGGGAAATGTAATAGTTGCGAGTATCACTATTAGCTATATTCGTCAGTAGTTTTACTAGTTTATGGGAAACTTGCTGAAAATCCGTTGCTTGTTTTAAATCTTTATCTTTGATAATTTGTCGAATTTGCCAATCTAGCCACAGGGGAGTATTTTCTAGCAGTTGGCAATAGTCTTGAGGGGTATATGTATGTAAATATTCATCCGCATCCTTGCCATCAGGTATATTGAGAATTTTCAGTTGTACCTCACCCTTATATGCAAGGTCGGCAATTTCCCCAATAGCCTTTTCCGTAGCATTTACACCAGCAGCATCAGCATCAAAATTAAAGATAATTTGCTTAGAATCGGTGTAGCGCAAAACTAATCGAGCTTGTTCCAGACTAAAAGCAGTACCCAAAGAAGCTACAGCATTATTTATGCCAGCAGCATGGAGAGCGATCGCATCAAAATATCCCTCCACTACTACCACTTGATCTTTCTGAGAAATTCCCGTTTTCGCCTTATCTAAAGCAAATAAAGTCTTACCCTTATTGAAAAGTTCTGTTTCTGGGGAATTGAGATACTTTGGTTGATCATCTCCCAGGGTTCTCGCCCCAAAAGCAATTATCCTTCCCATAACATCATGGATGGGAATCATCAAGCGATCGCGGAATACATCGTAATAGCCACCACCTTCCTTCCGTGGCTTAATTAACCCCCCTTGTTCTACTAGTTTTACGGGATACTGTTTATTATCCACCAGGTAACGGTAAAGAGTTTCCCAACCTGCAGGAGCATAACCCAAAGCAAAATCTTGTATAGTAGACTCAGAGAGTTGGCGTTCACGTAACAAATAATTTAATGCCTTTTCTCCCTGGGGTTGTTTGAGAGCGTGCTGATAGAACTTTCCTGTTAAAGCCAATACTTCATACAGTTGTTCCCGGAGAGATAATTGACGTTGTAGTTCCTGGGTTTGTTCAAACTCTAAGGTTTTAACAGGAACTTGGTAACGTCGTGCTAAATCCAGTACCACTTCAGCAAAGGAAGTTTTTTCCAGTTCCATCAAGAACTTAATCGCATTTCCAGCAGCTTGACATCCAAAGCAATAGTACATTTGCTTGGCTTGGTTGACAGTAAAGCTAGGAGTTTTTTCACTGTGGAAAGGACATAAACCAACAAAATCCTTACCACGCTTGCGTAAAACAACATAGTCCGACACCACATCATAAATGTCAGCCCGTTGTTTAACTTCCTCAATGGTATCTGGATGCAAGCGTTGAATAGGCATATTTTGGATTCTATATTTTTGATGTTGGATTGTAAAGGGGAATAGGTAAAGGCTTAACTATGTTAAGCCTTTACCTAACCTGACTGCTTCCGCTCCGTCTTCAGGGGCTTGGCAGACCCTCTCAAAATACCTTCCTAGCCCAAAGGTTTTTAAGGTTTACTGCCCAATTATTCGAGAAAGTTTTTAAGGATTTGTTGCCATATTTAATAGCAAATTGATATACGATAAATAATCGTCCAAGACCTGAAAGTATTCAATTTACTCTATCAAAATTTCATTGGATTTGGATAGTAGACTGTTCAACCTTAGAAGCATTGTTTTGTCAACTCAAAAGTTTAGAAGATATTCCTAAAGGGCAATTAGCGGTAAAAATGGGAGCAGTCATAGATTTAATGACTCGATTAGCAATAGAAATTTGGTTGAATGAGAATCCTAGAGCTTCTGATGTTAAATTTGAATTATATATTTTAAATTTAGTGAGAGCAAAAGCCTTACTATTACTAGATAGAGGGTTCTATCATTTTACCTTTTGGCTACAATTAATTGAACAATAAGTTTACTTTATTACTCGCTAAAAAAAGGGAGCTTCCATTCAGGTTGAGCAAGTGTTTACGAATAGTTATGGTCTCAAAGACCGTTTGATACGTCTGGGGTCTGGCACTAAAAAAACTCCGTTTATTACATTACGTTTGATTGAAGTACGTTCAGGTAAAACATGGCATTCTTATTCGACTAGTGTACTTGACCCAACTATTTTAGCTCCCTATGTAGTGGCTTATTTATATAGACGTAGATGGCGAATTGAGGATGCTTTTAATACTGTTAAGCGGCTGTTGGGCTTAAGTTATTTATGGACAGGTTCTATTAATGGGATTCAACTACAGATTTGGGGGACTTGGTTATTTAATGCCGTATTGCTCGATTTAGGGGATGCCGTAGCAGATGAACTCTCTTTAACCTTCTATCGCATATCATTACAAATGATTAGGGTGCCACTCTTTTGGTAGTACGGAGTATGATATAAGAATAATAAGTTAAAAATCAACCAGAGTAGTATTGACAGCCAAAAATGTACTTGATGGGATTTGCTTGTAAAAAGTGAAAAAACAGGAAAATTTCCACACCCTATGCAAGGATCTACATCAAATCAAGGTATGTTTTGGTCACAAGCAAGAGAACTATTTGAAGAGATAGTTAGTTGGTTAGACTCAGACAGCATTTGTGGGTTAGAACACTCCCAGATAGAGAGTAAGTTACTTGAGAATGGATATGAACTATTGAGAGGATGTTTTAAAAGGTGGGAGGTATCATAAAAAAACTCACAAGCCATATGCTGAGAATTATAGAAAACAGCACCCCCTGAGCAAATGACTAAGAATTATCCTAGCAATTTAACGTGGAAACAGTGGGAGTTAATCGCAGAACTGTTACCAGAGGCAAAACCAGCTGGTCGTCCACGTACAACAACATGTATGTACCCAGTAGTAAACGCGATTTTATACCTACTGTGTCAAGGATGTACATGGCGGGCATTACCAGGAGATTTACCACCTTGGTCTACAGTCTATGGCTATTTCAGAAGATGGCGCAAAGACCGTACTTGGCTTCAGGTTCATGACAAACTATATCAATGGGTTCGGGTAGCAGCCAGTCGAGAACCAAGTCCATAGGAAGCAGCCAGTCGAGAACCAATCAGTTGAAACCGCAACCATGATTTGTACGGATGTTGGTTTCGAGGCAGGAGAACAAATACATGGACGTAAGCGATTTATTACAGTTGACTTGTTAGGGCTAGTTTTGCGAGTCTTGGTTACTTCTGGAAGTCTGCCAGAACCTGCAGGGGCTAAACTAAACGTGCACGTTCTGGCAGGTTTATCACATGAAAGAGAAAGTTTAAAGACTGCACACTATCTGGATGGATGGAGGATATCGGGGGGAAGATTTTGCCCACTGGATAATCGATGTTTTTCGTTGGATTGTGGAAGTGGTTCTCAGACCCTTAGAAAAGAAGGGTTTTACCCTTTTACCAAAACCTTGGGTTGTACAACGAACTTTCGGGTGGCTCAATTGGTGTAGAAGATTAAGTAAGGACTATGAAAGACTACCTGAAACTTCTGAGACTTTAATTTATATTGCAATGATACGTATCATGGTCAGGCGACTTGCATGATTTGTAACTCACTTCGACTTTTAAAACATCCTCTGAGACGGTTGTTACAAACAAAGATATTTTGATAAACGCAGTCAATATGAAATAGAGGGAGAGTGTGCAGGCACAGACTCAGTAAACAGAACACACAAGAAAACATTGTCGCGGAAATTGACCACATTATTTGGCACAGTAATCGCCAATAGAATCGGTTATGGAGGAAGAAAGATAAATAGGCTATTTCCTTTGGATGGGGAGTTTAATCTACCAGCACAGCAATATTCTCTCTCATGGACTAAGACAGGGATATTATCCATGTGATTGAGTATTTATGGAAAGCTGCATTTGTCTTTTCTTCTCAGACTTAAACATAGGCAGAACCTTGGGTGAGCAAACGTTTACAGCTTATCCTTGAAGGTAAATCAAGTTTAGTTGCCCCAGGTATGCGCCGGAGTGCCACTTTACCCAAACTCACCCCCCAAGAAGGTAAACCCGTGGATACCTATGCTAGATATTTACTTAACAATGCCAAATACCTCAAATATGACGATTACTTAAAAGCTTGATTCCCCATCGCCACGGGGTGATTGAGGGTGCTTGTGGCCACCTGATTAAAGACAGGATGGATATCTACTGGGGCTAGATGGACCATGAGGGGTGCTGAGGCTATTTTACCCCTGAGTTCTTTATAAATCAGTGGCGATTGGGATGAGTATTGGCTGCTTCATCTACAACAAGAACATAAACCCAATCACCTGGCTTTGTACTCTAGTGGTATTCCTTTGCTCAAGCAAGTTCTCAAAGCTCGTTGTTCTACTACCCCTCCACCTCATCCAATACCTGTCTAAGTTCCACTCCCCGTCTTCCTCAAAGAATCGCACCCAAATGATTTATCGTGGCCTTTATCATTTTTCTGTGGCATACCAAAAAGGTCTAGCTTCTGACCCGGTGAAATATTTTGCTGCTCGGGAAAATCAGGATTTAGGAATTGTTAAACGGAAACGAAAACCTAACATAAAATTGATTGGTGCCCCTTTTCCTCAACAACTGGGAGAAACCCCTGAATTTTTATTTAAAGTATCTCATCAAACCCCATTGAGAACTGCGATGCAAGCTTAACTTGTCACCAATGCACTCTTTCCAAAACGAAACCGATCGCTATTATATTGTTGTTGCCATACTTGGGATATATAAAATGTCTCATGGTTAAAACTGAGCGAAGCCGAAGTTTGATTGATATAAGAGGAAATACTTAAAATGGGGCGTATCTTTATTTCAGCAGCTCACGGAGGTAGAGAAGGGGGAAGAATAGATCCTGGTTCCATTGCAGGTGGAACTACGGAAGCAAGAGAAATGATTCTGTTGCGTGATTTAATTGTGATTGAATTACGGGGACGGGGTTTTGAAGTCCTATCAGTTCCCGATGACTTGAGTGCAGCAAAAACAATCAATTGGATTAACTCCCGCGATCGCCGGGGAGATGTGGCGGTTGAAATCCACGCAGATGCAGCTAGAAGCCCCTCTGTTAGGGGTGCAAGTGCCTTTTACATCACTAATAATGATGAGCGCAAAAAACACGCAGATTTGCTGCTTCTAGGGCTATTACGTCGCGTTCTCCAACTGCCAAATCGGGGAGTAAAACCTGATACAGAGAGTGGTTTGGGTAGCTTATCATTTTGTCGCCAAGTGGCGGTACCTTCCGTATATTTACAAGTTGGTTTTCTCACTAGTCCAGACGATCGGACTTTACTGCAAAACCGTCGTCGTGATTTTGCTCAAGGCATTGCTGATGGGCTCGCATCCTGGAGCCGAATTATCGATCCTGGTTCTGCCCCACCCGAAGTAACTTATCCTGTTATCAAGATTAAAATTAATGGACAAAACTATCCAGAACAAGGAATCTTAGTTAATGCTAACGCTTACATTCCCGTAGACTTAGTAGATAGATTACGCATTGACTTGTCTGTAGCTAATGTGCGACGCATTAGCTACAGACAAGTGGTATATATTAAAGCGATCGAATTGCGAGAATTTAACGTATCTGTACGTTGGGATGGAGCAACTCGTACAGTAATCCTACGTTCCAATTTAGCTATTTGTCCCGGTCAAATCGACCTAATTATGTCCCACGGCAATACTTCTGAAGTACAATTACAATTATTTTTGCGAAATAATAACGAGAATGCTTTAGTTAAATTTCCAAACTTACCCAAACTATACCGAGAAGAAGGCACCACCGAGGGAGTTGATTACGATATAGCTTTTTGTCAAATGTGTATAGAAACTGGATTTCTCCGCTTTGGTGGTGATATTAGACCAGAGCAAAATAACTTTGCTGGTTTAGGTACGGTGGGTGGAGGAACAGAAGCAGCATCTTTCGATAGTCCCAGACTTGGTGTCAGGGCACATATTCAACACTTAAAAGCCTACGCTAGTTTAGAACCCTTAGTTCAAGATGCTATTGATCCGCGCTTTCGCTTCGTCACTCGTGGTGTCGCTCCCCTAATTAATCAATTGTCTGGTAGGTGGTCAGCAGATATCGAATATGGTGATAAATTGATGGCTATGCTGAAAAGATTGTACGAGTCAGCACAATTAATGTAAAGCTTCAGGAATTTTGGATTGCATATCTCCCCACAATATTGACCATACCTGGAAAGTCAATAAAAATAGCAAGAATAGAGGGCGTTGCTGAATGGATATACTAAGAACGGTAAAAAGCTGGACTTTTGTATAGCGGTAATAACAAGTGGGCACCTCCATTAATCAAGTCTTAGGTTCTCTGAGGGGGTTCGAAGAACTACAAGAAAGTGAAGTTGGGCAAAAAATAGCTCAACCGGAACGATTTCTAGTTGAAATCTGCCTCAAGAGAGCCAATTTAGATGCAACTATCCCACAGCTTTAGGATTTTTATTCTCCCAAAATCCATAACGTTTGAAGTTGTAGACTAAATTCTTCACTCCAATAGTCGCCTTGACTGACTGCTTACCAATGGAACCCATTAACTTGCCTCCCATTTCATTAACCCAGTAACCAAAAAGGTGTTCGATCTTAGCTCTGACTTGAAAACCCTCTCGATTCTTTTCTTTCTGTTTTGCAGTCAATGGATGATTGCGGTAGGCTCGTTCATGAATGTGACTGAGGAATTGTAAAATCTGTAAAATCCATTCAATAGATTCACTACCATAGGCACTATCTGCCCAAACCTCTTCTCCCTGGTTTTGCTCATCCAACAGTGCCCCTAACACTTGGGAATCATGCACTGAGGCATCCGTGACTTGATAGTGACGAATAAAACCGTACTCTACATAGATACTGATGTGGTTTTTATAACCAAAGTAACTCTGACCATTATTTTTTGTCCAGGGAGCATCGGTATCCTTCTGGGACAAGCGATGAGGCTTTTGCTGCCAACTTTCGGGAATTTCTCCTTGGGCAAGTTTTTGCTTCTCTTCCTTAGTCTTATGCTGCTTGGGACCTGGAATCAGTGTGGCATCTACTATTTGACCCCCCTTAGCTTGGTAGCCTTGGTCTCTCAGCTACCGATCAAATTAATTGCTCAAACAGTTCTTCAATAAGACCCTGCTGCTTCAACTGCTGCCGAAATAACCAAACTGTAGTTGCATCTGGTACTGGTTCTGCTAGTCCCAAGCCCAAAAATCTCATGAACGATAGTCGGTCATTTACCTGGTACTCCAGTTCTTCATCACTGATGTTGTACAGTTGTTGCAGCACAAGCATTTTGAACATGACTATTGCATCTATGGGCTTTCGCCTAGCATTATTTTTTCTGGGCTTGTCATGCACTTGTTTTAAAAAGGGATTCTGTCGATAGTTTGTATTTTTGAGGATATTGTTTATGACTGAAACAGCAACTCAAATACCCCTAAGTGCAGTCATGCGGATGTTTGCTGCCATTTCAGACCGCGATTGGGAAAGGTTCAAACTGCTAGAAGTAGAGTTGGCTAATAACCACGGCGTAGAGACTTGGGCAGATGTTTTTAACTTCCGAATTCTGCCAGCATTAGATCAAGAGTAAAAAAGATGCTTCTTAATCCAAAAATGCAGCAAAGTTACACCGTCAAGGCAGTGACATGAAGATGAGGACACAGCATGAGTCACGCGGAACAACCGGAAGATATCAACATCCGGTTAAACACTATCGATGAGCAATTAGAACAGTTAGCACATGAGATTGATTTAATCCGAACAATCCAGAATGCTAACCGTAGGGAAGTACGCGCTACTTCTCAAACAACAGCACGATTGCAGCGCAGTATTACTAGACTCGAAGAGATACCGCGGCTACACCAACAAGGGTTAAGGATTGCCCAACAAGAAGCCGAACGAGGACTTGTCGTGGTTCGCCAAACATTAGCCATTGGCAAGAAAATACTAATCAACCCACACCCTACTCAGGATGTGGCTTTGTTGTTTGATGCAAAAAAAAGGTGGTGCTGGCCCGTGATGCTTCCCGCGCCAGCACCACCTGTACGCACACCAAGAGAGACTCAACCAAATCTTTCTTTCTTTATTAAGAAAAACTTACCTAAAGCGTATCAGCTGAAGGGGGATTCTGTAACAGGCACTTGAAAAAAAAACAGGAGTGCCTAAAAATTACAACAGCGCAGAAGCTACTAAACACCCCGCTCTTGCAAACTATTACATATCCAATAATTGTAGCGCAAAATGACCAGTCGAATCCAGTTAATCTTCCTCATCTTTCGTTGCCAGATATTCTGACAGCTCATCATTTCAAGCTCTTCTTTACATGTAGCGACCCAATAACAAGAAAGCCTCGACCCGAGAACAAGACAATTTTGGGACCAGATTCTTTGATAATAAGAAGGGTGTTGGACCCACATTATTTAAGAATAGACCCAGAGTTGAACAACCCATTCAATATACTCCCTTTAACGACCGCGAATGCCTTCTAAACTAAAGACACGAGTCCGGGCAACAATTTCTTGCAGGGAGGGGCGACGCAAGTCATTTTTAAGTTTGGGATGACCAGCTAAAACTACTGAGAGAATCCCCCCATCCTGCCGAACTACCTCTATCAACCGCTTCAGTCTAACTAGGCTTTGCTTGTGCAAAGCATGGGCATCATCAACAAACAAAACCACAGGCTTACGGCATTTTTGGATCAGAGACAGGAGTTTACGCTCCCGTTTTTCTGTTTGAGTGGGCAGTTTTAAATTTTCTTTTGTGGACAGGTCATAGAACAAAGCAGTGATTAAAGTCCCCACACTCACACGCTCTTTATCCACAGCTAGAGAACGGGAGACGATAATTTCCTTACCTTGTTTTAGTTGCTCTTTCAGGGGTTGTAAGGTCCTCGTCTTGCCAAAGCCAACAATACCAGACACAGCAACCAATGTTCCAGTACGGATGATTTTCTGGAGTTATGCTGACAAATGGGTATGTTCTTCAGTTTCAAAAAAACCCAAATGGTGGAATTCCTTATCCAAACCAAAGTAATCCATCCATCACCTCATGATTCATGGTGAGCTCCCAGATTTGGGGTAAAAGTAATCTCTAATTTGCTGCATCACCTCTTTTTTCTTTAAGGTGATTTATAAGAAATAATTTACCAATGAAAGGAAGATGTAATGTTGATGAGTAAAAAAACAGGGGCAAGTATTTTGGAGTATGCTAGACCCAGCAGAGGAACCCAAATCATTAACAAGATCACAAATAGAAGACTTGCGGTTGGCAGCATGGAAAATGAATGGAGTAGAACCTCGGGGCTTTCAAGCTCAGATGACGTTGAAATATTGCCAAGGTAGAGCAAGGTTAGCACAAACAGTATTCCCTTGGAGTAGAGAAAATATAGAGTTAGGGTTAGGGGAAAAAAGAACAGGGATAATCTGTGTGGGATTACAATCAGCCTTTAGCACAGCAAAGCGTTGCCAGGAGAAACAACTTCTTCTCTTGTGGCATTATCCCTGGGACAAATTGCACAATCTGATTCTCAACAAGACCCAACATTTAAAACTTCCTTAGCCTATACCCGGTTAACACCAACATCCGCACTAGAAAAACTCAAAGAACAGGGATTTACCCAGGAGCAATTGCCTTGCGCCAGTACAATGGCACAAGTATTGAATCGAATGGGCTATTGTCTTCGTAAAGTAGTAAAAGCCAAACCTCAAAAAAAATTCCACAAACGGATGATATCTTCAACAACATCAAAGAATTTGAGCCGCAATCAACAAACAAGCCTCAAAGTCAAATGACTAAGCATGGATGCAAAGCTACCGTTAATATCGGGGCTAATTCTCGTGGTGGAAAAACCAGAGGAGACAATCAAGCTGAGGATCATGATATGGGATCCACAGAAAAATATACTCCCTGTGGGATTCTTGATGAAGATAGTGGCCAATTATTGTATATTAACTTTGGTAGTTCAGTTCTTATAAAACCAGGGGTTTTATTGTTGATACTCTAATTCAATGGTGGAAGACAATGACACCAGAACAAAAGCAGGATAACGAACTGATACAAATTAAAGTTGATAATGGTCCGAAAAGTAGTGGAGTAAGAACTCAATAAAAAAAAAGGATGGTTGAGTTTGTTGATCTCCTAAATATACCAATTCAATTACTTTACTATCTCCTTACCATAGTAAATACAATCCCATAGAGGGTTGTTGGGGTATTCTTGACCAGCAT
>CBZS010000559.1 GCA_000613065.1 Richelia intracellularis | reverse complement strand
GGGGAAGTTATCCACAAACTGTTCCACGATTTTATTCCCTGTGTGTTGCAGTTGTTGGCGATTCCTATTTACATGATTTACCTCAACTGGCAGCTTACCCTAGCAACGATAGTTGTAGCTCCAGTTATGGGGGTGTTAATTGCCTGGTTCGGGGAACATTTACGTATATTTTCGACTACAAGTCAAAATAGAGTGTCGAATTTAT
>CBZS010000558.1 GCA_000613065.1 Richelia intracellularis | reverse complement strand
AGGGCTATTGAACGGGAAAAAGGAGTTCATCACACAACCATAATCAGTTTAGTAAAACAAGTTGGTAAAAAATTGCCAGATGCAGGGTGAACGCATCTACTTTTGTAGTGAAAGTTACATATTT
Organism: Richelia intracellularis; assembly: GCA_000613065.1. Lineage (GTDB taxonomy): Bacteria > Cyanobacteriota > Cyanobacteriia > Cyanobacteriales > Nostocaceae > Richelia > Richelia intracellularis_B. The sequence continues at coordinate 34,099 of CBZS010000558.1, read as the reverse complement.
TTGTACACAGTTGTGATGTATGTCTTGATTCTCAAGTGCGAACGCCAGCGACGGGCACTTCGTGCGTAAGCGCAGGCTACGCCAACGCCCTTTGGGGGGTACTGGAGGGGCATCGCCAAAAAAATTTGACGCAACTGGGGAACGCTGGACTAGATTCGGTGGTGCGAGGTAGGGCCATCAAGACCTTGACTAAGCCCAATAAACACTGATACCCCGACCAGGCACTTCCCTACGCCACCCAATCTTCCCCAGTTGTTGGAACCACTCATGGGGTACAAAAATAGAGATTTAAGTATTAAAGAACTTAGACGTTGCTAAATAAGGGGATAATTTAACTAAATTTTCAACGATTTCTCAATGGTTTCAAACGCTAATTGAACCCGCACTTATGCAACGCCGTTTTTTCTTCTTTCTTTACTGTATCTGAGATGAAACGGCGCGAACGTAAATTTTTTCATTCTTTTTCACCGATTTAAAGAAATCAACAACAGGACGGGGATAATCAACTCCTAATATGACTCCAAATTTCTTCTGCTCTGTAGTTGATAATTTCCATGGTGCGTGTATTTTATCACCAGAGAGATTCTTTAACTCTGGCAACCAATGCTTAATATATTCACCTTGGGGATCATAATCTTGGGATTGTTTAGGAATATTAAAATAGCGAAAACCACGGGCATCATTCCCAACACCAGCAGTATAATTCCAATTACCCCAGTTGCTACAAACGTCATAATCAATTAAGAAGGATTCAAACCATTCTGCCCCCATTTGCCAATTAATGCCTAAGTTTTTTGTGAGAAAACTAGCAACATTCTGTCTACCTCGATTAGACATAAAGCCTGTTGCAGCTAATTCGCGCATATTGGCATCAACTAAGGGATATCCAGTTTGTCCTAATTGCCATACTTGAAATCTTTTCCAGTCTTCCTGCCAAGGAATATCAATTCCCTGTAAACCTGATTGACGAAATATATTATTACCATGCTTTTGACAAAGAAAGTGGAAGAAATCTCGCCATAATAGTTCAAATAGCAGCCAGTAAGTAGAATTATTTTTGATAATTTTTTCTTCATAATCCTGTATTTGCTCATATATATACCTGGGTGAAAGACTACCTAAAGCTAACCAAGGAGAAAATTTAGAAGAATAATTTGCTCCCAACATTCCATTTCGGGTTTGTTTATAATCTTTCAAGCAGTTTTTTTGCCAAAAGTAATGTTTGAGCCTTGCTTTTCCTGCTGTCTCTCCTCCTTGAAAACATAAAACTGCTCGGTTATCAAATTCAGGTAATTCTAGCCCTAAATCTGATAATTGAGGCAAATCTCCTACTTCTATATCCGGTAAACTTGGTAATTGTTGAGGAGTTATAAAAGTTGGTTCAATAGAAGAATTTGTTTCTACTTGCTTACGAAATTTTGTAAATAGCTCTGGGATTTGTACTACATCACAGGGTAAATTATCAGGATGATAAAGGGTTGCACTCCAAAAGCTATGAATGGGAACTTTCAGAGAGGACAACGCAGTTTCTAAGGCTATTTCTACGGTTAATTCTTCTGAAGTTACTTCACCTTGAAAATAAACAGCATCAATCTGTAATTCTTTGACTAGAAAAGGAATTATCTCTTCGGGTGCACCTTGACGTATAACTAAATCACTGCCCAAGTTTTGCAGAGAAGTTCGTAAATCAGCAACACTTTCTAGTAAGAATTTAGCTCGAAAATTACCAGTTTTCGGAAATCCGAAGGACGTTTGACCAAATTCTCGTGTATCAAAACAGTAAAATGGTATGACCAAAGCTTTTGCTTGTAGAGCTTCATACATTGGTTCATGATCGTGAATCCGCAAATCGTGGCGATACCAAATTAAAACTCGCTGTCTGCCCATGGGATGAATATTCAGTGTGAAACTCCATTAGACTATTGTGCGATTGCTCAAGTCAATATCTTTAGTTTTAGCCATAGAGGAGCATTCTTAACCCTAATGCTCCTCTATGGGATTTATTTCACCAGTGGTTAACTCATCAATGTCATACTAATTGAGTATGAAGGTGCATATAGGGTAAAGCAAACTTGAACGATTTCAATACTCATGAGCCGCCGATTTAAGATTGGGAACACGTATACCGAAGAGGAACTAAAAAAACTGCTACAGACAGCCAGATTGGGAAACTAGAAAGAAAAACTACAGATGTTGTCGTGGCTCAATGCCAAGTGGACAAGTAAAGCAGCAGAAATAAATCAGGAAACCCTTGGCTAGAGATACTTCAACAGTGACAAAATCGTTGCATAAGTATAGAACTGCTTGTCTGTCTGGATAAGGTGATTTATAAGAAAGAATTTACCAATGAAAGTAAGATGTAATGTTGATGAGTAAAAAAACAGGGGCAAGTCTTTTGGAGTATGCTAGACCCAACAGAGGAACCCAAATCATTAACAAGATCACAAATATAAGACTTGCGGTTGGCAGCATCGAAAATGAATGGAGTAGAACGTCGGGGCTTTCAAGCTCAGATGACGTTGAAATATTGCCAAGATAGAGCAAGGTTAGCACAAACACTATTCGGTTGAGGTCGAGAAAATATAGAGTTAGGGTTAGGGGAAAAAAGAACAGGGATAACCTGTGTAGGATTACAATCAGCCTTTAGCACAGCAAAGCGTTGCCAGGAGAAACAAGCTCTTCTCTTGTGCCATTATCCCTGGGAGAAATTGCAGAATCTGATTCTCAACAAGACCCAACATTTTAAACTTCCTTAGCCTATACCTGGTTAACAGCAACATCGGCACTAGAAAAACTCAAAGAACAGGGATTTAGCCAGGAGCAATTGCCTTGTGCTAGTAGAATGGCACAAGTATTGAATCGAATGGGCTATGGTCTTCGTAAAGTAGTAAAAGGCAAACCTCAAAAAAAATTGCACAAACCCATGATATCTTCAACAACATCAAAGAATTTGAGCCGCAATCAACAAGCCTCAAAGTCAAAGGACTAAGCATGGATTGCAAAGCTACCGTTAATATCGGGGGTTATTCTGGTGGTGGAAAAACCAGAGGAGGCAATCAAGCTGAGGATCATGATATGGGATGCACTGAAAAATATACTCCCTGTGGGATTCTTGGTGAAGATAGTGGGCAATTATTGTATATTAACTTTGGTAGTTCTTCTTATAAAACCAGGGATTTTATTGTTGATACTCTAATTCAATGGTGGAAAACAATGACACCAGAACAAAAGCAGGATAACGAACTGATACAAATTAAAGTTGAGAATGGTCCGAAAAGTAGTGGAGTAAGAACTCAATTTAAAAAAAGGATGGTTGAGTTTGTTGATCTCCTAAATATACCAATTCAATTGCTTCACTATCCTCTTTAGCATAGTAAATAAAATCCCATAGAGGGTTGTTGGGGTATTCTTGACCAACATTGGAATGGGGCGGGCGAAGCTTGTTGATGTTGCAGTCATGCTTTCCTGGACTTCGAGTATGACTTGGAAAAGCTTATATCCTATCTTGAGTTTAAGTAAAACTGTTTACCAAAAAGGGATTTATCTAACAAAGAAAGCTATGAAACAAGTCGAGTCTAGATTATAGGGAAATCCACTGTTGCCCAAATGGGATATCTTGATTCAACCGCTTTAGCTGGTAATTTATTTTTCAAAAATCACCTTATTAGAAATAAAGAAAGCGGCAGGAGCAAAACGAAAAATAAATGATGATGCGATCGCAGCACTCATACAAGAGTTAAAAACAGGAAAAGGGTTTAGTAGCTATGGTGGGATAGTAGAATGGTTGAAAAAAGAGCATGGACTTGATATTGAGTATGGAAGAGTTTATGCATTGGTTCGATATGAATTGGGATCAAAACTAAAATTACCACGTCCTCAAAGCTACAAACAGGATGAAAAGCTGGTATCTGAGTAAAAAAAAAACTCGGTATCATTCTCAATTGTCTAAAAAAACATCTAGCACAGGGGAAGTGCGTTCATTATTTGTGTCAGGATGAAACTAGGGTTGGATTGAAAACCCTCACAGCAAAAGTGATTATTGCTTCTGGAGTAATCACTTTTGCTGTGAAATGGGAAAGGTAAAATTTTTGGATTTATGGTGCAATAAAATCATTAACAGGAAAACATTTGCAACAGGAGTACCCCAAAGTCAACGGTAACTGTTTTCAACAGTTTTTAGATTGGCTATCTCAATAGTTAGGTGAAGATTATGCAATTTTACAAATTGACCAAGCTCGTACTGATACAAGTTGTGGGATTAATTGGCCAGAAAATATTATTCCCCTGCTTCAACCACCTCATTCCCCTTAACTTAATCCAATAGAAAGGCTTTGGCATTTTCTCAAAAAACCTCCCAAAAACGAACTTTTCTCTTCTTTGCAATATTTACGTGAGCGCATACAACAATTGTTCAAGCAACTTACATTTGAGCAGGTAATATCTATCTCCTCTTACAACTTTATTTTAGAAGCTCTTTTCTATGCAGCTTCATATTTAATTTTTATGATACTTAGAGAGATTTCAAGTTCACTCTTACTGAGTACAAATCATACTAATTCCGAGTAAATCTATTGCTCTTTGTTGTATAGCTGTAGGCTGAGTAATCTTCTCAAAAACGAAGGATTTACTACCAATTGTTGTAGAAATTGTATGTTTAACAATTGTAGCGAAATCATCCAATAAAGTTTGGAAGCTATGAACAGGCAAATTATCTGAGGTAAGCTTTTTGTTCCCTTTATTTTTAGCTTTTTCGTTCTTTTTGGCAAGAGATACAACAGATTCTTTTCTCGCTGCTGCTGCTTCCCAATCATCTTCATCAAAAAGTATTGGAGCTAAAAGTTCTCCCATATGCCATTCTACATAATAATAAGACAACATACATAGATATGGAATTTTACACGTTCGGCTGTATAGTCGTAAATTGGACTAACTTTTAAATCAACAGTTTTATAACTACGGAAAGTTTGTTCTACTTGTGAGAGATTGTTATCGGCTTTTACTGTATCCGTAGCAGATGAACTTTCTTTATCCAAACATGTACTAATTATAATATATAAACCATCCAATACTCCTTCTGCATCAATTTTTGACTGATTTATCTGATATGAAAAACTGTTATCTTCTATCTCAATATTGAAAAACATTTCAATATTGAGATAGAAGATAACTTTACCTACTCTTACACCAATATTATCCTCGCCTTTTCGTGGACGAGCTTTTCTCTAAGTTGCTGCAACAATTTGCTCTAATTCCTTTTCTCTTGCTTGTAATAATTATTCTCTATTTTTCTTTCTTTCTGCTGCCAATAAAGGATTTAGACAAGCTATTAATATTTACCCTGGATAATCTTCGCTTTTTATTGATGCTAAATTTCGTTAATCAAACAGAGCTAATTGAATAGCTGATTCTTCTACTAATTTCTGTATTTGAGGCGCTCGCTCTTAAAGCGCTAATCGAGTCTAAACCTTCTTTATCTTTTAAGTATTCTCTAATCCTTGCTTGAGTACTCATTCCACTGTCTCCGACACAGACTACTCTTTTAATACCAAATCTCGAGCTCACCTTATCTATTTGATTAATAAATTTATTTGGGTCGGATGTATTTCCCTCAAAGACTTCTACTGCGATTGGACAACCTTTATCATTTCATAATAGCCCAAATACTATTTGTAATTTACCACGTTTTTTCTCACGGTTATAACCATATTTTGCTAAAGGAAAAGCTTTTCCTTCTAAATATGTAGAACTAACGTCAGATAGAACCAAACATCCTTCCTTAATATGAAGTTTGGCAAGATTATTTTCAATTTTTACTTGGGGTTACAATCAAAAATCCATCGCCAAATATAATTCATCCTCATCCGCTCCTTCTAATCCTAAAACTTCCCCTAAACTGGAGAAAAAAGTTTCTCCATCTAGCCCTCTTACTGTTGCTAAAATAGAAGCTGGTTTGAGAATACGTGCCACTATGATAGCATCAATTATTATTCTTATTTTGCTGTTTTAACTATCAATTAAGGTATCTAATATTAATTGTATTAAGCTTGATAGTCTTGCCGCCACATGACCATGAGGACGGCTATGAATGATTTTAAATATTTTTTCTAAATCTTCTACTGCTTTACCTCCTTTAAGCAGAATTTTTAAATCATCTACCGTTTGCAAACGCAGTTTTGAAAGATTCGCAAGGGTAAGTTTACGAACTTTTCCGTCCTCACGGCATGACTCGCGAACCAGAACGGCTGGGGAAGAGTTTCTGTTAGGAATACGTTCTATATACATGACTATAATTAGCTCATGTTTCTGAGCTCAAAAGACTAAGTAAATATTTAATTACATGAGTACAGTTTTTTTGTGTAAAAACCCTCAACCTTTGGAAGGTTAAAGCTTAAAGCTCTGTTTCCTACATATGCTCCGGGGGAACTTCAGCTTAAATCAATATTACTTAAATTTAACTCCACCCAATATTGTCGTGCCTTTTATCTAGGTTTTCTCCCTTCTTCTAAAAAATTACCTACTTTTGTTCGCTTAATTTCATCAACAATTGGTTGTCTATACTGTAAAGATATTTGTAATAATTTCTTTACAGTATAGACTTTGATAGTTACTTATTTGATAACCCCTATTTTTTTTTGACTTGACTAAGTCATCAAATATTTTTTCCGCCTTATGTAAAGTAACTGGTTTGTCTGTCTTTGTCCCACTTCTTAACTTTTTTCCCGTTTTACCATATGCAAAATTTACCTGATAGGATCCCCAACTTAGATAAACTATTTCTACTTGGTATATTTTGTCTGATGTTTCATTTTTATAGCTCAGGGTAGCCTTTATTATAGGCATAGCTTTACAGTTTCGTAAACACTCGTAATACAAAAGTACTAAAGCGTAGTGGCTCAGATAAACTCAGTAGCTCATATCAACTCAATAGACTTGCTAATTTGATTCTTCCCTGTTGACAATCAGAAAGCACCCATATAAATGCGTTAAACTCTGTCAATTAAACCCATCTTTTACAGACTATTGAAATCCCTATTCATTACCGCAACAGATACCGAAGCTGGTAAAACAGTCCTGACTACAGCCTTAGCTGCATATTGGCAAAAATACCTTCCAGATTGTAACCTGGCAATTATGAAGCCTGTACAATCTGGTGTAGGCGATCGCGAATTGTATCAGCAATTATTTAACCTCAACCAATCTCCCGAAGAAATTAACCCTTTGTATTTTCAAGCACCTTTGGCTCCTCCTTTAGCAGCAGTTAAAGAAGGTCGAACGGTGGATTTAGGGGTGGTTCGGCAAACATTTAACGCATTGCAAGCCAAACATGATTTTGTTTTGGTAGAAGGATTAGGCGGATTGGGTTCTCCTGTTACTTGTGAATTGACAGTAGCAGATTTAGCTGCGGAATGGCATTTACCCTCTGTATTGGTTGTCCCAGTAAAATTAGGTGCGATATCCCAAGCAGTAGCAAATATTACCTTAGCAAAACAGTACAAAATTAGTATTTTGGGAATGGTACTCAATTGCATTCAACCCCGTACAGAAGCAGAAATAGCTGATTGGACACCCACAGATTTGATTCAATTCTTGACAGATGTCCCCGTTTTAGGATGTTTGCCTTACGTTGACAACCTCACAGATTTAGATAAATTAGCCCAAGTTGCAGCCAATTTAGATTTAGAACGATTACAATCCCAATAACGCTACAATAGTTGTTTGGATATAATTCGCCATCCGCTATTATGGGACTTCCTGTTGTTGCAATTATTGGTCGCCCGAATGTGGGCAAATCAACCTTGGTTAATCGCCTTGCCAAGGACAAATCTGCTATCATTTATGATTTACCGGGGATTACTCGCGATCGCACTTACATCCCCGCATTTTGGCGCGATCGAGATTTCTTGGTGGTAGATACGGGGGGGTTGGTGTTTAATGAGGATACGGAATTTTTACCCCTAATTCGACAACAGGCAATGATTGCCCTTTCTGAAGCAAATGCAGCAATATTTGTCGTGGATGGGAGCACGGGACCGACTGCTGCTGATGAGGAAATTGCTGACTGGTTAAGGCAACAAAAAGTACCCTTCTTCTTAGTGGTAAATAAATGTGAGTCCCCAGATCAGGGTTTTATTCAAGCGGCGGAATTTTGGGATTTAGGACTGGGTGAACCATATCCTGTGTCTGCTATACACGGTAATGGTACTGGGGAATTGTTGGATGAGGTAATTGAACATTTGCCGGAAACTACGGAAATTCAGGAGAAACACGAAATTAATGTAGCAATTGTTGGTCGCCCCAATGTCGGTAAATCTAGTTTGTTGAATGCCTTTATGGGAGAAGAGAGGGCAATTGTTAGTCCTATTTCTGGAACTACCCGTGATGCAATTGACACTTTTATCGAACGCCAAGGACAAACCTATCGGTTAATTGATACAGCTGGTATTCGCAAGAAAAAGAATGTGGAATATGGCCCAGAGTTTTTTAGTATTAACCGCTCCTTTAAAGCCATTCGTCGTGCTGACGTGGTGTTATTAGTAATTGATGCCCTAGATGGAATTACGGATCAGGATCAAAAATTAGCTGGGCGCATTGTAGAAGATGGTAGGGCTTTTGTGCTGGTGGTGAATAAATGGGATGCGATTGAGAAGGATTCCTACACCATTTATGATTATGAAAAAATGTTGAGCCAACGTCTGAATTTCACAAACTGGGCAGAAACTATCTTTGTCAGTGCTATGACTGGACAACGGGTAGAGAAGATTTTATATTTAGTTAACTACGCTGCTGAAGAACACAAGCGTCGAGTAAGTACATCTGTCATTAATGAGGTGTTAGAGGAGGCTATTCGCTGGCATTCCCCACCCGTAAGTAGAAGCGGCAAGCAAGGTAAAATTTACTATGGAACCCAAGTAAGTACTCAACCTCCTAGTATTGCCTTGTTTGTTAATGATGCTAAACGCTTCAATGATAATTACCGACGATATATAGAACGGCAATTCCGACAACAATTAGGTTTTAAAGGTACACCCATCCGTCTGTTTTGGCGGAGTAAAAAAGCTCGTGATGTGGAAAATGCTACCGTTAATCGTGCTACTAAGGTATAGAAATTTCAGTGAAGAATAAACAGTTCTCAATGCATATGGCGGGTACTTGAAGCCAAGGATAAACTTATCACTCTTGACTGATAACTCTTAAATCAAAAACCTGTGGTTTTGTGAATGTACTTGCTTTAATTCCCATCGAAAGATGAATTCCATAATCTAAAATCTAAAATTGAACGATGGATTTACTGCGATCGCTACCCCTAGGACTATACTTAGAACAACCACAAACATGGTTACATAAACTTGACCCAAGGGTGAAGTTTGGCTGGCTAATGAGTTTCCTCACTACCTATATTTTTGCCAGTACCATGTGGCGGGTAGTTTTAGTATTAGTATTAATTTTTATCACCTTAGTAGCCTGCATACCTAGAAGGGTATGGCGACAGCAAATGGTTTGGTTGCTGATGCTATGCTTATTTGTATTAGCGATCGCGTCCATTAGTCCTGATGGTTTGGGGGTAAAATATCAACCCAGAATGCCGAGTGCTTCCACTGCGGAGTTACTCAAACCAGTTAATTCTCAACCCGCTCCTAGTCCTGCGACCCAAACCCCAACACTTCGAAACAACACACCAACAATAGATAAAGCAGCACAAAATCAACGGGGAAAAGAATATAGTTATATTCTGTTTCAACAACGACCAGTTACTATAAATCGCCGTTCATTTGATTTAGCCGTGCGTTTAAGCACCATAGTTTTTACTGTTATTTACAGTACTAATCTTTACCTTTTAACAACTGCACCGGAAGAAATTACCGCAGGAATTGACAGTCTAATGCAACCCCTCCGCAAACTCAATATACCTGTAACAGAAATGACTTTAACTTTAACTCTGTCCCTAAGATTTATTCCTCTAGTATTAGAAGAGGTACAGAATCTAGGACGTTCTATTGTTACCAGAGCCATTAATTGGAAAAAATTAGGATGGAAAGGTTCAGTAAAGGTTTGGATGATGGTAGCAGAAAGATTGTTAGATAATTTATTACTTAGAGCTAGTCAAATGGCTGGAGCGATGATGGTACGAGGTTTTACCAGCCCCAACGAACATCGAGTTAGATGGAGCGATTTACGCCTTAAAGGTGGTGATTGGTTGGCACTGCTAGGATTATGCCTTTTCTGGGGAGCCCGTCTGTGGTTTGGTGGATCAGATTATCCTATTATCCCCTGATTATTTGCGATCTCTTTCGTCTTACTTCAATCCCGACCTCTATTAGAGTTTTATAGAACCCATTTGGTATTTTTACATTCTCCGGTATAATAATCCAAAATGGTGATTCCCAAATACACATTCAGTAATGCGATCAGCCTTTACCAACGGCCTAAACTATACCTGCTATTTCTGCTGCATGTATCTGAATTTTGGGTTTGAAGAAGTCACATAGCAAGCGGATGAAAAATGGCGTACCCCTCAGAAGAAACCAATCCCAGTCATTCACAGATGCGGCATTAACTTTTACCAATACCTGATCATTCTTGGAGCTTGGTTGTTCTACTTGTTGAAGTTGAAGAACATCTGACTGACCGTATTTAGTTAATACAATTGCTTTCATAATGGAGTAACTCCTGACGTAATCTTTTTTGTTTGGCTTTTGTTGCTTCTAAATATAGAAAATTTACTGACCAATATTTGTGATATTTTTTCTCTGGGTTAGGCCATTTCCATACGTGCCAAAAAATTAACAACATTGCCAGAACTTCAACTGATGCAAAAAATATAGAAGAAATGCTTTGAGTTACGATACAAGTTCCATAATGAAAGTAGAGAATTGGGGCGTTGCATATTTGCGGGATGAATCAACCAAATACAGGTATTTATCTATACTTAAATAAAATCAGTAACAATAGAATAGAGTGCTAAAGCATATCTACGGATTTAGAGTAGCATAATGTTTTTCGATGTAGACGTGGCAGATAATGACGTAAACGTGTGTTTTCCCCTTGTACTCTAGTCATATATATTTTGCTAATAATATGGTCTTCTGGTTCAACAAAACTGGTGTAAACTTTCTATCCATCTGTGATATAAAAATAGCACTTCCAGAAGTAGACAATATCCCACAAAGGTTGAAAGGTTTCTGCACTATGGTCTCCCAGTACTCAAGCTAAAATTCCTTGGCGGAAATGGTCTACTGCTGTCCACAACCAAATTTAGTTTTTTTTTGTTTGAACCGACGAAAGTTTCTAATTCATCCAGTTCCCCAACTTCTGGGATATTCTCTATTGATGGAGCATCTGGCAATTTTTCACCAACTTGTTTTACCTAACTAATTATGGTTGTGTCATTAACTCATTTTTGGCGTTCAATAGTCCTAAATCCCGAGCCATTAACCTATGCTTTTAAGCATTGTTGTTTGATCTCATTTGAGTCTCCTTTTGGTGCATTATAGATATCTATAAATTGGCGTTCGCAATTTACACAAATGTGATTTTGTTTACCTCGACGTTTCCCATTTTTTCTAATCCTCGTATACTTGCAGTATGGACAATGGACATTAGAACACCTCAATTCATCCCTCTATTCTGCAACGCCAGAATTGGTTCTGCTTTTCTCATCTTCCGTCGTGGGATACTTGTTTTTTACACAGGCATCTCTCTATTTTTTATACGAGCTATTTGTACGCCGTCACCGCTTTAGTCTAAAGTCCAGATCTAATTCTTGTGGAAATTTCACAATCTTGTGATCGTTTGCCCTGAGTTGTCAGTTCGCCGTTCACGTAGCGTCTAGGATAATAATTGGGTTACCAAACAATAAAAATATTGTTGCGATTTGATTGCAGTAGACAAGATTTTGTTAAAATTGCTGCAGTTTGGCTAAATATTCACCAAACCCTGCCATGTCGAATTTGATTGTGACAACAATTCAAAATCCGGCTTTACAGCCAGGATGGAATGTCACTCAGCAATGGGAACAGCTTTTTATTCGACACTGTCGCCATTGCTGCAACTATGGAACTGGTGAAAATAAGTGGAATTTTCAGGATGAACATAACCTGGGGTTGTTACTTTCACTCCGTCCTTTCCATTTTTCCCATAGGCAAGATAATCGTATTTACGCTGGACTTTACAGTAAGGGTGATGTGCTGATTACTCCTGCTGATACAACCCTATCGACCCAAACCGATGGCGATGTGCAAATTATCGTGCAAATTCGGATTAAAGACTCATTTGTGTGGAATGTCGGAGAGGAAACCCTGGGTAAAAATAGCGAACACATTGAATTAATACAAACATTTCAAACTCGTGATCCACAAATTGAAGCGAACGCCATGATGTTATTATACTAATAACGGCTAAAAACTGGACTTTTTGATGGCGGTAATCACAAGTATTATAAATTAATAAACAATATTACTTGAGAAACCAAGTAAAGTCTGATGTAAAAAAGAGATTTTAGGCAAGAAGACATTGATAAATTTCATTATGAATGATATCGTTATGCTCATCCATTAGTACAGAGAAAGATGGAAGCTATATATCTAAAAAGTCAGGGTATAAAACATAAATAAATTTGTAGTTTGTGTAAAATATCAAGAACAACATTAATTAATAGTTTACATTAAACAATCTCAATCAGGAAGAGTAGAAAAACTAAACAAAATACACCACAAAGGACAGCCAAGTGAATAAAATCAGTATAGTGATATTTTGAAATAATATTTTGAGAAATATCCAGCTACAACTATTGCAGAACCGAGTGATGCCATTGAAAAAATAACTGGTATTAAGCGCAGTCCAACTCAGGTAAGAGAATTTCTGCTCAGAACAGGTTTGCGTTGCTTAAAAGTGGGGTATGTGCCGGGAAAGTCAGTAGACCCAGAAAAGATTGAAGAGGTAGAAAAATATAGACAATAAAAGCTATAACCATTACTGTAACAAGCTATTAGCGGAAATAAAGTAGTTTTTTTTTGTTGACGCAGCCCACTTTGTACATCGAGCATACTTAGGATTTTTATGGTGTTTTACAAGAACATTTATCTGTTCACCTTCCGGTGGAAAGCGATTTAATGTTTTAGGAGCAGTTAATGCACTTACTAAGGAAATCATTACAATTACAAATGAAACTTATATTAATTCAGAAAGTCTGTACCAGTTGTTATTTAAATTAGCTAATCTGGGGCTAAATTAACCAATTCTTATTGTACTAGATAAAGCCAGAACTCAGAAGTGTAAATTAGTACATAATTATGCGATATCAGTAGGTATATAACTATGCTATTTACCTTGCTATTTCCCACAATTTAATTTGATTAAAATATTTTGGAAATTTATTAGAAATGAATGTTTATACTCTAAGTACTATGCTCATTTCTCAGATTTGAAGGCAGCAATCTCTAACTGCATTGCTACTGCTAATACTGATAAAGAGAAGAAGGTAAACAGCTTATTGACTCTCGAGTTTCAGACATTTAAAACAATCCAAGTTTTAGCCGTTTAAAGTATATGGGAATTGCACCGGTAATCCTTTGGCAACGAACTTGATGTTGATTCTCTAGCAAAGGTTTTAGCTCTACATTTGCTTCGAAACCATGGGACGACAAGACCCCAGATACCAGTTTACAATGGTGGTTTATGTCAACGTCATTTACTGCAAGTTTTAGACTAGATAGATGTGCATTTAGATGGGGAAATAAACCTTGCTGACTTTGCTCAATTGGTAGATATGAGCCAATTTAATTTGGGTGCGACTCTTTTAGTAAGACGGGGAGTGGAACTTAGACAGGTATTGGAAGAGGTGGAGGGGTAGTAGAAAAACGAGCTTTTAAAACTTGCTTCATCAAAGGAATACCACTAGAGTACAAAGCCAGGTGATTGCGTTTATGTTCTTGTTGTAGATGAAACTGCCAATACTCATCCCAATCGCCACTCATGTATAAAGAGCCCAAGGGTAAAACAGCCTCAGCACCCCTCATGGTCCATCTAGCCCCAGTGATATCCATCTTGTCTTTAATCAGGTGGGGACAAGCACCCTCAATCAGCCCCGTGGCGATATCGTCTTATTTGAGCTATTTGGGATTGTTAATGTGATTTAGAAGAAAGAATTTACCAATGAAAGTAAGATGTAATGTTGATGAGTAAAAAAACAGGGGCAAGTATTTTGGAGTATGCTAGACCCACCAGAGGAACCCAAATCATTAACAAGATCACAAACAAATAGAAGACTTTCGGTTGGCAGCATCAAAAATGAATGGCGTAGAACGTCGGGGCTTTCAAGCTCAGATGAGGTTGAAATATTGCCAAGGTAGAGCAAGGTTAGCACAAACAGTATTCGGTTGGGGTAGAGAAAATATAGAGTTAGGGTTAGTGGAAAAAAGAACAGGGATAATCTGTGTGGGATTACAATCAGCCTTTAGCACAGCAAACCGTTGCCAGGAGAAACAACCTCTTCTGTTGTGGCATTATCCCTGGGACAAATTGCAGAATCTGATTCTCAACAAGACCCAACATTTAAAACTTCCTTAGCCTATACCCGGTTAACAGCAACATCCGCACTAGAAAAACTCAAAGAACAGGGATTTAGCCAGGAGCAATTGCCTTGCGCTAGTACAATGGCACAAGTATTGAATCGAATGGGCTCTCGTCTTCGTAAAGTAGTAAAAGCCAAACCTCAAAAAAAATTCCACAAACGGATGATATCTTCAACAACATCAAAGAATTTGAGCAGCAATTAAGAAGCCTCAAAGTCAAAGCACTAAGCATGGATTGCAAAGCTACTGTTAATATCGGGGGTTATTCTCGTGGTGGAAAAACCAGAGGAGACAATCAAGCTGAGGATCATGATATGGGAGCCATAGAAAAATATACTCCCTGTGGGATTCTTGATGAAGATAGTGGGCTATTATTCTATATTAACTTTGGTAGTTTTTCTTATAAAACCAGGGATTTTATTGTTGATAGTCTAATTCAATGGTGGAAGACAATGACACCAGAACAAAAGCAGGATACCGAACTGATACAAATTACCATTGATAATGGTCCGGGAAGTAGTGGAGTAAGAACTCAATTAAAAAAAAGGATGGTTGAGTTTGTTGATCTGCTAAATATAGCAATTCAATTGCTTTACTATGCTCCTTACCATAGTAAATACAATCCCATAGAGGGTTGTTGGGGTATTCTTGACCAGCATTGGAATGGGGGGGGAAAGCTTCTTGATGTTGAAGTCATAGTTTCCTGGGCTTAGAGTATGACTTGGAAAGGCTTATATCCTATCTTGAGTTTAAGTAAAACTGTTTACCAAAAAGGGATTTCTCTAACAAAGAAAGCTATGAAACAAGTGGAGTCTAGATTACAGCGAAATCCACTGTTGCCCAAATGGGATATCTTGATTCAACCGCTTTAGCTGGTAATTTATTTTTCAATAATAACCTAAGTAAATATCTAGCACAGGTATCCACGGGTTTAGGTTCTTGTGGGGTGAGTTTGGGTAAAGTCCCACTCCGGCGCATACCTGCTGCAACTGAACTTGATTTACCGGCGTTGCGGAATCAGGGGATGATTTCACTAAATGTTCAACGATTTATCAATAGTTTCAAACGCTAATTCATCCCCTGATTCTCCAACGCCAATATTTCTTCTTCTTTGAGTTCTTAAAATCCTGGAGGATAAGCAGGATTCTTATCTACATTTATCACTATAAGCTGTTTGTTCTGCCTGGCTTTCAAAACTTTTTTAAGGACGAGTGCGTTTATGAATTTCAGGAGCATACTCATGAACCCAGAGACAGATACTGGAATGATCTACCTTCAAGCCTCTGTCTAACATCATTTCTTCCAAGTTACGAGACCTGAGAGAGTATCACAGATACCAACGAACATTCAGCAAAATAATTGTGTTCTGGAAGTGAGGCCATTTGAAAGGTTGTTTGGAATTCATCAGCAGACGTGAAGTAGTAAGTATTCTTACTTGTCTTTTAGTGTGCTACAGAATGAACCTCATTTTTGCGACACAACCACAAATCCTCATTTTCCCGACTTCTTGAAAAGTCGGGGAACTCAATACCCATAAGTTAGATAAATTGAATCCAAAATTTTTATATAAAGTTAAGAACGCCCAAAACCCTACCTTTGCAAAACTCCTGACAATTAACTAACCTAAGTTAGATATCTAAACAGGCAAAAACCTGGTATCCTACCATCTGTACAAAAAGATGTCGCAACTAGGCTTGTAACTCAGCATGGCTAGTAAATACCGCCGTAGCAAATTTCGAGGTAAATCCTTCCAAGGGCAAGACTTAACAGGAATGGACTTTTCTGGTGCAGATATTCGAGGCACGGATTTTTCTGGTGCAATTCTGCGGGATACCAACTTCAGTCGTGCTAAAGCTGGTTTACAGCGACGCTGGGCTATTATTCTATTTCTCTTCTCCTTGCTGCTTTCCACATTCTCAGGGCTACTAGCAGCCATTGGAGGTGCGTTAATTGGGTTTCTGTGGATCAATGAAACTCGTCCCCAGGAAAATGTGTACGTTGCGTTCGCTAGTTTAATTGTATTACTAATCTTCTTTGCGATCGCAATTGGTCGAGGAATTTCCAATGCTTGTATTTTTCTGGCGGTGGCTGTGGCTGCAACGGTGGTAGCGGCTGTGGGTTGGGCTGGTATTGTGGCTGTATCCTGGACGGGAATTACCCTTACTCAAAGTGGTGCAATGGCTACGGCTCAGGTCGTTGCTGTCGTTGTTACAGGGGCTGTGGGGCTATTAGCAGCAGCTTTTAGTACAGTTGTGGTGACTGCTACTGCTGCTGTAGCGGGTAATATTGCGGGTTTAATTGCCGTGGCAATGACAATATCTGCTGCGGGAGCCGTGGGTGGAGCTGTTTCTGTGATGGCGGCTTCTGTTGACACGATTCCCGCTTTAGCTGCTGGGGGAGTGGCTATTTTACTAATTATGATTGCTGCTTGGGTTAGTAGTCGCGCCTTATTCGGAGATTATAAACAAAGGTGGATTAATGATGTTGCGATCGCGGTAACGACAAAATATGGTACTAATTTTTACCGGGCTGATTTAACTGATGCTGATTTTACCCAGGCGCAATTAAAAAATACTAACCTGAATCAAGCAATTATTACCCGTACCTGTTGGTTTAAAGTAAAAAATTTACATGGTGCCTCAGTGAAAGCAACGTATTTAGAAAATCTCCAGTTACGTGAGTTATTGATAACGAAGGATTTGCACAACCAAATATATGATGGTTGGAACTTACAAGGGGTAAATTTACAAGGAGCGAATCTACAAGATGCAAGTTTGATTAGTTCTAACTTGCGGGATTCTAATTTGCAAGGCGCAGAGCTTTCTAGAGCCAAACTAGTAGAAACCCAGCTTGATAAAACCAATTTTGGTGGTGCAAACCTCACTGGTGCATATATTCAAGATTGGGGCATTACCCCAGAAACGAATCTCAATGGAGTCCAGTGTGAGTATGTTTTTATGCGAGTTCCCACGACAGAAAATCCTAACCCCTGTCGTCAACCAAATAATTGGGAAAAAACATTTTCCCCTGGAGAATTTTCTCGCTTTATTAACCCATTCGCAAACTTGCATAAAATTTAATTCATGACATCAAGAAAAACTTTCTCCTGGAAGCTTTAGAGAAAACTGAGAAAAAACTACTACAACTCATGGAAGAATTAGCTCAAGGTTAATAATAATATTTGCAACAATAAAACGAACGCTCATGTCAGTTAGCTATGCTGAAACTAAAAAGTCTATGATTTTCTCTTAGTCTTGACTATTGTCCAAATTGACCTCAAAAGTTTGTCCTTCTACTGTTACTTTATCACCCCGTACTAATTTCCGTCCCCGTCGGGTTTCCAACATACCATTAACCTGCACATCACCACCTTGAATCATCAGCTTAGCTTGTCCCCCTGTAGGTACTATACCCATCAATTTTAAAAACTGGTTTAATTTTATTGTGCCGTTTCTTGCTTTCATAATTGATAAATCATAACATCCTAATTATATAGTGGTTTATATCTCGTTTCTCAGCATTTTATACAGCTTTTCCTAATCTGCCGTAGACGCGCAGCGGCTTACTGTAGTACCTTGGGTGTTTGTTAATCAGGGGATGATTGCACTAAATTTTCAACGCTTTTTCAATGGTTAAAACCCCTAATTCATCCCGCACTTATACAACGCCGGATATTACAGATAAAAACCTCACTAGACTGAGAAGTGATATATAAGCCTTGATATCCAGCACTACTATAGATAAACTATTACAAATAACAAAAAGCCTTGTTAACTCAATAATCAAGCTTTTCAAAGATACAAGTTTGTACTAAATCAGCATGGATATGAAGTATGTATTATAGGTATAATAATCAATCATGAAAAGGTGTATCAACATTCTGTAGTTTTTCATGGTTATAAATAATAAAAAGTATGGTGTGAATTAAAAATTTCTCTGTTAGCATAAGGTTTTTGAAACTCTTCCAAAAATCTGATTGTGTAATCATCAAAGCAATTACAATGGTTTCAGCAATCAATTCACACTAGGCGTAATAAAATTCAATTATAAAGCCAAAACTGTCTTATTTCTCCATCATAAAACCGAATAGATATAGTGGTTTTGCATAACGAACAAGAATCCGAAAATCACTTGCCTGACTTCTCTTCCATGCCCAATTATAAACACGAGTATTGTTGGCAGGAATTTCATATATAGCTGACTTCCCATCTTTTTTTAGAGTTCTCCATTTATTTTCCGGCTCATTCCTTTCCTTTACCTGAAAATAAATTGGGTGCGACTCTTTTGGTAGTAGGGGGAGTGGAACTTAGACAGGTATTGGAAGAGGTGGAGGGGTAGTAGAACAACGAGCTTTGCTTTGAGAACTTGCTTGATCAAAGAAATACCACTAGAGTACAAAGCCAGGTGATTGGGTTTATGTTCTTGTTGTAGATGAAACTGCCAATACTCATCCCAATCGCCACTGATGTATAAAGAACCCAGGGGTAAAACAGCCTCACCACCCTTCACCGTCCATCTAGCCCCAGTCATATCCATCCTGTCTGTCTTTAATCAGGTGCCGACAAGCACCCTCAATCACCCCCGTGGCGATGGATTATCCAGTTTTTAAGTAATCGTCATATTTGAGGTATTTGGCATTGTTAAGTAAATATCTAGCACAGGTATCCACGGGTTTACGTTCTTGGGGGGGTGAGTTTGGGTAAAGTCGCACTCCGGCGCATACCTGGGGCAACTGAACTTGATTTACCTTCAAGGATAAGCTGTAAACGTTTGCTCTCCCAAGCTTCTGCCTGTGTTGAAGTCTGAGAATAAAAGACAAATACAGCTTTCCACAAATACTCAATCACATGGATAATATCCCTGTCTTAGTCCATGAGAGAGAATATTGCTGTGCTGGTAGATTAAACTCCCCATCCAAAGGAAATAGGGTATTTATCTTTCTTCCTCCAGAACCGATTCTATTGGCGATTACTGTGCCAAATAATGTGGTCAATTTCCGCGACAATTTTTTCTTGTGTGTTCTGTTTACTGAGTCTGTGCCTGCACACTCTCCCTAGATTTCATCTTGACTGCGTTTATCAAAATATCTTTGTTTGTAACAACCGTCTCAATAATTCGTATCCATTCTCAAGTAACTTACTCTCTATCTGGGAGTGTTTTAACCCACAAATGCTGTCTGAGTCTAACCAACTAACTATCTGTTCAAATAGTTCTCGTGCTTGTGACCAAAACATACTTTGATTTGATGTAGATCCTTGCATAGGGTGTGGAACTGTTCCTGTTTTTTCACTTTTTACAAGCCAATTCCATCAAGTACATTTTTGCCTGTCAATACTACTGTGGTTGAATTGTCATTTATTAGTCTTATATCATACTCCCTACTACCAAAAGAGTCGCACCCAAATAAATTGTAGGACTCACATACATTCTGCAATATTTGTTTCCATTGGGAAGACAGGATGAATTACTAGAGCTTTGGTAAAAAATTATATGGTTATTACTAGAGTTTTGTACCGATGTTGCACAAACTTTAGCTCGCCATTCCTTAATGTTGTTAAATCTAGCAATGTACTTAAACCTTGGTTCTCCCCATGCTTGACCATTCCCAGGATAATAAGTCTCAGGTTTAAAAGCAGTATAATTATTTGGTGTTTTATCAGTTCTGATCTAATGATTATTAGATAAAAATGCACCAATCACTGAATACTTAAAAATGTTATTATTACAAGCCAAATCTTTAGGTGCTGCTGTAGCCGTGGGCATATAAAAGCTACTTGTAACCGCACTAACAGTCATCATACTTGCTAGAGCAATACTAGAAAAACTGACGTTGCATAAGTATGGGATGAATTAGCATTTTAAACCATTAAGAAATCGTTGAAAATGTAGTGAAATCATCCCATACTTATGCAACGCCGCAAAACTTAACGCTTTATGTAATAGTTTCATTTTCATTGATTTGTGAGTCACTATAATTTTGGTCAATCAGATGTTCCGATGATGTTAGTCACATTTTCTGAAGACATCCTTCAAGCTTTACTCTCAGAACTTCTATGTATGAACCTAGATTTTTATGCAAGATTCGCTATTTTTGAGAAGCAATAATGTTGTGAATGCTCTTTTCAGTAACGCTTGTATTATTTCTATCCTACTAATTTATCCACAACACCACAATCAAAAATCCCAAATAAAAACAGATAGAATCTATTCATCCAACCTCTAGATCCTACCTTCTGCTCCTGGCTTTTTATAAATTCCTCACAAGTTCGTTGCAAATTGGATACGAGGTGGTGAAACAATCTTAAAATAATCAGGATTCTATTTCTCTACTCTAAGGCAACGCATATGCCCCGTCGTGACGACATTAAAAAAATTCTTATCCTGGGTTCTGGTCCTATTGTTATCGGACAAGCCTGTGAGTTTGATTACTCCGGAACCCAAGCTTGTAAAGCCCTCAGAGAAGAGGGTTATGAAGTAGTCTTAGTGAACTCCAATCCGGCGACAATCATGACCGATCCGGAAACCGCCGATCGCACATATATTGAACCGTTAACCCCGGAATTGGTAGCTAAAATAGTGGAAAAGGAACGTCCCGATGCCTTACTACCCACTATGGGGGGACAAACAGCATTGAATATTGCCGTGGCTCTGGCAAAAGATGGGAGACTAACTAAGTATGGAGTGGAATTAATCGGTGCGAAGTTCCCAGCGATCGAGAAAGCAGAGGATCGCAAGTTATTTAATCAGGCTATGGACAAAATTGGGGTGAAGGTATGTCCCAGTGGTACGGCTTCATCCCTGGCAGAAGCAAAAGCCATAGCGCAGGAAATTGGCACTTATCCTCTAATTATTCGCCCTGCTTTTACTATGGGTGGTACTGGTGGGGGTATTGCCTACAATGAGGAGGAATTTGCGGAAATGGCAAGAGGAGGTATTGATGCTTCCCCAGTATCCCAAATTATTATTGACCAATCTTTACTAGGATGGAAGGAATATGAATTAGAGGTAATGCGGGATTTAGCAGATAATGTGGTGATTATCTGTTCAATTGAAAATCTCGACCCCATGGGGATTCATACCGGAGATTCCATTACAGTTGCACCTGCCCAAACCCTGACGGATAAAGAATACCAGCGTTTGCGGGATATGGCAATTAAGATTATTCGGGAGATTGGCGTGGAAACTGGAGGTTCTAATATTCAGTTTTCGGTGAATCCGACAAATGGGGAAGTGGTGGTAATTGAAATGAACCCCAGGGTTTCCCGTAGTTCTGCCCTAGCTTCCAAAGCTACTGGTTTCCCAATTGCTAAGATGGCGGCAAAATTAGCAGTGGGCTACACCTTGGATGAAATTAAGAATGATATTACCAAGCAAACCCCTGCTTCCTTTGAACCCACCATTGACTATGTTGTTACCAAAATCCCCAGATTTGCCTTTGAAAAGTTTCCCGGTTCCGATTCTGGATTAACGACCCAAATGAAGTCTGTGGGGGAAGCCATGGCAATTGGACGCACTTTTAACGAATCTTTCCAAAAAGCCATCCGTTCCCTAGAAACCGGACGTGCTGGTTGGGGATGCGACGAGAAGGAAAAACTACCCAGTGGGGAACAAATTCGCGCCCAATTAAGAACACCAAACCCAGAAAGAATTTTTGCCCTGCGTCATGCCATGAAACTGGGGATTAACCAGGACGAAATCTATGAATTAACTGGCATTGATCCTTGGTTCCTGGATAAAATGCAGCAACTTTTAGAGGTGGAAAAGTTTATCAAACGTACACCCTTAAAAGACTTGACAAAAGAGCGGATGCATGAAATAAAACAAAATGGATTTAGCGATCGCCAAATTGCCTACGCGACGAAAACTACTGAGGATGAAGTCCGCACCTATCGTCAAGAGTTAGGAGTCATCCCAGTTTACAAAACAGTGGATACCTGCGCGGCGGAATTTGAAGCCTTTACCCCTTACTACTACTCCACCTACGAAGAAGAGACAGAAATTCTTCCCAGCGATAAACCCAAGGTGATGATTTTGGGAGGGGGACCAAACCGGATTGGACAAGGGATTGAGTTCGATTATTGTTGCTGTCATGCTGCCTACGCCTTAAAGGGTGCTGGTTACGAGACAATTATGGTCAACTCCAACCCAGAGACAGTCTCCACCGACTACGATACAAGCGATCGCTTGTATTTTGAACCCCTAACTAAGGAAGATGTACTTAACATAATTGAGGCGGAAAATCCCGTGGGTATTATCGTCCAATTTGGCGGACAAACTCCCCTCAAGTTGGCAGTTCCCTTACAGGAATATTTGCAAAATACTGCCGAAGAAAGAAGTATTAATACGCAAATTTGGGGCACAGCTCCCGACTCAATTGATACTGCTGAAGATAGGGAAAGATTTGAGAAAATTCTAGAACAACTCGACATTGCTCAACCTCCCAATGGTATTGCCCGTACCTATGAAGATGCTTTAATTGTAGCTCGACGTATTGGTTATCCCGTGGTGGTGCGTCCCAGCTACGTATTAGGGGGCAGAGCCATGGAAATCGTCTACTCAGATAATGAGTTAGAACGATACATGACCTTTGCTGTTCAAGTAGAGCCAGAACACCCCATTCTCATTGATAAGTTCTTGGAAAATGCCATTGAAGTAGATGTGGATGCGATCGCAGATGCTACAGGACAGGTAGTAATTGGTGGTATTATGGAACATATTGAGCAAGCAGGAATCCACTCAGGGGATTCTGCTTGTTCCTTGCCTTCTATTTCTCTTGCCGATGCAATTCTCAACCAAATTCGTACCTGGACAATAGAATTAGCCAAATCCTTGAACGTCATAGGTTTAATGAACATCCAGTTCGCCGTTGTTAATGCCCAAAGTGAAAGTCCCCAGGTTTATATTCTTGAAGCTAATCCTCGTGCTTCCCGCACAGTGCCCTTTGTTTCAAAAGCAACCGGAGTTCCCCTTGCTAAACTGGCTTCTTTAGTTATGTCCAGTAAAACCTTAGAAGAAATCAGTTTTACCAAAGAAGTCATACCCAGCCACATAGCCGTTAAAGAAGCTGTCCTGCCCTTCAACAAGTTCCCCGGTACCGATACTATCCTTGGACCAGAAATGCGCTCTACAGGCGAAGTAATGGGGATAGATAGCGATTTCGGTCGTGCCTTTGCCAAAGCAGAAATGGGTGCAGGAGAAAAATTACCTCTAACTGGTACTGTATTTGTTTCCATGAACGATCGCAATAAACAAGCGGTTGTACCCGTAGTAAAAGAGTTTATCGATCTAGGTTTTGCCGTCATGGCTACCGAGGGAACCCGTCGCATCCTCCAAGAAAATGGATTAGAAGTGGAACTAGTCCTAAAATTACATGAAGGTCGTCCCCATGTATTGGATGCAATTAAGAACCGTAAAATTCAATTAATTGTCAATACTGCTTCCGGGGAAGAAGCTCAAACCGATGCCAAACTGATTCGTCGCACAGCTTTAGCTTATAAAATCCCCATTATTACCACCATCGCTGGTGCAAAAGCCACCGTTGCCGCTATCCGTTCCCTGCAAAATACCACCTTGGATGTCAAGCCAATCCAAGAGTATTGCATGGTTGATCATTAAGGAAATGGGGAATTATTGAAGAGGACGCGGGGACACGGTAAGCCACTACGTTGCGCGGGTACTCTACGTAGACGCAATAGTGGCTTCTCGCAGAGTGAAGCCTTCGTCTACCCCGCGTTGTAGCAAGTGACATCATCTGAACGGTTACATGGGGAGTTTATCCTCTCCGCTTCCCCCACTCTACGCGTCCCCTTCTGCTCTCCTTTTCTCCCTGCTCCTCTGCCTTCTAAAACCCAAATCGCCATGGTAGCAGTAAAGTAATCTATTCCTATGAGTTTCTTGAATACAAAACGGGAAGCTACCACCCAGAAAAAGCAGAACGCTTAACAGTGATCGCAAATTCCCTAAGAACGGCTCCATTTGCCGATAAAATCCAATGGCGATCACGTACTCCTATTACCAAGCGTCCGGTAAAATCTTCTGCAGAAGCAGTTCACACCCAACCTTACATTCACAAGGTACAAGAAATTGCCTCCACTGGTGGCGGTGACTTAAATTCTGATACCCCCGTTTCTCCCCGCAGTTATGATGTGGCTTTACTGGCTGTCAGTGCTTGGTTAGATGGGGTGGATATTGTCAGGAAAACGGGGAAACCCGCTTGCTTTTGTGTTGGCGCGTCCCCCAGGACACCATGCCGAAAAGATTACAGGTATGGGTTTTTGCCTATTTTCCAATGCTGCGATCGCAGCTAATTATGGCCTACAACTACCCGATATTAACCGCGTGGCAATTTTAGACTGGGACGTACACCATGGGAATGAAACGCAAGCGTTCGTGGAAACTAACCCCCAAATTGCCTATTGTTCTCTCCATCAATTTCCATGTTACCCAGGCATCAGTAAAGCTACTGGGGCTGGTATCGCCAATAACGTATTAAATTTACCTGTTTTACCTGGTAGTAATGGCGAAATATATCACCCTTTATTTACCAAGAAAGTAGTACCTTTTTTATCTCAATTCCAACCAGACTTACTGATTCTTAGTTGCTAATACTGATGCGAAAGCAGCATCAGTATTAGCAACAATCAAGAGGTGTATTTAAACTCCGTAATACATTGAAATTTGAGATTTATAATAAGGTTAGTGTATGAACAAAGCATGCCAGTATATAAGATAACTACGTTTTCGAAATAGTCTCAAAATAATGAAAAGTCTTCTGTGTGGTCATAACAAGATCTATAAGCATGGAAAAACTCGCAGAGGAAGTTAACGGCACTATTTTCAAATTTGCTGACAAACTTTCACCGAAACGTTTGATACCATTTCGAGTAATACTATTTTGAGGGCTAAAGTTAAGCTAATTAGAATAATTAACCATATTGGAATTCGGGTGAAAAGCCTCGAAGCTTCAAGGGTGTTTTATGAAAAGCTCGGATTTTAATTTATGGTAGGAGGCGTAGGAGCAGAACCTGTAGCGATAATGGAGCATCCTTCCGGAATAAATATTAGGCGTTGCTGAATCAGGGGATGATTTCACTAAATTTTCAACGATTTCTCAATGCTTTCTCAATGGTTTCAAACGCTAATTCATCCCGCACTTATCCAACCCCAAGGTGAGAAGTGGTAATTTGTACAAACATCAACTATTAATTAATATTCTCCATTCTCATCACAAATCCTTTCCAACTGGTAACATAACCATAAAAGTAGAACTCTGACCTAGAGTGCTTTCCACTTGAATTTGTCCATGATGATTTTCTACAATAGCTTGAGCGATCGCTAATCCTAGACCAGAACCTGTGGTATTTTCTGTAACCTTGTCTCTCGGTGAGTGGGTGCGTGCGGGATCTAAACGGTAAAAGCGATCGAATAATTTCGGTAAAGCCCCTGCAGGAATACCAATACCTGTATCCCTCACCTTGATTTGTAATTGATGATGGCTGTGGCGCAATCCAGAAACCCGATGATTTGATTCTATCTGTGCTACTTCCACGCTTACCTTACCCCCATTAGGTGTGTAATGTAAGGCATTGCTAATCAAATTAGTAAATAATCGTGCTAACTGATCCCAATTACCTTTACAGGTAAACCAATTTTCCACTAATTCTGGTTCCTTCACAGAAGGAGGGGGATCAATTAATTGCAAGGATAGATGAATGTGTTTCTCCTTAGCAAGTAATTGTTGTTCTTCCACCACTTCCATTAATAAAGCATCCATAGGACAAGGGTTAAACTCCTTACTTGCGCTACGGTTATCTTGACGGGCTAAAAACAGCAAATCGTTAACTAAAATCCCCAAACGCTTAGTTAATCTCTCCACTAATTTTAATTGTTGCCGATAGTTGGCAGAATTAGCTCCCTGCGCTTCTGGAAATTCTAAATCCGTTAATGCTACCTGGACATTAGTTTGAATTAAGGCAATAGGACTCCTCAACTCATGGGAAGCGTCTGCGGTAAATTGCTTTAATCGTTGATAGGAATCATACACTGGTTCCATGGCTTTCCCGGAAAGAAACCACCCACTTGTACCTACCGACAATACCATTAGCCCCGTACCAACAGCTAAATCCAGAATTAATTGGCGGCTGGGTTTGGTAACTTCAAACCACGGATGACTTACCCGCAAATACCCTAAAATTTGTCTTCCTACTTCAACCCGTTGGGTAACTTGGCGCAACAACAGGGGAGAATCATCCCATTCTTCCTGCTGTTCCCGCAGAATATGTACTGTCTCCCCTGTATGGTTAGTATGGATGGGAATATTCAGAGGTTCTGATAGGGTAGACCAAAGTAATTCTCCTGTTGCGCTGAACCATTCTAGGTCAATGTGGTCATCTTCTACCGTGTCAGCATTATCACGAAAACTTGCTTCCACATTAATTCGTAACTTATCGCTAGATGAATTTACTGCTTCTATTACTAGCGATCGCTCCACTACCTCAGCCACATGGTTCAATGTATCATCTATTCTTTCTATTAGGGTACTGCGGACATACAAGTATACTCCACTAGCAAATAACAGCAATAATAAAGCTGTGACGGCAGTGTACCACAGAGCAAGACGACGATGAGTGGCTTGGAACATAAATAGGGCTTCTTGAAAATTGTTTGGTGGAGCTATTAAACAGGGAATGGGCAATAGTTACAGACTCTTTTTTATATTATTTTTGTCATAACAACTACACTTTAGCGACACTCAGATATAGTTCCAGCTTTTATCTGGAAATTAGAGTATGTAACGTCCGGTGTGAATTCAAAACTTATCTTATTCTATAGGGGTTTTGAAACTCTTCCAAAACTGTGATTTTGTAATTATCAACGCAATTACAATCATTTCAACAATCAATTCACACTAATCGTTAAGTTGATACTAATGGGAGGTGAAAATCTTAACTTAGAGGATTTATGATGAAAACCATTTTTATCAGGAATACTTTCTTACTTGGCGTTGCATAAGTGCGGGATGAATTAGTGTTTGAAACCATTGAAAAATCGTTGAAAATTTAGTGAAATGATCCCGCACTTATGCAACGCCTTTTACTTCTTCAGTAATGGGTAATAAAATTGTCCTGCACCTACAGTGACCCCAGCACCTTCTCCAGCAACTTTTCCATTACCCGTAAAATAATCCACCCTACCAGCAAGCACCTTTTATTGCCCCTCCTGCGTCTTGATCAAGGACATAGGGAACGATGCAGTGTTCCATTTTACCTCCAGCATTGGGGAATGGTAACTAAGCACAAATTAGAGCTAAGGCTCCAGGAGGGATAAGGGATTTATCCGTAACAATAGAACGATCCTTGGTTAGAGAAACAGCAATAGAACCACTAGCTAAAGAGCCATATGTTTCCTCGAAAAAAAACAAAACTAGGATCGCGGGGGATATATGTATTTAGAACTTGGGGATATTGTTGGAAATAATCTAAAATTGTAGGTAGGCATGGTGACTCCATGTTTGGGGAGAACCCCATATTGAATCATCTCTTTTCTAATACTTTTAATATCCTATCCCAATAATGTGATTTTGTTAATCCAAATATGGATTGTTGCAAGAGACAAAAAAGCATCAAAAAAAACTGAAATTCTTTCCCATGTGACAACAAACAAGACGACGATATTTTTTTTGTAACCATGGGAAACAAAGTTCTTGTTGAAAACGTGAGACGGAAATTTTAATGGGTCTGGCCTTGTTCTTCTTTGTCTTCCAAACCCGCTTGGGCCATTGGGCCTAATACCAGGTCTACGTAAAGCAGCGCGCTTATCCTTAGAATCGTAGGCTTTGTCAGCAGCAAGCCCTTTCAGGGGTTTACGGGGTCTACCGCGTTTGTTGGTCTTAACCTTTAGACTGTCTAGAAGTGGTATAGCCTGATCTGTTTCACTACCATTGGTAGGTGTGGTGGAATTGGATAAAGGCATTCCTGAGCGTTCAGTAAGAGTGTGTATTAAAATACCGGCGTTGCTGAATCAGGGGATGATTTCACTAAATTTTCAACGATTTCTCAATGCTTTCAAACCCTAATTCATCCCCTGATTCAGCAACGCCAAAATTCCCTTTCCTTTTCCACCGTAAGCAACATCATCACCACCGCCCTTCCCAGGGGGAAAAAGACCCGTCCACCCCGCCATAACTCCAGTTTATTAACCCTTTCTCTTGTCCAATTCCCAATATTAGTGCTTGTAAAGCCTCTAACGTCCCCTCCAACTGCCAACGTTTGAGCCATCGATGTGCAGAGCTCTTTGATGCCCATATTTCTCCTTTTGGAACGTCACACCAACGACACCCTGTGATCAATATATACAGTAAGGTATTGAGTACATAACGAAATGAAGAATGTGGCATTCCTCGTTAGCTTTTTTCTGGCGGTTTCGGGAAAATATGCTCAAACAAAGACCACTCCAAATTACTCAGTGTTTTAAAACGTCTAGCCATCAGATGATATAACACCTCTTACTCAACAGGCATATTATCACTTTCTGTTGTTAGTGGGATAGATTCTTAATGGTGGGCAACGTTACCTGCATAACCTATGGTGGTTTGAGTCCCATCGGTGAGCTTTAGTCTCCCAGAACCCTGGATTAGAATCATATATGGTTCTAAACGATCGCGAAACTAAAATAATTCCAATCCCTTTAATCTACCACGGTAACCTTGCAAACCATCTGCACCTTCTAATTCTAATCTTGTGGGGTGGGGTCTTGCGCAGGATCTTAGATTTGGGGGTAACCGATAAACGGCATAACGGTATTCTGAAGTGGGAAGTCGACTAGCTGTATAAATTGGCTCATAGTAAAATGTAAATAATACTCTTCCTATCCCATTTTGAGCTACTGATTGATACAGTACAAACTCTTTAGCGGTCGCAGTATTTAATTCCTTCGCTGTGACAACCTTTAGCAATATTTGCCTAAATCTAATTAAACTTTTTGTACGCGTTCACGGGTGATTTCTGGTATCTTATAATTTCTATAACTCCTAACCGCTCTTAGTGTTTTGAGATACTTGAGACTGCTATCTATTGCTGTTAACAGTGCCTTTTTATCACGATTATCACCAAAGATTTGCTCGTCTATACAAGAACTATCAGTTTCACAGCAAGTAAATGGAGCTTTATCTCTAAGAAGATGTTTTAAAAGGTGGGAGGTATGATAAAAAAGCTCACAAGGCATATGCTGATAATTATAGAAAACAGCACCCCCTGAGCAAATGACTAAGAATTATCCTAGCAATTTAAGGTGGGAACAGTGGGAGTTAATCCCCGAGCTGTTTCCAGAGGCAAAACCAGTTGTTCGTCCAAGTACAACAACATGTATGTACCCAGTAGTAAACGCGATTTTATACCTACTGTGTCAAGGATGTACATGGCGGGCATTACCAGGAGATTTCCCACCTTGGTCTACAGTCTATGGCTATTTCATAAGATGGCGCAAAGACCGTAGTTGGCTTCAGGTTCATGACAAACTATATCAATGGGTTCGGGTAGGAGCCAGTCGAGAACCAAGTCCATCGGAACCAGCCTTTGATAGCCAATCAGTTGAAACAGCAACCATAATTTGTACGGATGTTGGTTTCGACCCAGGAAAACAAATACATGGACGTAAGGGATTTATTACGGTTGACTTGTTAGGGCTAGTTTTGCGAATCTTGGTTACTTCTCCAAGTGTGCCAGAACGTGCAGGGGTTAAACTAAACGTGCACGTTCTGGCAGGTTTATCAGATGAAAGATAAAGTTAAAAGACTGCACACTATCTGGATCGATGGAGGATCTCGGGGTGAAGATTTTGCCCACTGGATAATCGATGTTTTTCGTTGGATTGTGGAAGTGGTTCTCAGACCCTTAGAAAAGAAGGGTTTTACCCTTTTACCAAAACCTTGGGTTGTACAACGAACTTTCGGGTCGCTCAATTGGTGTAGAAAATTAAGTAAGGACTATGAAAGGCTACCTGAAACTTCTGAGACTTTAATTTACATTGCAATGATAGGTATCATGGTCAGGGGACTTGCATGATTTGTAATTCACTTCCACTTTTAAAACATCCTCTAAGTGATAAGGGTGCTAATTTTTCATGCTTAGTTGTTCATTGAGAAGAAATAGAACTTGGTAAGTACCATTTTTGTAGCCTACCTTCTGGAGAACTCAGCGCTAAATGTCCCAGAGGTTGTAATGGACTGAGAAAGATTAGAGGGGGTACAGGTAAACCCAGAATCACAGCAGGTAATTTGTACTTCACAAGAACAGGCGTTCGCAACTAACTAAATTTTTCTGTATTTAGCTATGTGGGGATTGTACATGTAATTAATACTTCTTCCTTCTTATGTCTTCCTTCTTCTTTAGCATTGACTCTGTTTTTAGCTATTTTAGACACAAATTACTTTTTATATTGTTGTAGTTGCTCTACTATATAATCTTCCAGTTCTTGCCTTTCGCGGTTACTTGCCTTTCGTTGATAATTTTTTCCTGTTTCTTGAATAAATCGACGTTTTTCGCTCTGGGAAACTTTTCCAGAAACCTTTTGTTGCATTTCTTCCCAGGTTTTCAGTGCTACGGCTTCACCAAATTTAAAAAGTGCAGCAGGTAGATTTTTTTTGCCTCAGTACGAAAATCCTCCTCGGTTTCTAACTCAGACAAATTTACTTTCTCGAAGTCTATCTCAATTTCAAACTTATTCATTCAATTACTCATTCTATTTAAATTTACACTTTGTGAAGTGACTTTTACTTTTGGATTGATTCCACATTTTTAGCCTTGCGAATACTGATGTAAAAATAGTTTAGCATTAAGGAATTAACCACACAGATAATTTTTTAAAGCCACTCACCACCAAAGAAACGCCAACGAACAAATAGAATTCTCATCAAGCTTTGAGTGAGAAGCGATAAATACTGCTAGCCAAACATTACTATAATGAAGGAAGAAATCTCCCCACAGTATAAACTATTTTAAGATGGGAAGAGCTAACAAAGCAAACACTTTCAAGCCACACAAAATAAATATCATTTCCCAAATACCAACAAATAATTGATATACCGCGGGTCAATATCTATCCCATAAGGATTTTTTAATTTTGTCGTATACAACATCCCAGCCAAGACCAAAAAGTGCGACGTATCCCAGTATCCAGAAAAATAACGCAGGACTGCCGCCAGAAACTACTAAACCCATGGCAAAGGGTAGGGTTACTAAAACACCAACACTAGCAAGTAGAAATAATCGGGTTTGCCAACGACCAAATAAAGTGGGAGTCATAGAATTTTTAGTGTACAGTTCATTCTAATTATGAATTTATCACTTGTCATTGTGAGATATTAAATATTTAGTATTTGTCATTACTTACTAGTACAAAAAATACAGTAATACAATTGCCTTTTTCGCAAGAGAATGCCAGAAAAATATAAAATGTAAATATTATTCATATTGAGCGATCGCATCCCAGCTAACAACATCAGCTAATAATTTCTCATAACCCAATGCATTGGGATGAAGACCATCTTCACTGATACACTGTTCTAAGCAATCCTGTTCCCTTTCCATCCATTGGGAAAATATATCTAAATAGGGAATATTTCTTTGAGAACAAGCTAGTTTTGTGGCTTCCTTATACTGATATTGGTCGGCATGATTGTAATATATACAATCCCAAAACGGCATTTTCGCCTCATTCACAGGTGTCATACCTACAAATAGTATGGGGCAAAGCTGCTGCGCTCGATCTAATAATGCCGATATCTGAGTTTCAAAAACATCAATATCAGTATAGTTTCTACCATTTTTATGACCCAAGCGTGCCGAATCATTCACCCCTACAGAAAGAATAATCAAATCAGGTACTTGATTACGTAACTCTCCCCGGTGACGAAATTCTACTTCTAATCTTTCCGCCACTTGCTGAACGCGATCGCCACGTACTCCCAAGTTATATAGTACATGACCTGCACTATCTGGAGACATCCAACAGCGGCGCAATCTTTCTACCCAACCGCCACCTTCTATATCTCCAAATCCATATACTAGACTATCCCCCAAGGCAATAATTTTTAAAGGCTGACATTGAGTTGCTTTAGTCGACAGCTGCATTGAGTCAGGTGTTAAAAGTGTCCGCATCTTAAAAAAATATATTTTATATCTTTAAACGATTCTATACATTTCTACACCATTTATATGTATTTGATGTGGCTATCAGTTTCTGCTAGATTTATACAGTAGTTAAAAATGAATCATCATTCCACTAAAATAACAGGAATAGAGCTACTTTCTAACACAGCTTGAGAAACCGAACCAATTAATACCCTCTCGCAAGGCTGGTATCCCCGTTTACCGATAATAATATCAGTGGCTTCATACTCTTGAGCTGTATTAATAATCTCTTCGGGAATGTTTCCCGTAGTAGTAATAAATTGATGGCGGATATCAGACAATAATTGCTGGGTTTGAGTTCTCAGTCTTTCCGCCACAGATTCATCAACGACAGTAATTACGTATAAAATAATCGCTTCTCCATTTGTCTGTCTCGCTAAGTCCCCTACCTTTTTCAAGACCTCCACAGCTAAAGGGGAACCGTCCACCGCAGCCAATAATAAGGTACGACTAGCAACCGTTAATTTTGTCGGATCTACTTCTCCCTTTTGTAATAATTTCGGGGCAAAGGTAGCTGTTGCCCAAGCTCCTAAAGGTGCAGTAATTAGAATAGATAAAGCTGCGATTGCTAAAATTATTTCTCCTCCTGCAATCCCTTGACTTAGGGGAATCGCCCCAATAGCTGCTTGTACAGTGGCTTTAGCTGAATTTCCCGGTAACAAAAACAGCTTTTCTCGCCAGTTCCAATTACTTCCCCAAGTGGAAAGATACCAACCAATTGACCGACCAATGAATAAACCCACCGCTAAAATTAATACACCAGACAGCAGCGTTTTTTCCAAAGTTTGTAACTGAATTGTTGCTCCCATCAACACAAATAAAATTATCTCAGCAACTATCCATAAGCTGTTAAAACCACCACGCAATCTTCGTGCTAATGGTGCATCAATTTCTATCAGGAAAAATCCCATTGCCATAGTGGCTAAATAGCCAGAAAAATGGGAAAAATATTAGCTATAATTACTGTAAATAATGCTATACAGGCTGAGATTAAAGTATCTTGAATCGAATTTTGTGTCCACTTTTGCTTTGCCAAAACATAAACTAATAAACGAGCTGCTAAATAACCACAAAGAAAACCTAATCCGATTTGTAAAATAACCTGTAGTGGTAGTAACTGAATTGCATTTAAGGTGACTCCTCCAGGTAAAGTAATATTTTTTAACTCCTTCCTTTCCCAAAAAGTTGACCAACAGGCTAAATGTCAGCAACAACAACACATCTGAAAGGGCACTTCCTGTCAAAATTGCATCAGGTATGCCCTTAGCTACCCCCCACAAACTTTTGAGCCGCAACATTCCTGGCACAATTACCGCAGGAGATTCAGCAGCAATGACACAA
>CBZS010000557.1 GCA_000613065.1 Richelia intracellularis | reverse complement strand
GACTTTTCGGAGAGTAACAGAAGATGGCTATAATAATAACGGCTAAAAACTGGATTTTTTTGTAGCGGTAATAACAAGTCTTATAAATTCATAAACAATATTACTTGAGAAACCAGTTAAAGTCTGATGTGAAAAATAGGTTTTATGCAAGAAGACATTGATAAACTTGATTATGAATTATATCATTATTTTCATCCATTAGTACAGAAAAGATGGAAGTTCTCTATCTAAAAAGTCAGGGTATAAAATATAAAGATATTTGTAGCTTGTGTGAAATACAAAAAATAACATTAATTAACAGTTTAGATTAAAAAATATCAATCAGGAGGAGTAGAAGAAATAAAAAAATACAGCACAAAGGAAAGCCAAGTCAATTAAATAAGTCTAGTGATATTTTGAAAGAATATTTTGAGAAACATCCAGCTACAATTATTGCAGAAGCAAGTGATGCCATTGAAAAAATAACTGGTATTAAGCGCAGTCCAACTCAGGTAATAGAATTTCTGTTCAGAACAGGTTTGCGTTGCTTAAAAGTGGGGTATGTGCCGGGAAAGTCAGTGATCCAGAAAAGATTGAAGAGATATAAAACATTGACAAGAAAAGCTAGAGCCATTATTGGAAGAAGCTATTAGCGGAAATAAAGTTTTTTTTGTTGACCCACTCCACTTTGTACATCCAGCATACTTAGGATTTTTATGGTCTTTTACAAGAACATTTATCTGTTCACCTTCCGGTGGAAAATTATTTAATGTTTTAGGAGCAGTTAATGTAGTTACTAAAGAAATAATTACAATTAAAAATGAAACTTATATTAATTCAGAAAGTCTGTGTCAGTTGTGATTTAAATTAGCTAATATAGGGCTAAGTAAACCATTTTTTATGGTACTAAATAATGCCAAAGACTTTCAGTCTTAAAAAAAAACAGGTACCCAGCTTCAGTAGGTATATAGCTATGTTATTTACGTTACTATTCTCCACAATTAAATTTGATTGAAATATTTTGGAAATTTAGTATAAATGAATGTTTATACTCTAAGTACTATGCTACTTTTGCAAATTTTAAGGTAGCAATCTTTAACTGCATTGCTACCGCTAATACTAATAAGCAGAAGAAGTTAAACAGCTTATTGACTCTCGAATTTCAGATTCTCAACAAATCCAGTTTTTAACCATTTAAAACACAACTATCTTCTGTCACTATTCGGGATAAGTACATAGTTCAGAAGCGAAATAATCCAGAAATATAACAGGATTTTAATTTCTTCATAGCAGCAATTAAATTATTTAATCCCAATAATAAATGTGAATTAGAAAAAATATAAATCCAGAGATAAATAAACCAAAATACTAAGAGTGGTTGCACGATTCAACGCAGATTATTTAAAACATTCTTCCATCCACATTCATGATTCCATTGTTGATGATTAGAAAAATCAATATGACTATTTATTAGCCTTAAATCAGTCTTAACTTGATAAGATTGATTTAAGGCTAATAATACTGGAGAATTCAAACTAATCATCGTGTAAACAGAAAAAATAATCTCCCACCACCTCTCAATATGTTGAAAGTTTGTAAACCGATAATCTGTCCAACCTAATTCTTCTTTACACTGACGAAACCCATATTCTACCCAGGTTCTTAATCCATATAAATTGCCTAAAGTCTTTTTCAAACTTCCTTGAATATTCGTGATTACGAAGGAGGTAGAATTTTCTGGCATCGTTTTTGGACCATTAGTTATTTGGCAGTAAGTTATGACTATTTTTTTACCATAAATTATTTCTCGAATGTATCTAGGTTCTGATTTTTGATTACTAAATATTCTCTCAAATTTACACCATTTTTTTATATAACACTTTGCCTTACTGCTAAACAGACTTCGTTATTACTTGTAATTGCAACTACATAAGCTAAGTTTGATTCATCTAATTCTCTCAGAAATTGACTAGTTTCACCATATAAACTATCTGCCAGTACTAATTAGATATTAAAGTTCTCTTCAATTAAATCTTTAATTATTGCAGACCCTAACTCAATTTTAGTTTTATATTTATCTTCTTATTTTAATGTTACTTCTTGTGTAAACACTTTTACTATTAATGGAAATGTTATATGATGTTAGACTCCATAAGCATTGACTGAAACTATTCCATTATCAACTTTTCCCACACTTCCTAAGTATTATCTCGCTACACAATCAGTATTTTTACCTTTTTTTCTATCTGCGATTTTATCTATTACTACTGTAATAGCCTGAGCATTCAATACTTGCTTAAGTTTATTTAATCTTCGTTGTTTGAATTCATCTACTGTTCAATCTGAATTAGCTAGGAAATGATGTAATTACTGAGCTCAGTTTATACTTACTAACTTCGCTATATCTGGTAATAATTTCCTTTTTATCGTTGATATTATTCATAAGTGTAAATATTTGAAACACTCATAATTTCTTACTTCCTTAAATAAGTCCTTATACTCTGCACAATATTCATTTATGATGGCAATTTTTGGGTGAGCATCTCTTGCTAAATCTTTCAGTATTTGTAATGCTACATCATATTGCCCCACTTTCCTTTCAGAGTTTTCTTTTTTTATTCTTTTATTCATAAAGCCGGGAAACTGACAAAAGAGTAACAATTCAATATCCATTCTTAGAGGAATTGAGTTTTACTCTTCACCACCGACGTAAACTTCAAGACGAACTTCTCGGTCTTGCTGAAGAAAAATTGATTACAAGCCTCGCTGTAACTGCTCTTCAGAATTGGAGTAATCTATATACTGAACTAGCAGATAGTCTTAAATGCGACATTAAGGCTCAAAACCTAGGTCTCGCTCAAGGCTTGAACCTACAAACTAACCCAGACAGAGAGATAATATCTACTGCTTAGGATGAGATTCAGAATGCTTGGGAATGTCAATCTATTACTGTTGCGAATATTCTCAATCCCATCAATGGTTGGCGATTGAAAGAAAGTAGAAAACTTAGTACTACCCGCCCTCTACACTATCTCGATAAAACTTCTCATTAAAGTCGTATAGATTGCACTACCCTCAATATTCTAATGGATAGGGTTTATCAAGGGGGTTCAATCGGTCAGCGTGCCCTTGATACCATGGGTAAAGTTTTGAAAGTAAATACTATACAGCCCTGATTTTTTTTTCTACCACCACCTGTTAGTGATAACACGGAAGCTATATCCTATAAAACTGCCATTATCATTGCTAATGCCTTTAGTCAACTTACTCCTGCCATGGGTGATTTTGCCATGATGATGGCTGAGAAGGGCTGGATAGATGCTAAACCCACACCTAATCGATCTACTAACTAGTGATTACTGTACAGGATTTTCCGAACCACGGGAACCCAGAATTTTTATGACTTTCGAGGGTACTATGAATAATGTTCTCACCCTGGCTCACGAACTTGGTCATGCTTGACACAGTTGGGTAATGCGCGACTTGCCTCATTACAAAACTTTCTACCCCATGACTTTAGCCGAAACAGCGAGTATATTTGGTGAAACCTTACTGCGGGATGCCCTATTAGAAAAAGCTCAGACACCCGAGCAAAAACTAGCTATTGCTTGTGAAGATGGTGCAGCAGCAACGTTTTTATTAAAGATCCCTACCAGTTTTAGCTTTGAAGAAAAGCTGCTGGAAAGTCGCAAGCACGGTTTTTTCATTGGTGACAAAATGAAAACTATGATGGGCGATAGTTGGCAGCACTGGTATGAGTATAGTCCCGGTAGTTATGATGAGATGTTTTGGTCAACTAAGCTACATTTATCCTTCGCCAGTATCGGCTTTTATAATTATCCATACTTATTTAGTGACTTATTCTGGTTGGGTATCTACGCGCAGAAAGAGCGCTATGGAGATGCATTCAATCAGTTGTATATTAGTCTCCTAAGAGATACAGGCAGTATGACTGCCGATGATTTAGTGCAGCACCATCTCGACCAAAACATTCGTAGTCCGGAATTTTAGCAAGGGAGTTTGGATATTATCAACAGGGGTATCAGTCGATTAGAACCGACATTTGGCTGGTGCGATCGCACCAGCCAAATGTTGTATTTTTGAAATATGAGTTTTTCAGAATCACAAATAAAAGTACAAGATATCGAGCACTTAGGCATAGTGGGAGGGATTATTGATGAAATGAGTTTGGTTGATTTCTTCAACCAACTGCTTGGAACTCATCCCCAAGAAATAATCAGCGCAGGCAAAGGGGTCAAAGCAATGATTTTCAATGGCTTAGACTTTATCACTGCACCACTATATTTATTTAAGAAGTTCTTTTAAGGCATTGCAACGAAACATTTATTGGGAGAGGGAATACAACCAGAACATTTGAACGATGAACCCTTGGCCAGAGTCTTAGACAAACTATATGATGCAGAATTAACGGAAATTTTTATCCCAGTTGCACTATCAGCAGCAGATAGATTTTGAGTGAAAATGGACAGCTTCTACTTGGATTCAAGTTCATTTCATGTACATGGGGATTATGGAACTGTTACTGATGATGAAGCATCAGTACAATCAGGATTAATTACAATTACATATGGTTATTCTAGAGACCACCGACCAGATTTGAAACAATTTATCCTTGACTTTATGTGCAGTAGTGATGGTGATCTTTCTTTATATTTAAGAGTTGCAGATGAGAATGAAGTCGATTCTGCCATGTTTGGAACACTTATGGCAGATTTCCACAAACAATGGCAAATTGATGCTTTATTTGTTGCGGATGCACCCCTTTACACTAAAGACAATTTGCAGATGATAGTCTCATTCAGATGGGTCTCTCGATTTCCTGGAACCCTAACTACCGCAAAATAACTATTAGAAAAGAACAGTATTGATGCATTTGTACCAAGTAAAATCCCAGGATATCGTATTGCCCCCTGTTGTAATGATTCTGGTGGTGTGCGACAACGGTGGCTAGTGATAGAAAGTGAAGCCCGTAAAGAATCTGACTTAAAACAACTGGAAAAACTTCTGACAAAAAAATATACCCATGCACAATGCCAACTACGAAAATTGTGTCAACAGGAATTTGCATGTGCCGAAGATCCATTCAACCCAGCCAAATTACTGGAGAGTCAGTTGCCATTTCATCAACTTGCATGCAAAGATTGAAGTTATTGAATATGCCCAATACCGGAGACGTGGTAGACCTCGCAATGATTCTCAAGCTACCCTAATTTCCCATATTCAAGCCAAAATTTTACCAAAATCTCCAATTACCATTGCCACAGAACAGGCTGGCAGGTTTATTCTTCCCACCAATGTTCTTGATGCCGACAAACTAGCAACGAAGATGTTGTACCTGAAGATAAGGCACAACAATCTACAGAACGTGGTTTTCGGGTTATCAAAGACCCATTGTTTTTTACTTCCACTGTGTTTCTAAATTCAAGGAAAAGAGTGGCCGCTTTGGTAATGGTTATGGGTTTGTGTTTGCTAGTTTACAGCTTAGGTCAGAGGGCATTACGCCAATCTCTAAAATGAGGTTCCCAAACAATTCAAAATCAGTTAGGAAAAGTACCTGCCACTCCTACTTTACGTTGAGTGTTTCAATGTTTCATGTCAATTCATTTATTAACCTTGGCTTCTTTAAAACAGATTTCCAACCTCAGTGAACAGCGGTGCTGAATTCTACAGTTTTTTGGTGCTCCCTGTGGTAAATATTATCTTCTTTGCTAACTAACCTGCGGAATGTGGGTTAGAAGCATTAGCTATTTATCGTTAATAATTTGCAGGAACAACGGATCCCCAACTTTTTACAATATCGGGTATATAAAAGACCACACTCGTAATGAAATACATTATTAAACCAATAACATCAGGGGATGAATATTTTCTTTCGGAGATGTTATATCAGGCAATTCACATTCCTAAGGGTAAATCTCCACTACCGCGAGAGATAGTTTATTGTGCCGAACTTGCTGGCTATGTCCAAAGTTGGGGATGTGGAGGTGATTGTAGTTTTTTTGCCATAAATGCGAACGCAAATCAATCGATTGGAGCGATATGGTTACGCTTATTAGTAGGTGAAAATAAGGGATATGGTTATGTGGACGATAACACTCCAGAAATGAGTATTGCAATTTTACCCGAGTATCGAGGTCAAAGTATAGCTACGCAACTACTCACCCATTTATTTACATTAGATTGCGGTAAATCTTCAGTGTCACTGAGTGTCTCAGCAAACAATCTAGCAATACGGCTATATGAGCGTTTTGGATTTAAAGTTGTAAGCAGAAGTGATGATTCACTCACCATGAAACGGTACTAAAAATTATTGACAAGCACATATAAAAATAATTCAGAAACTATGGATAATAAGGATTTAGGAATGTTTTTACTGGGTATTGCTTTAATTATGCATACCCTTGAAGAAGGGTGGTTACCTGAATATGAAAAATTGAAACCACATTGGCGTTCAGTAGTCTTTCACCGATCACTTTTTTTAGAGAATTTCCCAATTTTCATTTTTGCGTTCGCTGTTACAATGGCAGGCTGGAAATTTCCTTTAGTTGGGGGTATTTTGCGAGCCATAGGACTGACTCATCCCATGTTATAACATTTGGAATTGAGCTGGAAAGCCGGTAAAATTATACCTGGTAGCGAAACGGGATTATTTCTACTTTTCCCCCTCAATATTTGGGTTTATGCTGTGGGCAACATCTATAATTTGTTCGAATTACATGAATACCTGATTAGTGGTGTATTGGGTTTAGCAATATCAATTTGGTTGTTTTGAAGTGTAGAACAAGAAACCCAAAAATATCAATAGGCATTGTATTGCGATCGCCTTAGCCAAATTTAGTGGCGCTATATGTATTTATTTTTATCCACAGCAAAAAATAATGAAAAATGCGAACGGTAGTATAACTTAGTTTCTTAACTACGGCTAAATAATGCCTGAATGAGATAAACGACTCCACTCATTTCAAGAGCCATCATAATTTCGTACAAAAGTTTGATAACTTCGATGCTAAGGGACGACCTTCTGGTAACCATTTTTGAGATCCACCATTCAGGACATAAACGTTATCGTGTCCACAGGTTTTTTATAGCCAGAATATCCAAGCACCTGTATCGGTATAACTACGATATGCAATGACGGTTGTTTCTGTAGGATTTCCTGATCGCGAGAGTAGATTTCCTAAAGCAACAGGGTCAAGATTCATACTAAAATATGGCATCAGCAAATCTGTGAAAATATTCCAAAAAAGGCGTTGTTGAATCAGGGGATGATTTCACTAAATTTTCAACGATTTCTCAATGGTTTCAAATGCTAATTCATCCCGAAATTATGCAATACCAGTTGCTCTAATGATCACTTAACACCCGGAGAATTAGAGATTGCTCAATTGGTTGCTTTGGGAAAGACA
The DNA here is from genome assembly GCA_000613065.1 of Richelia intracellularis. Classification (GTDB taxonomy): domain Bacteria; phylum Cyanobacteriota; class Cyanobacteriia; order Cyanobacteriales; family Nostocaceae; genus Richelia; species Richelia intracellularis_B. Next base: position 2,290 of record CBZS010000557.1, on the reverse strand, counting down.
AATACAAAAATTGGCAGTGAATTGATGGATTACTGAAAATTCTATGAAGCAAGCTTTGAAAAGAATGTTTCGTAAACAGAAAGCCTCCTCTCGTGCAGAAATGGTTGCAAAACTTGCTACGATAAAGCACCATTAATCACGTCATAAAGGGAAAAACGTGATCCAAATATCAAGCTAACTTAGCCTTGAACTAAAGCGGTCGTATTCTTTCCAACCTACAATATCTAGACTAAATTCAAAGTTTGATTTATTGCCTGCATTAACAACTTGTCTACTGGTATCCCTGATGCTTTTGCCATGGAAGCAACCACACTTTTCGGAGAAAAGGAACAATATAAGCCTGCTTCTAGAAACCAAGGTTGTCCTTGGGAATCAATACGGAAGTCAAAAAGACTGTAGTGACGACATCCCAGTGCTTGATGGCAATTTTTAGCAGATGCTTGAACAATCTCTGTTATGGGGTCACTAAAATCTACTATCCAAGCCTTGATATTATCTTTAGCTGCTAAACTCAACTTTCCATCTTCTGTGTGTTTTAACTTGTCAGTGTAATTACGGATAGGGTGGTCTTTTGAATTAACCAAATACTCTTCTAAGGGTAAGCCAACTAATTCCCCGTCTTGAACTATGACTCCACATCTAACTTCCCTGCCAAGTTCAATATACTCTTCTACTAAGACTTCATCTGCATATTCAAAGGCTGTTTTCAAAGCAGTATCGTATTCAGTACTACTTTTTACAAGAACCACTCCGATGGAATTATCTGAGTTAGCAGGTTTAACTACTGCTGGAGGTTTAACTGTTGGTGTGTCTCCTTGATGCAGCAATTCCCCGAAAGGTACTTTCACCCCTGCTGCTGACACAATTGACTTTGCTTTAGCTTTGTGGGCAGCGATAGCCATTATATCTGGAGTATTACCTACATAGGGAATATTGAGTAAGTCAAGTAGGGAACGGTATTGAGTCATACCAGGGATACAAAACATCTGTGGCAATGCCACGTCGATTTTTTGTGCCACTATAAACTTGATGGCATCGGCAAGAGACATGGGTATTGCAGCATTAATATCTGCTTGATTTAGGGATATTGGAAATCGCCACTGTCCATCAGGAGTAATGTAAGCAATATGACATTCGTAAAATGAAGTATTCATTGTTGCTGCAATACAGTCCCTGGCGTATAGCCTGGATAAATTGCAGTAAAAGTCATCATATGCAGAACCAACCAAATGAAGGATACGAAGTACTGACATAATTAATATTCTTAATCAAAAAATAATAAAATACAGTATTAACCAGAAATAATAATGAAAAGTGTTGCTGAATCAGGGGATTATTTCACTAAATTTTCAACTATTTCTCAATGGTTTCAAATGCTAATTCATCCCGGACTTATGCAACGCCGAAAAAGTAAATTGTCAAAATACTGTCAACTAACAACCATCCTATTTATTACCCTTTCCCCCATTCAAAAAAAAGCAGAGTAAATGGTGATGTTCTAATAACTGAGCAACTCCATAAACAGCTATTCCCGCAACCATACCGGGAAGAGCCTCATAAACAGCACTGGAGAGATTGAAACCTAAATTCCAAATTAAAGCTGTAGCAATACCAACCCCCATCATAGTAATAGCTACGGGTATATTTACTGGACATTGCCAAACAGTTAAGATTAATAAAGGACCTAAACCGGAAGCTAGGGCAGACCAAGAAAAGGTAACTAAACTGAAGACATTGTTGCTTCCAGCTAGAGCAATCGCTAAAATTATTGCTGTTACTGTTAGGGTTCCCACCTTGGCAAACTTGTAAGATTGGGATACACCTGGAAATAGGTCTTGGGTTAACGCAGCAGAACAGGAAAGTATTTGTGAATCTGCGGTGGATATAGTAGCGGAAAATAGTCCTGCTAATATCAATCCGACCAAAACCACTGGTAGCAATTCTAACGATAAATAAGGTAGTGCTAATTCCGGATCGCCAGAAGCACTCAAATTGGGCATTAGCACCCGTGCTGCTACACCAATTCCTGTCGCAGAAATCGAATTTAACAACCCCAAGCCAGTTTTGAGATTCCTAGCAAAGTTAATATGTTCGGCTGAATCAATTGCCATAGCGCGAACCATAATATGGGGTTGTCCAACCACTCCAAAACCAGCTACTATCCAACCAATGAAAAAAGGTAAAAATCCCCAAGGCTGTCGCGAATAGTTCCAGTCTATCAACCCTGGATCGAGGGCTGCTAAAGATTGCCAAAGTTCCTCAGTTCCACCGCAACTAATAACTGCCACAA
>CBZS010000556.1 GCA_000613065.1 Richelia intracellularis | reverse complement strand
AGGAGTATAAGAATTTAAACTAGTTAGATAAAACTTAACTTCACGGGTTGTTTGTTTGATTCCAAAGATCTGGTACCCGCACAACCATGACAACCCATTTAAGACCAACCCAATTGTCTTGGTTATGCAAAGTTTGCTGTTGAGAAATAGGAACACACCAAATTTGACGTTTTTCAGTACAATGATGACCTTTCTCTACCCGTTTATCATAACTATGCATAATACCTTTAAAGGCTTGAGAGAACTGTTGTTCAAACCAATTTTTCACTTGTCCGTAAAGTATAGGATGATTACCTTTGAGTGCTAAAACATAATCTGCTTTTGCATTACAGATTTGGGATGCAATTGCTGTTTGCGTACCCATGGCATCAATGGTAATAATACATCCAGCCATGTCTAATAATTCCAAGAATGCAGGGATTGCTGTAATTTCATTCGATTGATTTATCGTCTTGTTTTACTTGTCCTAAAACAAGACGATGTTCACTCGACCATGCACTAACTAGATCTAACTCTGATTTACCTTGTTCTCTATCATAGGAACCATTGAGGGTCTTACCATCAATGGGAATTACCTGTGCTCCTGTGGCTTCAACTATTGATTCTATCCAACCTCGAAAGCATCGCATAGCTCAAATACTTTTGGGTTAATGGGTTCAAACACCCGTCGAAAGGTATCTGCACTTGGGATGCCCTCTGGTAAAGCTAAAAACTGCTCCAACCAGTCGTATTTACTCAATCCATAATTGTCCATGTCCTCCCATCCCTTACCTCCTGGAATCACTGATAGTATTCCAATGATTAAAATATCTGTTAATAAATGGACACGGGTTCTTTCTACAGGTGGGTCTTCTGTCTCACTAAAAACGAATGACATTTTTTCTGTCAATGCAGTGGCATTGGCTATACTCAAATTTTTTGAGCTTTTAATCTTTGGTTTTGAAGATTTGAAATCCGTAGGCGCAAGCCTTCTTGTCAGAGATACCATTAGACTAAGCCGTTCAGTTAAGATAGACCTTTTGTGTCCTTAGCATACGACTTAACTTCTTTAATACTTAAATCTCCATTTTTTTGCCGCACGAGTGTTCCAGCAACTGGGGAAGATTGGGTGGGGTAGGGGAGTGCCAGGTGGGGGTATGAGTGTTTCTTGGGCTTACTCAAGGTCTTGATCCCCCTACCTGGCACCACGGAATCTAGGGAAGCGTTCCCCAGTTGCGTCAACTTTTTTTGGCGATGCCCCTCGAGTACCCCCCCAAAGGGCGTTGGCGTTCGCACTTGAGAGTCAAGACATACCCCACAATTATTTAGAAAATCTGTAATTTTCACTACAAAATTAGATGCGCTTACCCTGGGCTTTGAGTTTAATCTTTCTATCTACAACTGAGAGTCTTAATGTGATTTCTTCGGGCATATCACATGCACGATATGAATAAGATTTTTCTTTCTGGTTTCACTGATGGTTTTTACAAAAATGGATAAATGAATACCAATATTAGAATATACTTAGGAAGCATCTACCATTATCAAAAATAATTAGCTATTCCTCCTAGCTGTTTTAAAATTATGACTTAGAGGGATCTGATAATCCTGAACAAATAATATGTTTTTTACATTTTATGAAAAAATAGCTAATAAATCTATTATACAATTGCTTGATAAAAATAAAAAAGTATTAATATACATTTATTAAAATCATACATATAAAATCAGTCTAGTATTTCCTTTCGTTATAAACAATTACTATTCTTCTATTAAGTTAAAATAAAGTTTTGATGAATTGAATGATGTTAAATTGCATGTATGATAGATTCCCTAATTATTAGGAATATGTATGCATAATTGAATTAAATGATCCAATTACTCTATGGTGTTCAACAAAAGTTTCGTTTTCGGCATAACGATATCAACATTCTGGGTAACTCAGAGGCAAAACTGCCGGTTAGAAAATCTGTTTATAGATTAAATTATGCTTCTCCGATACATTTTTATGTGGAACCGGAATTTGATGCTTCAGGGCTGAAAAATTACTCATATCCTTACAAGACCCATACTCCATCTGTCAATCGTCTGAGGGAAAGACCAGGAAATTTTAATATTGAAATACCTGTTAATTCTCCACAACTTAAAGAAGGATGGAATAAAATTAGTCTTGAAATTGAGGATAAGAAGGGAAATCTAGAGTTTTTGGAGGCAGATTTTTTTTGGGATTCTCGTCCGATAACTCTACCACTGGAATTAAACGATCTGAGCAAATACGAACATATTCAGGAAATTGGTCAGGTTGTGGATGGAGCTTTTGATTTTGACCCTGATAAGAATGTGATTAAATCGCGATCGCCAGTAGCTGATGATTCTTTACTTGTACTTGGTTCTTACCATGGAAGTCAAGAAGCAACTTATGAAGTCAGGTTTCGGGAAAATGGCAGGGGAGTTGTTTTTAAAGGCATGAGTGATTTTTTTGCCTCACATGACGAACAATCCCCAGGAATAGGTATAAAGCCTGGTTATTCTACTGCAGGATTAGCAACAGTTGACAGTGGAGGACAAGCTCGTGCTTGGATATCAGCAGGAGATTGTTTGATGGATAAAGATTGGACTTGGGTTGTCAAAACTGAAGTTCCACCTTATCTGGATATAGAAGCCCATGTTACTTATTGCGTTAAGCATCAGGTAATAATGACAGATGGAATTAACTGCTGCCGATACCGTATTTGGAAAAAGGGTGAACTAGAGCCAAGTCAATGGTTATGTGAAGAACACAATGCCGATCTTCCCAAACATCTTCCCCGAATTACTAAAGCTGGTTTTGGTTTGTTTCAATATGGGGGATTACCAACAGAATGGTCTAATATTTGTGTTCGTTCCCTAGATGTAGATGTTCAATCTCTGGATTTGGGTAGAAGAAAAAATCATGTAATGAAAAAATATTTTTCTCAAGTTGTCAGAATGAATAACAAAGTCAAGAAAAAAATTGTGCGCAAAGTCAGTACCCTAAGTCTATAAACTCTGAGCAATAATCCGATGAAATCATTTATTTTCTCTCTATAGAAATTAATACTAAGCATATAGAGAGTTATACAACCCACATTCCGCAGGTTAGTTAGCAAAGAAGATAATATTTACGACAGACAGCACCAAAAAACTGTAGAATCCAGCACCGCTGTTCACTGAGGTTGGAAATCTGTTTCAAAGAAGCGAACGTTAATAAATCAATTGACATGAAACATTGAAACACCTAACCTAAAGTAGGAGTTGATTATTTATTGGGGATGACTTCCAAGCAGTTGGTTGAACAAATCAACCAAACTCATTTCATCAATAATCCCTTCCACTATGCCTAAGTGAACGATATCTTGTACTTTGATTTGTGATTCTGAAAAACTCATATTTCAAAAATAGAACATTTTGCGTTCCCACCTGCGGAATCTGGGATACAATAGGATGATAGGGTGAATACTATTAATTTATCAATGTGAGTTCACAACATTAACTTTACTGGCTGCCTGAGCAGCCTTAGCTCTGGCTTTTGTAACATCTTCAGCTTTTGCTAGAGCTACTCCCATTCTACGGTATGCATTAGCATTAGGTTTACCAAACAATCTAATATCCACATCTGGTTCTAATAAAGCTTCAGCCACTCCTGTATATGCCACAGTATCTAATTTATCTGATGCTAAGATGACAGCACTCGCTGCACAATCAAAGAGTTCTATTTTAGGAATTGGTAAACCGAGAACTGCTCGTAAGTGGAGTTCAAATTCATTCAGGTTTTGGGAAATCAATGTCACCATGCCAGTGTCGTGGGGTCTAGGTGAAAGTTCTGAGAAAATCACTTCATATTGAGTTACAAAAAATTCCACACCAAAAATACCCGCACCCCCTAAAGCATCGGTCACTTTTTTGGCGATTGCTTGTGCTTGTAATATCTGTTCGTTGGTAATTCCTGCCGGTTGCCAAGATTCTTGATAGTCCCCCCTTTCTTGACGATGTCCGATGGGTGGACAGAAGATGGTGGGAGCGTTCCATTGTTTAATAGTTAACAGGGTAATTTCGATGTCAAAATCAATAAATTCCTCGATAATTACCTTGTGAGTGTCACCCCTAGAACCTGCAAACGCATAATTCCATGCTTGTTCTACACCACTTTTATTTTTAACTATAGATTGTCCTTTGCCAGAGGAAGACATGACTGGTTTAATTACGTTGGGAAAACCAATTTCTTCGGAAATAGTAATTAATTCATCCAGGTTTTGGGCATAACCATACTTAGCAGTTCTAAGACCTAATTGGGTATGTGCTAATTCCCTAATTCTGTCACGATTCATAGTGTAATTTGTCGCCGCAGCGGTTGGGATTACAGTAATTCCTCTTTGTTCAAATTCCTCTAACTTTTCGGTTCTAATTGCTTCAAGTTCCGGCACAATCAAATCAGGTTGATGCTTGCTAGCAATTCTTTCCAAATCATCGCCATTGAGCATGGAAATCACCTCACAGCAATCAGCCACTTGCATCGCTGGAGCATTATCATAGCGATCTACGGCAATTACACAATTGCCTAATCTTTGGGCTGCAATAACAAATTCTTTTCCTAGTTCCCCTGCACCCAAAAGCATAATTTTTGCGGGTAGATTAATTGCTTTCATTGCCTGATTTTTCTAATTATTCGTTCACTAAATAACTTTACAGCACACCCCCACGTTTTTGTAAATCTTTTCGTTGTGCTGGTGTTAACCCCTGGGTATTTTGTAATTGACAATTTTCTACACTTGTGAAAAGCCAGATTGTTTCATTGAGTGTTGCTCCTTGTAGGTTGGCATTTTTTAAGTTGGCATTGGTAAAATCAGCAAATATTAGATCGGGGTTGATTAAGCTTGTATGGGATAAATTTGCTTGTGATAAGTTGCCCCGAATGAAATTTATTTTGTCTAAAATTAGATGAGATAAATCTGCTCCAGTGAGGTTGGGAAATTTTAACTTTTGAGGGGATTGAAGAAACCTGTTAACACAAGTTATGTTTGCATCGTTCAGTACTATTTTTGTCACAAATTCATAGCGAGCAATACCTAATTGTTGTAAGATACTCAATCTTTCTTCTGGATTTTGTTGTAATAAATATATCGCTTGTTGTTCTGACATGAATTATAGTCATTCCAATTAATTCCCGTATGCTGTCAACAGCAGGAATACCTCTTTCTACAAGAGTTTAGCCAATTCTCTAACCTATGGTTATTATTTAGAATGACTATAATTAAACAGGAATCATATTTTTGTCCTTAACGGGTGACAAGATAGTTCACGGGTATATGTAGCAAGGGTCTGAGAAAATAAAGTGGCAAAAAAATAGGATAATTTTATTCCTCAGCAAAAAAATGGCCACAATAATACCAAACTCTCTTCCAGAAACATTTGAGTGAACAGCAATATCTAACCCTATAATTATTGTTGCTATTGATACAAGCATATCGCGAGGTCAAGCTTTCCACCTTAGCAAGTTTATTTCCTCAGCCAATTACCGACGAAAGTCGAAAACGCAATCTGCAAGGTTTTTTAGTGGTAGGAAGTCTGTGCGTGAAATTATTGTGGTTTCCATTAGTAAAATATTGGATTAGACAATCACAAACAGGACACAACCTCAATAGAAAACAACGTCGCTACCACAAAAAACAAAAGCATAAAAAATATGGCTACTGGATGATTGCTGTTGACAGAACTCAATGGAAAGGTCGCAATCTGTTTATGGTGACTTTGATATGGGGAACTCATACATTACCATTGTATTGGTCAATATTGAATCATGTGGGTAACAGTGATTTTAAAACCCAAAAGCGTTTATTAAGCGTAGCTCTTTCTTTGTTTAAGAATTATCCAGTTTTAGTACTAGGAGATAGAGAATTCCATAATACCAAACTAGCTCAATGGGGTGATAGTAGGGGAGTATAATACTTCGCCTTACGTCAGAAAAAAGACTTACATTTGCAAGAAAATTTTGGTCAAGAATATCAAATTCTTAAAGATCAAGGATTTCAGCCTGGGATGTCTAAATCTTATATGGGAATCAGGTGTAATAAAGGAGATGGTTTGGGTCTGTTTAATATCGCTGTCTACTGGAAACGAAAATATCGAAATAATGGTTCAAAACAGCCATTGTATATCTTAACTAATTGACCCACATTAAAACAAACTTTGGAGGTTTATCGTTGTCGTTGGGGAATTGAGCAATTCTTTAAAGATTGCAAAACAGGTGGTTATAACCTGGAAGATGCCAAAGTCAATGAAACTCGTTTTTTAGCCTTAGTATTACTGCTTGTAATTGCGTATAGTTTAGGGACAATGCACGGTCAACAGATACAGAAATTAAGTATTGAAACTTATGCCAGACGTATTAAACAGCATAGGTAAAAATACTCGCGCCAGAGTCATCTTAGCTTCGCCGTTTACCGGCAAAGATGGATCTATGCTATGGAATTATGGGCTGATTTAGCTCTAGGCTTGATTATCCTCAAACCCCATAAACGACTCCATTCTCAGGGTGGATTTCATGCTCTATCCCTTATGAAACAAGCTGTTTAGCCCTGTTGTCACCCGGTAAGATTTTTGTCTCACAACAAAGTCATACGTGAGGAACTTTTCAACCCACATTCCGCAGGTGCTATCGCAAACTGTTCTATTTTTGAAATATGAGTTTTTCAGAATCACAAATCAAAGTACAAGATATCCTTCACTTAGGCATAGTGGCAGGGATTATTGATGAAAGGACTTTGGTTGAACAAATCAACCAACTGCTTGGAACTCATCCCCAAGAAATAATCAGCTCCTACTTTATGTTGGGTGTTTCAATGTTTCATGTCAATTCATTTATTAACGATCGCTTCTTTGAAACAGATTTCCAAGCTCAGTGAACAGCGGTGCTGGATTCTATAGTTTTTTGGTGCTCTCTGTCGTAAATATTATCTTCTTTGCTAACTAACCTGCGGAATGTGGGTTTCAAGACCAAGACAGGGACACAGAAACTGGTTATTTTGTTACTATGCATGCAAAATGTGTATCTATCAACTTATGGTTAAGAGTCAATTTCTGCGAGTTCTAGCCAACGTTCTGTGGCTACATCAATTTCATTATTGAGGGTTTCTACTTGTTCGTATAATTCCTGAACTTGACTGTAATTACTAGCTGTAACTTTACCCATCGCTGCTTCTACTTCTGCTTTTTCTGTTTCTAACTGGGCAATTTGTTCTTCTAATTGTACAAATTCTTTTCGTTCCCAATTAGATAGACGATGACGTTTCTTTGCTTCTGATGGTGGAGATTCGTTATTACTATTGGGTTGTTTGTTATTCTCTGTGACTTGAGAAGTTTTTTGCTGCTTACTTTCTTCGGCTTTCTTATAGTCTAAATAAACAGAATAATTACCAGGATATTCTCTGATCTTACCTTTTTCTTCAAAGACAAAAACCTTATCTATAGTGCGGTCTAAAAAATAGCGATCGTGGGAAACTACGATGACACAACCGTTGAAGTCTTCTAAATATTCTTCCAATACCGCCAATGTTTGTACATCTAAATCGTTCGTAGGTTCATCTAAGATTAAAACATTGGGGGCACTCATTAACACTCGTAATAAAAATAACCGCCGTTTTTCCCCACCAGAAAGTTTATGAATGGGAGCATATTGTTGGTTTCCCGGAAACAAAAATCTTTCTAACATCTGGGAAGCTGTAATATGACTTCCATCAGCTGTTTTAACGTATGCTCCCCCTTCTTCTTTGATATAGTCAATTACCCGTTGGTTTTCGTTGAGTGCGGTTAATAATTCTTCAGAATGTTGGTCAAAATAACCAATATGGATGGTAGTACCAATATCTACTGTACCTGTATCCGGTTCTAAGCGTCCGGTAATCATATCCATGAGGGTGGATTTACCCGCACCATTTCCCCCAATAATTCCTACTCGGTCTTCTGGACTAAATTCGTAGGTATAATCTTTAACTAGGGTACGGTCGCCATAACTTTTGGTGATGCTATTAATCTCGATTACCTTTTTACCAATACGGCGACTAGGTGTAGAGATATCTACTTTCCCTTGAGCTTGTTTAAACTCTGTAGCTTGCATATCCTGGATACGATCGATCCGAGCTTTTTGTTTAGTGCTTCGAGCTTTTGGTCCTCGTTTCAACCATTCTAATTCCCGACGTAGTACCCCTTGCAGTTTTTGCTGGCTACTAGCTACAGATTCCTCTGCAAGTGCCTTCTTTTCCAAATAATAGGAATAGTTGCCGGAATAGGAGTACACGTCTCCTCGGTCAATTTCCACGATCCTATTGGTTACTTGATCCAAAAAATAGCGATCGTGGGTAATTAGTAATAATGCACCACGGTAACGATTTAAATAACTTTGCAACCATTCTACAGATTCCGCATCCAAGTGGTTGGTAGGCTCATCCATCAGGAGAAAGTCTGGTTCTGACAATAATGCTGTGGCTAAAGCAATGCGCTTGCGATAACCTCCTGATAAAGTCCCAACCTTAACATAAAAGTCAGCAATTCCTAACTTGGAAAGAATAATTTTGGCATTAGTCTCCAATTCCCACGCACCTGCTGCATCCATTCGCTGCATGACTGAGGATAAACGGAACATTAATTGTTCATCTTCTGGGCTTACTGCTAGGTGATGGGAAATATCCTCATACTCCCGCACTAAATCCATTTGTTTCCCACTGTCAGCAAACACCTGCTCTAAAACAGTGCGTTCGGAATCTAAATCTGGTTGTTGGGGTAAGTAGATAATCCTGGTTCCAGCAGTGACTAAGATTTGTCCGTTATCAATTGGTTCTAGTCCCGCAATCATTTTCAACAAGGTTGATTTACCAGAACCGTTAGTACCAATTAAGCCAACTTTATCCGTAGCATCCAAACTCAAACTGGCATATTTGAAAATCTCTTTGATGCCAAAATCTTTTTTAACTGATTGCAGCGTGATTACACCCATAGAATTTTAGATTTTAGATGTTGGATTTACTTCAAGCGATTTTTTAGCCTTGCACAAATAAATCAAGGGGAAGATGACCAAACATTTCATTAATTCCTGAGTGGGAATAGGATTGACAGGAGACTAAGACGCCACGATGATGACCAGAATAAGAATCAAGATGACAAATACCATTTTTCCCATTCAGCTTGATATAAACCGGGCCATCAATTATGGGTAAATTACTTGGTGGTTCATATCCTAAAGCCAGGGAATAGGTTTTCATCGCTAATAACCCTTCTTCGGCTGTATCAGCACAAATACCGAGAATTTGGTAATCTGCCAAATTAGCGATCGCTAACAAAGCTTGACAAATTAATTCTCTTTCCGATGCTCTTACCCTAGGAGCAATATCTACACAATTAAACTTATTGAGGATTTTTTTTGCTTCTTGGATATTGATTTGAGTCTGATTTTGCCTGCTCATAAACCGCTTAATTCTTACTTAGTTATTGACCATAAATATTACTAGAGTATATATGCCTAAAAGCACAAAAATGCAGTTATTCTTGCATATTACCCAGGTTAAAAATAAAGGGTGCTCCACTACGGGAATCACTTCCTGTGACTAAAACTTTGGGCATTTGAGCACCACCACTCCTCCAAGCTTCAATTGCTTCTTTTTGCAGAACTAATTCTCCTCCTTGAGCTTTCAATGTTTCCGCTAACAATCTTTGAGCTTCTGCTTTACCTTTAGCACGGTTAACATCTGCTTGTGCTTGCTGTTCTGCTTCCCTAGCTACATAGACGGCTCTTTGAGCTTTTTGTTCGGCAATTTGTTTTTCTTCTACTGCTCTGGCAAATTCTGGGGAGAAATTCAAGTCAATTACACTAGTATCCAACACAATTATCCCATACTTATCTAGGCGTTGATCTAATGCATTGTCAAAATCCTCCTTAAGTTCATCCCTTTTAGTTATTGCCTCTTCTACAGTTCTTCTTGCTGCTGCAATTTTAAAAGATTCCTGGGTCTGGGGAGCAATAATTTTGGAAACTATATTTGCCAGGGTTCCTTGCTTTCTCCTAATGTCTACTACTTCTTGTTGATCAATGCGAAAGTTAATGGCAAATTTTGCTGATAGCTCCTGTAAGTCTTTGGTAGAACTCTGAGCTGGAATTTCATATTTTTGCACTGTAACATCATATACATCTACATTGGAAATTAAGGGAGGTTTGATATGGAAACCTTCCAGTAAAGCCCCATCTCTAGCTTTACCTAAAATACTGAGAACTCCAGCTTCGCCAGGATTAATAATCACAAAGGAGTTGATGCTGAATATTACTAGTATTGCTACCATTACTCCTAGGACTGCGCTTTGCCAACTACTTGATTGTTGATTTTTCAAGGTTATATCTCCTCAGTGATTCCTGACAAATTATGACTCACAACCCAAGCTATCAGCATTTTTTTAAGCAGTAAAGCTAACTGAAGTTAGAAAATCTTCGGAAGGTAGGAGAAAATTCCCAAAAAATTTCACTATGAATTATCTAAAGTAGGAATTTCATCCCCTCTGCACCCTATCCCCTACCGATACTTTAGAAGTCAGTAGGAGAATTGCTCCCTGTTCACTCTGACTTGACTACACCCCACTTTATGCCCTTCTCCTGTGTCCCCATATTTTGGTAGTATCTTGTTCACACAAGTTGTCAGTGGTTGTGGCTAAAACACTTACATCAAACCGGATACTAAGAAGAAGGCGAAAGTCTCATCCCTTCAAACGTTTACTTGATTATGGACAACAGTATAACCAGCAAATTCGGCTGGCTGTTGCAGGTTCCATTTTAAATAAGCTATTTGACCTAGCTCCACCAGCCTTAATTGGTGTGGCTGTGGATATAGTCGTAAAGCAGAAAAATTCTATCATTGCTCAGTTGGGAGTGAAAGATATTTTTTGGCAATTTTTAATTCTTTCTTTCTTGACAGTGATTATTTGGGGACTGGAATCTCTGTTTGAGTATGGTTATAAAAGACTTTGGCGCGATTTAGCACAAAATATTCAACATAATTTACGATTGGATGCTTATCGCCATTTACAGGAGTTGGAATTAGCATATTTTGAAGAACGTAGTACTGGTGGCTTGATGTCTATTCTCAGTGATGATATTAACCAATTGGAACGTTTTTTAGATGCTGGAATTAACGATATTCTCCAAGTTATTACTACGGTTTTAATTGTAGGTTGTGCTTTTTTTTTCATTGCTCCTAGTGTCGCTTGGATGGCAGTTTTGCCGATTCCATTTATCTTGTGGGGTACTTTTACTTATCAGGATTTATTAGCCCCCCGCTATGCTGATGTTAGGGAGAAATTAGGATTATTAAATTCTCGCTTGTCAAATAATTTAAGTGGTATTACTACTATTAAAAGTTTTGTCACTGAAGATTATGAAAGTCAACGTTTAGCAGGTGACAGTGAAGCTTATCGCCGCAGCAATAACCACGCTATTAAACTATCCGCAGCATTTATTCCTATTGTTAGAATGCTTATTTTAGCTGGATTTATTGGTTTAATGATATTTGGCGGCATGGCAACAGTAAGTGGCAAAATTGCTGTGAGTGCTTACAGCGTTTTAGTCTATTTCATTCAACGATTATTATGGCCATTAACTACGTTAGGGGAAACCTTCGACCAATATCAAAGAGCAATGGCTTCTACAAATAGGGTGATGGATTTGTTAGATACTCCTGTGGCAATTCACCCTGGTAATATTGCTTTAGATTTTGAGGGTGTTAATGGTGAATTGGAGTTTGCTAATATTTCGTTTGCCTATCAAGATAGATTACCGATAATTCAGAATTTGTCTTTATCTATTCCTGCTGGAAAAACTATTGCCATTGTAGGTACAACTGGCTCAGGAAAAAGTACTTTAGTTAAGTTATTATTGCGATTTTATGAGCTAAATTATGGCAAAATTACCCTAGATGGAGTTGATATTCAAAATTTTCATTTACGGGATTTACGTCGCTGTATTGGCTTAGTCAGTCAGGATGTATTCTTGTTTCATGGTACAGTCGCTGAGAATATCGCCTATGGAACCTTTGACGCTGAAGAAAAAGAAATTATTATGGCAGCAAAGGTAGCAGAAGCCCATGAATTTATTATCGGATTACCCCAAGGTTATAAAACCATTGTCGGGGAAAGGGGACAGAAATTGTCTGGGGGACAAAGACAAAGAATTGCGATCGCTCGCGCTATATTAAAAAATCCCCCCATTTTAGTATTAGATGAAGCCACATCCGCAGTAGATAATGAAACCGAAGCGGCTATTCAGCGATCGGTAGAAAGGATTACAGTAAATAGAACTACCATTGCGATCGCTCATCGTCTTTCCACAATCAGTAATGCTGATTGTATTTATGTCATGGAACTAGGACAATTAGTAGAATCAGGAACCCATGAACACCTGCTACAACTAGATGGAATTTACGCTAATCTGTGGCGAGTTCAGTCAGGGTTAAAGTCGTAAGAAGGGAGCAGGGAGCAAGGGAGAATAACCATAAACTGTCAACCAACAACCAACAACCGTCATGCTTGGCATTAACCAACCCAATCTACCCGACAATCATTGGTGTCGTCAGTTAAATCAATTTGCCAAAAATAATCAGCAAGCATTAGCAGCATTATCATGGGCATTATGGCTGGAAAATGACAACAGTCAGGGTACTATTGGCATTAATCTCAAACCCCACCCTCACTTTGTCTACTGTCCCCAAGAACATATAGAGGCTTTAAATCATCGGGTTGATAACAAGTTACAGGAAATTATGGGAATTATTGATAATTACAAACCAGAATCAGAAGTACTAATGATTGGTATTGGTAACGAACAAATTCAATTAATTTATTTTCAACCAGAATCAACTCCACCGGATTGTTTTCAACAATTAGGTCAAAATGTGAATTCCCTATTAGAATTACTAGAAACGGGAATGAAAAATAAGTTGCGATTATAGAAAATTCTGATTTTGGGAAAACTTTGTGAGCAATTGCTGGCTTAGTACAATCTAGACATAATTAGAAATAGAAAACTGGAGAAATTTAGAAATTGATGTATTGCGGGATATGATGACAGAGGAATCTTGATTGTGGGTGTAATAATAACAAACAGATTACTGATATTGTAAAAAAGTCGAAAAATATCTTGATATATCTTGTATGAATCGCCGGGAATTTTTAACTTGGGTGGGGGTAGGTGCTCTAGCTACTAGTTTACCAGTTGCGAGCGCAGCCTGTTCCCCAGAATAAAATACCAGTACCCCAGCAGCGCCAGGAGGTTGGCAAAAATTAGGTTCAGCCGCAGATTTAGATGCTAAGGGTCAATTACTAGCTGAAAATTCTCGTGTTGGTGCAGTATTAGTTGTGGGTAAATCTCAAGATAGTAATCTTGTGGCTGTGAACACCACCTGTACCCACCAAGGTTGTACAGTGGAATGGAAAGCAGATATTAGAAAATTCGGCGTTGCATAATAGAGGGATGAATTGAGGTGTTCTACTGTGCATTGTCCATACTGCAAGTCTAGGAGGATTAGAAAAAATGGGAAACGTCGAGGTAAACAAAATCACATTTGTGTAAATTGCGAACGCCAATTTATAGATATCCATAATCCACCAAAAGGATACTCAAATGAGATCAAACAAGAATGTTTAAAAGCATAGGTTAATGGCTCGGGATTTAGGGCTATTCAACGCAAAAAAGGAGTTCATCACACAACCATAATTAGTTGGGTAAAACAAGTTGGTGAAAAATTGCCAGATGCACCATCAATAGAGGATATCCCATAATTTGGAAAAGTGGACGAATTAGAAACTTTTGTCGGTTCCAAAAAAACAAAATTTGGTTGTGGACAGCAGTAGACCATTTCCGCCAAGGAATTTTAGCTTGGGTACAGGAAGACCATAGTGCAGAAACCTTTCAACCTTTATGGGATATTGTCTACCTCTGGAAGTGCTATTTTTATGTCACAGACCGATGGAAAGTTTACGCCAGTTTTGTTGAACCAGGAGACCATATTATTGACAAAACATATATGACCAGAGTAGAAGGGGAAAACACACGTTTACGTCATTATCTCCCAGGTCTACATCGAAAAACATTATGCTACTCTAAAACCGTAGATATGCTTCAGCACTCTATTCGATTGTTACTTCATTACTTAAAATGTAGAGAAATACCTGTATTTGGTTGATTCATCCCGCAAATATGCAACGCCGAAAATTCGTCTCTCCCTGTCATGACTCAGAATTTGGGGTGCATGGAAAAGTAACCAAAAAACCAGCCACCAAACCCCTACCCACCTACACTGTGAAAGTGGAAGGGGGTAATGTATTAGTTAAAAAAGGCTAAACGCAGATAAATTCCGCAGATATGCCCATATCGGCTGCCATTTGCCGGATTTCTTGTTCATATACCCGGTTCATCAGTATAATCAACTCTGGCTGATACTCTTGTAAGAAACTGGGTGGGACAATTCTCTGTCCTGTTCCTGCTACGTACATTCCTTGCTTCCGGGGGTTGAGATCTACAATAAATTCAATATCATTCCTATTCTTTAATAGATTGAGGAATGTTACCCCTTTGGAACCTGCACCCCACACTACGGTGCGTTGGTTCTTACTAGTTATGTATTCTAGTTTACTTTGCCAAGCTTCCACTTTACTGGCAAATCGACTACTAAATTTCTGAATATCTTGGGTAAGTTGTTGTAAATCAATACTTTGTTGTTTTGTCTTTTCTTTTGTACTGACCCCTGGTACAGCTTCTAAACAGAGAAATTGACCGCCAAACTCTTCCGATGTTTGTTTTACTTGGAACCCATTAGATGTAAATACATAAGATAAACACACAGAAGTAAAATAGCAACAATGCTCATAAATAATGTCCCAAATTGCCATATTATGGAAAGTATCTAAAGCATTAGGAACCTCAAAAAAAATAGTGGTTTGTAAGCGACTTCCAATTGCTCGACGTAAGCTTTCTACCATTGTATTGGGTTGGGGAATATGCTCTAATACATGGCGACAGGCAACAAAATTGCTGTCAGAATATGCATATTTTTCAGAATAGTAATCTTGAACAAATGTGACTTTATCTTTGACTTTTTCATGTTCCGATAAAGGTACATATGTAGGGTCAAATCCTACTCCCCTATTGTTGCCTAATTCACATAGGGAAAGCAAAAAATAGCCCTTACCACAACCAATCTCAACAATATCTTTCTTATGTAAATAATGACTTTCTATTAATCTTTTAGCTAAAGAAAGGGAATATTCTTGAAACTTAGGAGAAAAATCTAAAGAGTTCTCATAAGCTTGGGTATAATCCAGAAGGGATGAGTCAAAAGCTACATTACCAATAAAGCCACAACTTGAGCAAAAAGCTAATTTAATATCTCCTTTATCGCAGTTTTGAGCAGCCTTTTGTTCTGGCCATAATACGTTACAGAATATAGGCATTTCTAACATTTCAAAAAATACTTCAAAATGAGATGAGCCACATACAGGACAAATATTATGTTGAGATAAATTATTCATAAGCTTCTGTATACCTTATTTCATCAGAGTTATTAATACTTATAGTTTTATTTACCTGAACAGGCAAATAAAACTATATCTGCTTATAATAAAAAAATAGTGAAGCCACCCCTTTCTTACAAGGAAATAGAAATATATTATCTGTTTCCTGGTAGGAACTCACCAAAATCAAGATGCAAAAATTTTGGTGTTAGTATGATATTAGTTGTGGAATTAATTAAAATGCTATACACAACTAGTTGTGCAATATTATTGAGGTTTTCTCTCTAGGCAGGGAGTAAGATACTCCCGTAATATTTGCCGAAATAGGATTACTAATTATAGAGGAATAACATTAGTTGATACTCCCATCTCATCCAGCATTTTTTGAATTTCTTCACAGTAAATACCATTCATGACAATTACTATATCTGGTTTGTACTCTTTCAAAAATTCTGGAGACATAATTTGTTTACCCACGCCAGGAATAAATTTACCATGACGGTGAGGATTGATATCCACCACATATTGAATTTTATCAATTGTATCTAGAGTAGTCAGGAAAGCAACACACTTGGAACCAGAACCCCAAACAACAACCTTTTGACCTTCGAATTGCATGGTGTCTAATTTTTGCCGCCAACCATCCAGCTTTTTCTGAATATTATCAGCAAAGAATTTCACATCCTCGATTGTTTGTTCTAAAGTCTCTTCAAAGGGATGGATCTTATCTGAAGGTGTAGCTTCGGGAATAGCTTCAATAAACAAATATTGGTCGCCATAATCCCGATATAAATCAGTAACTTCAAACCCACAAGAACGGAATAGCCGTGCTAGGGAACCAGGGGTAAAATAGGAAGTATGTTCGTAATAAATATCCTCAAAAGCCATGTCCTTGAGGACACGGGTAGTATCAGGAATTTCAAAGAATACAGGAATGTTGCGATCGCCAATGGAACGGCGCACGGTGCTGATAAACTCAAAGGTAGGCTGAATATGCTCTAAGGTATGGCGACAG
>CBZS010000555.1 GCA_000613065.1 Richelia intracellularis | reverse complement strand
GCAGGCACAGACTCAGTAAACAGAACACACAGAAAAAATTGTACGCGGAATGTGACCACATTATTTGGCACAGTAATCGCCAATAGAATCGGTTATGGAGGAACAAAGATAAATATGCTATTTCCTTTGGATGGGGAGTTTAATCTACCAGCACAGCAATATTCTCTCTCATGGACTAAGACAGGGATATTATCCATGTGATTGAGTATTTGTGGAAAGCTGCATTTGTGTTTTATTCTCAGACTTCAACACAGGCATAAGCTTGGGAGAGCAAACGTTTACAGCTTATCCTTGAAGGTAAATCAAGTTCAGTTGCCCTAGGTATGGGCCGGAGTGCGACTTTACCCAAACTCACCCCCCCCTCAG
>CBZS010000554.1 GCA_000613065.1 Richelia intracellularis | reverse complement strand
TATAGGCGTTGCTTAATCAGGGCATGATTTCACTAAATTTTCAAGGATTTCTCAATGGTTTCAAACGCTAATTCATCCCGCACTTATGCAACGCCAAAATATAAAGTGGTATTAGCTGATTGGAGACTAGGATGATAAAGGCAAAGTACACATGGAACCATTACTTATCAATTCTTACAATAATAAAAAAAATACGGTGAAAACTTTACTGTCAAGAGACTCGCGCAAAAATTACCTTTAACAAAGCAGGTAGAATTAACATACTAGCCACTAATATAGAAACTATTGCTGATACTAGCACCGCACCTGCAGCACAATCCTTAGCAATTTTAGCTAGTTCATGGTAACTATGCTTTACAGTTAAATCTACTACTGATTCTAAAGCGGTATTCAGTAATTCTAGGGTCAAGATTAAACCACTAGTAAGACCAATGACTGCAATTTCTATGGATGGTAAATGTAAAACTAGGCTTAAGCTAATAGCCAGAGCACACATACATACGTGGATACGAAAATTTCGTTGGGTGATGAAAGCATAGGTAATACCAGACCAGGCATACTTAAAGCTCATTAATAAATTTGTCGCCACCTGCCAAGATAGTTCTCTTTTTTTGACGCTAACGACCTCTAAAGAATCGGTGACTTGTGGGGAAGATACTTGTTGTGACATGGTCAAGATGGGGGGCAAAATGAACTAGGTAATAATTAAATATAGAATTGCTACAATAATAAATCACCACAAGGGATAATGCTTTGTAGATAAGGTTCAGCAATATATTTTCACAGAATATATTTTTGGGAAAGACATTTGTCAATAAATTTAACTTCAAGTTCAGTGTAATCCACAGTTAATGAAAGTCAATCGTAATACCTATTTTTTTCAGTAATATCACTTGTTGACGGCACATGAGCTGTAAAGTGTCTTCATCAGGATGATCCCAGCCTAGTAAATGTAGCAATCCATGAGTTGCTAACCAAGCCAATTCGGTAAGTAAAGAGTGTTTTTGTTGTTGGGCTTGGGTTTGGGCTGTATCAACAGAAATAATAATATCACCAAGATATAAAGGCATTGAGTTCAGCATATCTTCACTTTGTGGGCATTCAGTTTCTAATGCAGCAAAAGCGAGAACATCTGTAGGTTTATTTTGGTGACGATAATTACTATTAAGAACCTGGATTGCGTCGTCGTCGCCAAGCACCACTCCCACCTCATAACTGGGTGCCGATGGGATATGGGGTTGCAGAGATTCTAACCAGGTTGTAAACCAATTCTGCCATATTTGGGGGGATATATCAGCCAGAGCCAGATGTTGGCTGGTTAATTCATTTGCAGATGATTGATTTCTTTGACTCTGGACGCATACTTCAACTTGCATGCTATTGAGTAGTCTCCTTCACACCTGTTTATTTGTTGTCTAATAGTTGTGTAATTAACGAGTTAAATAAGCCAAACCAACAAGAACTGCTAATACTCCCAAGGTAGAAAGAGCAAAATGTTTGAGGGATACACTTCCTTTTTGCACCATATTGCGCATAGCCAACTTGGTGTAGGATGGCTGTGATTCTGTGGGGGAAGATTTACTCATGGTTATTTGTCTACTAGCTCCTTTATAAATGTAACAGTTTGTTGAGTATTTCAAAAAAGTAAGGGAAAGGGTTGTAACGGCAGTGGGAAATCTAGACGCTCATTGGTGTCAGCTTCATCTCAAACCCAGAGTCTGCAAGGGATTAATTCTACCGCTAGTAGTCTAATTCCTCTGACACTTATTCTACTTTACCTTCCCCCTTTTTTAGTTACGATTTAATCACAATCTCACTACTAGTGACTGCCAATT
>CBZS010000553.1 GCA_000613065.1 Richelia intracellularis | reverse complement strand
TCATCCACATCATAGAAGATTTTCCACTTCAACTGGTTGACTTTTTCAATGCCGATATGAATGGGATCGAGTAACTTCTTTTCCGCTAACATATCCACCAGCTTTTGTTTCCGCATGACAAACAAAGGTAGTTGTGAAGCAGTACTAGACAAAGACCCAATTTTAATCCTTTTTTTGAGCTTTTTTCCGCCACTTTTCAAAACGTTGCCCATCTTGACCAAATTGTTTTTCACAGAATCCTGGTTCGTGGTTGCGTGCAAATAAGCCAAACAGAAAATCATGGTTGAGAGTCGCACCTAAACTGTGGCCAATCAAGTGCAGACGAATATCTTCCCGTTCATAGTAAGGTTCGAGTTTTTCTAGCACTTGTCCATAAACAGCACGACGAACTTCCCTTTCTCCATCTTCCGAAGAGTAATAAATTACATCTCCAAAACCACGGGTAATGATGGATTCTCGCAAACCAACCACTAACTTTCTTACCAAAGGAGTTAACAAAGGAAAATCCATCCCATCACCCCCAAACATGGGCATAGAGATATTATTGGGGTGGGGGTCTTTGATTACCTTATCGTAACAAACTCGCTCATTGACAAAATTTTGAGCGCGAGTCAATCTTTGATCCGTGCGGATTTGATAAGAAGCAATACTAGGGTTCAGTGGTAACTCTTGTCCCCATTCCACACCGATATAACTTTCTCGGAAAATTTGGGCAATTTGTGGTTCTTCTTGAAGTAAGTCTTGCCAAAAATTTTCGTACAGTTGAAAGGGTGACTTGGGTTCTGGGTGAGGACTCATCCCATGGACAATTACCAGCACGTTTACTGGTTTAGACATCATTAGTCTCCTAAATCTAGATATGTAAGGTACTCCGTGGGTAGTAAAACTGACATATCGCGAACAATTTTTTTTGACCTGCTATGGTTCTACCCATCAAAGCTGCTCTATCTTATACGCAATTTTCATGAATGGTTAGTTCAGTATAAAAAAAATTGTCAGGAATTAGGTTATACCAGATGTGCAAATGAGCGAATTGGGTCCAAGCATTCATTGGTGTCAATCTAATTATGGGTGAGGCTCGGCTAAATGTGGTGCATCTTTGATAAAGGTAAGTACATGGACAAAAAGATTTACAGTCATTGCGTTCGTGTAGCGTGTCGGAAGGACTTACGTAATTAAATGAAGCGTATACACGAAGTTGCTTTTCGAAGAGTAGCAATCCCAGCCCTTGTGATTGCGTCATTCCGCTTTGCTTCATTCGCAATGACATTATGTAATTAATTGGGTGCGACTCTTTTGGTAGTACGGGCTGTGATACAAGTATAATAAATGACAAGTAAATCAAAGTAGTATTGACAGCCAAAAATGTACTTGATGGAATTGGCTTGTAAAAATTGAAAAAACAGGAACAGTTCCACACCCTATGCAAGGATCTACATCAAATTAAGGTATGTTTTGGTCACAAGCACGAGAATTATTTGAACAGATAGTTAGTTGGTTAGACTCAGACAGCATTTGTGGGTTAGAACACTCCCAGATAGAGAGTAAGTTACTTGAGAATGGATAGGAACTATTGAGACGGTTGTTACAAACAAAGATATTTTGATAAACGCACTCAAGATGAAATAGAGGAAGAGTGTGCAGGCACAGACTCAGTAAACAGAACACACAAGAAAAAATTGTCGCGGAAATTGACCACATTATTTGGCACAGTAATCGCCAATAGAATCGGTTATGGAGCAAGAAAGATAAATACCCTATTTCCTTTGGATGGGGAGTTTAATCTACTAGCACAGCAATATTCTCATGGACTAAGACAGGGATATTATCCATGTGATTGAGTATTTGTGGAAAGCTGCATTTCTCTTTTATTCTCAGACTTCAACAGAGGCAGAAGCTTGGGTGAGCAAACGTTTACAGCTTATGCTTGAAGGTAAATCAAGTTCAGTTGCCCCAGGTATGGGCCGGAGTGCGACTTTACCCAAATTCACCCCCCAAGAACCTAAACCCGTGGATACCTGTGCTAAATATTTACTTAACAATGCCAAATACCTCAAATATGACGATTACTTAAAAGCTGGATTCCCCATGGCCACGGGGGTGATTGAGGGTGCTTGTCGCCACCTGATTAAAGACAGGATGGATATCACTGGGGCTAGATAGACCATGAGGGGTGCTGAGGCTGTTTTACCCCTGGATTCTTTATACATCAGTGGCGATTGGGATGAGTATTGGCAGTTTGATCTACAACAAGAACATAAACCCAACCACCTGGCTTTGTACTCTAGTGGTATTGCTTTGAGCAAGCAAGTTCTCAAAGCTCGTTGTTCTACTACCCCTCCACCTCTTCCAATACCTGTCTAAGTTCCACTCCACGTCTTACTAAAAGAGTCGCACCCTAATTAATTCTGTGCGACTACTTATCAATACAAAATCTAAAATTGGATGACTTGTGATGCGATGGAGCTTGTTGGGGAATAATGTATAGCATGACTAAAGAACCTAACTCCCACTCCTTACCGGAAAGCGACTTGCAGCCAAATGACTTCGATGGTGCAAGTGACCCTACCCCAATCGCAGAAAATCTAGCTGCACAAGAACCTTTAGCGGCTATTAGTTCCCTACAATCGGAGTATAGTACAGATGCTCTGAACCAACCACGTTATCACCTACAAGGGCAAGTTATAAATCCTATTACCGTTACCCCTAGGGCATTGCTCTTAACTGTAGTAGCCATCGCAATGACTATTACTGGAATGGCGACCGGTAATTTTCTGTTGGGTCTAATTGGAACCATTGCTACGCTATTTTTATCAGTAGCTATGTTGCTACCTTGGTTAGAATATGTCGCTTCAGAGTGGTTTTCTGTATATGAGCGGATGCTAACCCTTGGACTCATAGGATTAGGAATTGGCACAATAGGATTAGTCAAATTCACTGGTGTAGGTGAACTTCTCATCACTTGGGGGCGTAAGGTAAATTGGGAAGCTTCTGGAACTCTAGCAGAGTGGTTTGGTGCCTTCGGACAAATTTTGATTGCTATTATTGCTGTTTATATTGCTTGGCGACAATACGTTATTTCTAAGGATTTGACTATTCAACAAAACTTGCTTACTGTCCAGCAAAATATAATTACCCAGCAACAAACCATCGATTCTTATTTCCAAGGTATATCCGACCTAGTTTTAGATGAGGAAGGATTGTTAGAAGATTGGCCCCAGGAACGCTTACTTGCAGAAGGACGCACGGCCGCCATTCTCAGTAGTGTCGATGGTAGCGGTAAAGCCAAAATCATTAGATTTCTTTCCCGCTCTAAATTGCTGACACCCCTAAAACGGGATGGACATTTGGGAAGGGCTATTCTTGATGGTAGTGGGGGTTATGCGGAAGATAGGATGAGGGGAGTAAGGGTAATTGATTTAGGTGTAATGTTAGCAGGTGCAGACGTATCGGATGCTGATTTACGGTGGACTGATTTAAGTGATGCTAATTTTGTACGGGCAAATCTTAGTGGTTGTGATTTAGTCAAAGCTAATCTTTCCCGAGCAATTTTGTATGAAACTAATCTTAAAGGTGCTGATATTAATGCCACTCGTCTATTTTACGGCTCACTAGAAACAGCATCTCCCCGCAGTAGAACTGAACCACCAAACTATCAAACAGGTGAGCATACTGGTGCTGTGGTAGAAGATGCGGACTTTAGTAATGTGAAAAGAATGTCGGAAAATGCCCGTTGTTACTGCTGTGCTTGGGGTGGTGAAAAAACTAGAGGAACCATTCCCGGTGGTTGTGAAGGAATCCCCAACCGTTTAGGTAGATAGTGAATTAAGTATATGAACAAAAATATTTACAGTCATTGCGAGCGAAATGAAATGCAGCGAAGCAATCCCAAACCCTTGCGTTCGCGGACCGTGTCCGCTT
This sequence comes from Richelia intracellularis, assembly GCA_000613065.1. Taxonomy (GTDB): domain Bacteria; phylum Cyanobacteriota; class Cyanobacteriia; order Cyanobacteriales; family Nostocaceae; genus Richelia; species Richelia intracellularis_B. Next base: position 26,980 of record CBZS010000553.1, on the reverse strand, counting down.
CGGACTTATGATTCATTCCGCTTCACTACATGTCTCTTTCAGAGCAGCTGCGCTAACGCAATGACGTTTATGTAATTAATTCTGTTTACCTACTTATCACTTAACTTGAAACAGGATTTTCGACTAGTAATTCATTTACATATCGTCGAATTACCAATTGCTGTTGATTGCTTGTTAGACGATCAGCTTGAATCAGCCAGTGCATACTTACTCCATTCAGCAGTGCTAGAAGGGCATTGGCTTCAATTTCAGGATTGATGTCCTGTCGCAATATTTTAGCCACCTGCAACCGCTCCAACTCCTTGACTAACATAGCCCGCAACTGTGCGGCACTGTTCTGATGTTCTGTCATCATGTTTTCCCTACCAACGGCGTACCCTAAAAACGCCACCCAAACTCTCAAAATATCTTGCCGCTCCGTATCTAAGGGCAAAAATGGAGATAGCATGGCAATAAAAGCCTCGGCTCCATGACTTGACTCCATTGCCTTTCCCATAAACACTTTAAGCTTTTCTGTCACCTGATTGAGTGCGAATAAAATTAGCTCTTGCTTATTACGAAAGTAATGGGTTACAACCCCCGTTGTACATCCCATTTCCTGAGCGCTAGCTCTTATGCTAGTGCGGTCTAAACCCTCCCGGACAATTACCCACCAAGCTGCTTCAGATACTTCAAGACGACGCTTTTGCTGGGTCATAAAATACTCAAATAATTTTTAAGTTAATAGCTTCTTGACAGATTCTCATAACAGTTGTGATGATGCTATGGAGGTAATACAAAACCATAAATTCGAAACTTCTCTTGTGAGTGCAGTTTCCCCCATTCCTAGAACTAGCTGGTTGGGTATGTTAGACCGATTTCTTGGGCCAGGGGCAACTCAGGCTGAATTGTGGCTCCAGTTATTACCAGCAGTTATAGCTGCGATCGCAGCACCTGTTTATGCTCTCAACCTGTCTCATTCCTGGACAAAGCTACAAATTGGATTTATTGCTTTACTTGGGTTTCATTGCGTTGGTGGTATTCTCACAAATGCCACAGCAACCGCCAAGCGGTGCTACCATCGCTCTGGGCAAGGGTGGCAGCAAGACTTGGTATTTGTTGGTTTACATGGGTTTCAGATTGTTTTAGTCGCTTGACTATTTCGGGAAGGTAACTGGGGATTTTTTGTGGTTGTATTTAGCTATTTATTGATGGCATCTATGGTAGTTTTGCGATCGCCTTTGTATCTCCAGCGCCCGGTAGCACTGGGTTTATATACTTTAGGCAAAGTAGGCGTTCGTTATCTACTATCTCATACTTTGGGTTTGGAGTGGTTCTTGCCATTTTTTATGTTAAAGCTTTTGGTCAGCCATCTGCTTGCGGAGTTTCCCTATCCGACTGATGCAAATAAATAGTTTCCATACATATTTTGATTTTGGGAGGGCTATTATGATGATTTCTAAAAGATATTGGATTGCTGGATTGTTAGTATTGTCTGCTATTTCACTAAGTTTGCTGGTGCCTGGGGGACCGATTGAAACCAGGGTAAGCGCATCTAATTTTGTAGTGAAAATTACAGATTGTTGTACATAATTGCGGGGTATTTATTGATTGTCAAGTGCGAACGCCAACGACGGGCACTTCGTGCCTAAGCGCAGGCTAAGCCAACGCCATTTGGGGGGGTATTGGAGGGGCATCCCCAAAAAAATTTGACGCAACTGGGGAACGCTTCCCTAGATTGGGTGGTGCCAGGTAGGGGCATGAAGACCTTGAGTAAGCGCAATAAAGACTCATACCCCCACCTGGGACTCCCCTACGCCACCGAATCTTCCCCAGTTCCTGGAACACTCGTGGGGCACAAAAATGGAAATTTAAGTATTAAAGAAGTTAAGTAGTATGCTAGGGACGCAAAGGGTCTATCTGAACTGAACGGGTTAGTCTAATGGTATCTCTGACAAGAAGGCTTGCGCCTATTTATCTAACTAGTTTAAATTGTGATGCTCCTAACTTAGGACAAGTGATTCGTCTTCATTGGGGTGTGGAAAATGGGTTGCATTGGACTTTAGGGCGTTGCATAAGTGCGGGATGAATTAGCGTTTGAAACCATTGAGAAATCCTTGAAAATTTTGTGAAATCATCCCGCACTTATGCAACGCCGGTTTCTATAAATATTCAATCACAAACTACCTTCAGTTAAGACTTCCCCAAAGGCAAAATCCGCCGCAGCCATGACATAAATAACTGTGGGAAGATTGGCTGTACGGACATGCATTTGCTCGTAATATTCCGTAAAATTTCTATCGGTGGGAGTTGCCATTCCCAGAAAAATTACATCTGCGTCGGAAGATGTATCATGTAAAATCCTTTCAAAGGGACGGTTATTAGCAACAATTACCGATGGGATGGCAGAGATGCGTAACTCAGTTAACATGGCATTTAGGTTAGCTCTAGCATCCTGTGCCCCCGATGCATTAGGAACAACTAGATTCAGATAAATTTGGGCATCACGCCATTCGATGGTAGAACGCAACAGGTAAGCCAGTAACAACATTAAACTGCCATTAGCTTGCATTCCTCCCCACCACACATCTATGCGACGGTATTGCCCAAATCCTCGTTCTGGATTTTCCCGTAAAACGACCACACTACGCTTGGCATAGTGAAGTTCGGCAATCATATTACAGTAGCGATCGCGTCTGGTTGTATCTTCACTATCTCCCAATAAAATGGTATTGGGGACAAGAGTACCTAATCCATAAGCTTCTACTAGCTGCAACATTCCCTCAAAAGGGTCTGGTGCTGTTACAACCCTAACTAATGCTTGTACTTGTTGCTTTTTGAGGTGCTCGCTAATGGTATTCTCTAAATCACTTTGCTGTGCTAAATCCCTAGAACCGCTAGGTAACACACTGGAAACAGTGATTAATCCCCGCTTATGGGTGAGGGCATTTGCAAGTTGAATTAAAGACCAACGTTTACTAGGAGAACCAGAAAATACCAATACATTCGGTCGCCAATTTTTTGTATCTTCTACATTATCAATTTGATAAATTCCTTCCCTTAGTAATGCCATCCAAATTCCCCGACGTACATCCCCCCAGGTAGTGGTGAGCTCCCTTTGTTGTAGCCAAAAATATATAGCTAGGACAATTACCCCTGCCACTAAAGTCGCCATTGGGTTAATTAATAACATTACCCACAAACAACCTATAGCTCCCAACAGAGATAATATCCAAGGAACTTTAAAACTGGGTCTAAAGGAAGGACTTTGCAAGAATCCCTCAATACTGGCAGACACATTTAAAACCAAGTATGTGGTAAGGAAAAACATGGTCAGCACCGGGGCAATTACATTTAAATCCCCAATACACACAGCTGCGATCGCTATACTCAAAGTGACCCAAGTGCCCAATCTAGGCTCATCATTGCGACCGCTACCTCTGCCTAAAAAGGACATCCAAGCAGGAAAAATTCCATCCCTTGCCAAAGCTTGTAGAACCCGTGGAGCAGCTAAAATACTTCCCAATGCGCTCGACAAAGTTGCCCCCCACACACCCAGTAAAACTGCTGGTTGCCATAGAGACATCATTTTCATTACCAGGGGTTGATTCAGCAAAGTTGCCGTATCGGCACGGCTGGCAATAATTAGCGGCAAAACCATGTAAACTATATATCCCGTAGCTACTGCAGCCAAAGTTCCCATAGGGATTGAACGACTAGGATTACGTAAATCGCCTGACATGCTTATGCCAGACATAATACCAGTAACAGCAGGGAAAAATACAGCAAAAACCACCCAAAAAGATTCTCCATTGGAGGGACTATCCCAACCTTGGGGGATAATATTTGGTAGACCTTGACCAAATACAAGACATATCAAGGAAAGTACAATGGCTGCCATAATGCCATACTGTGCCTTGACAGCAATCTGGGCAGAAGTTAGAGCCAAAACTGCCACCAGAATAGTAGTGATTAATGCTACATAGGTTTGATTCCAATTACCAATAGTTTGGACTACACTTTCAGCAAAACCAATGGTATACAAAGCAATGGAAAGTGCTTGGGCAAAGTAAAGGGAAATGCCCACTGCTCCCCCCACTTCAATACCCAGACAACGGCTAATCATGTAGTAAGCACCACCAACTCGCACTACCCTATCAGTTGCGATCGCGCATACAGATAAAGCAGTTAGGAAGGTAATAGATGTTGCCAGGGTAACTATTGCTAAAGTTCCCAACAGCCCTACATTGCCTACTACCCAACCAAACCGCAAATACATAATTACCCCCAAAATTGTCAGGATTGAGGGTGTGTAAACTCCACCAAAAGTACCTAATCCAGTTCTTTCACTGCGCTCAGGAGTTGCTGATTTTGGATTCAGAGGACTGGAATGATCCGGTAAATCTTGTTTGAAGGCTAACTTCATAGTTATTTAATTATTAATTAAAGTGGTAGCAAGAAAATCAGGGCTTTGATTGATATTTTCTTCTTTCAGCATCGTTACAGAAATTAGCCCTACTACCTTTCTTGATTTGCTGGTTGACTAGGAGGAATCTTTTCCAGAGAAACGAGTGCTTCCATCACCGATTTAGCAATAGGTGCAGCAACCGTACCACCATAGGCATTTGCGCCTTGGGGTTCGTCTACTATAGCTAGAACTACATAGCGGGGCAATTCTACGGGTAGTATGCCAACAAAACTAGTAATCTTAGCATCACTATCATAACCACCTGATTTACTAGCTTTTTGGGCTGTACCAGTTTTACCAGCAACCCTATATCTGGGAATCCTTGCAGCCTTGCCAGTACCATCAGCATCAGACACCACAGTTTCCATCATTTCCACAACCTTTTGGGTGGTAACAGGGGAAAAAATCTGCCGAGGTTTAGGTCGGTTGGGGGCATCATGCATCTGTCCCTTACTATCAAATAATCCCTTCACCACATGGGGAGTTACCAATTTGCCTCCATTAGCCAAAGCACCATGCATTTGTACCAATTGTAGGGGAGTAATGGAAAAACCTTGGCCGAAGGAAGTAGTTGCTGGTTCGATAGGAGAATGAATAAACTCTTCTTGGCTTTTTAGTCTACTGGCAACGGCAAAGGGTAAATCTGTTTCTACCGTTTGTCCAAAGCCGATACGCTCTAGCCAACCAAAGTAAGTAGAAGCATTTAATTTTTGGATTATTTTGACCATTCCCACATTACTGGAATGTTTGATAATTTCTCCTACGGTGATATCACCGTAGCTCTTCTGTCCAGCGTTCCCAATGCTATGTTTCCCTACTCGAATAGCTCCGGAATCATTGAAAATATCATCACCTTGAATAGCACCAGCTTCCAGAGCGATCGCAACATTTATGGGTTTAAAAGTAGAACCTGGTTCATATAAATCGGCTACCGTCCAATTCCTAAATAGGGATATATCTGCCTTGGAATATTGATTTGGATTGTAAGTAGGTTGGGAAGCCATTGCCAAAATTGAACCATTCCAAGCATCCATGACAATTACCGCACCCCTTTTGGCTTTGAATTTTTTCATTTGTGCTCCCAAAGCGGTGCGAGCGGATCTTTGTAAACGGCTATCTACCGTTAATTGCACTCGCAGATCATCAGCATTGAGAAATCCTTGGGGAGCGCGATCAGGCATTAATAGACCATTACCCTTTCTACTAATACGTAAAGTTTTGCTAGAACGCTCCAATAACTTCTCTTGACTGTATTCCACCCCTGCTTGACCCCGACGATCTAAGTTTACATATCCAACAACTTCGGAAAACAAGTTCTGTTGTGGATAGAATCGGGCATATTTTTTTGTCAAATCCAAGCCATTTAAACGCAAAGCCTTGACTTGATCAGCAATTTCTTCGGGTAGATTGGCAGCAATTAAAATACCACTTCTTTTTTTCTCAAACTTGTTTTCTAGTTCTCCAGCATCTTGATTGATAATGGGAGCCAACTTCTGGGCTATATCCTTCCTAGATTTTGTGAATAATTTCGGGTGAACATAGAAAGTGTAAGTGGGGCGATCAATCGCCACCATTTGCGAATTGCGATCCAATACGGGACGACGGGGGATAAAGGGTCTAATTGCCACCATTTGTTGATTACGTGCCCTTTTTCTCAACTCTGGTCCCCTAACAATCTGTAAATTATACAAATTAATTGCCAGTCCCAGCCCAGAAACAGTTAATAATCCCCAAACTAAAAATAGTCTGGTTTTCATATTTGCAGTTAATTTTGGAACCTCTGAATCAAAAAAGATACGTAATTTACGCAGGTTAAACCGTTGCTTTTCTATAAATTCCTTAGCAATCAAGTTGCGTTTTTTTATTTTAGTGGATGACTTTTGCATAAATAATTATATTTATTGCTTTTTTTGTTTAATTCCTCTGCCAAGGAGTTGACTTATAAGGGACTGGCAATCTGAATAATCTACCCCCTTCCCCTTTGACCAAGCTCAGTCTGTGATACTAAACTGTGTTTCTATTCACAACAGACTACCTCCTAACTTGAAAGGAACTGTGGGGTATAGGAGAAATAACCCTCTTTCATATTCAGTGCTCAAAAAATATTTTCATCGGGACTACCTCCTTCAATAACCCAATGAAGATGGGGATGTAGGTTCAGTGGGTTTTGTATTCTCGTCAGAATTTTGTTTCTGTTCCCATGGTTTTGTTGGTAAGAAAATTGTTTGATTGGCAGCAGGGGATGACAATCCAGTGTTGGCTTTTTCTGATTCCTGAGCCAGTTTATTCTTGAGTACCTCATTCGTTTTCATTAACTGTCGCTCATTCCGCTGTAATTTTTGTAGTTTGCGGTAGCTTTCACCCCAGATTTTTTGAGAATGTACCGTCCAACCATAAACTACTAGAACTGCGAACGCTAATAAAAAGTTTCCCAAACAGGAATAACGGTATAGTGCATACAAACGCAGTAACCACCAGGGTGTTGTGGTTTGGGAGGAAGGTACCCAAGGAAGGCATGCAAGCTCTGGGGAATTAGTGTCTAGAGTTGAGGACTTGATTCTGGTTTGTCGCAATTTTGACGTTGGCAGGTTAATACTTAAATCCTTTCTACTTAATACCCTTTTTCTCGGAGCTGATAATCTTGGCTTCCTAGGAGCAACACTACGGGAATATACTGCCGATGATTGTAATTTTATCGATTTATTATTAGTTTTGAAGGGCATGAAGCTTGTCTTTAACTTTCTGCGTCTTTCTCTCATTTTGGAACTAGGTTTAGTGTCCATAATTACTTTGTCATTAAATATAAGAACGAATAAATACTTTTAGGAAATGTGATGTGAACTAGGACTAATTTGATTCCGACAATTAAAATTACCAGGCGAACCTAAAACCCACATTCAACAGGTGCGATAAGCCGAAGGCTTGACGCTGCGCGTATCGCAAATTCATCATGGGTACCCAAGGGTTGCACCCTTGTGATTGGTCAAATCATGTTCATAAATCAACTAATACGGTTTTACTTTGCAGGTGATACAAATCATAAACTTGGATGTAAGGGTTTCCTCCGTATATGTATCAATAATTGTCGTAAATCGCCATAATAACGCAGTCAGCCTAGATAATATCTCAATCTTCCAATAGCTGCACAGAAATCCGAAAAGCAAGCAAATCCGATATAAAGTGAAGCAGGTAATTCCTCGATTAGATCATTGATTCAGTAGTCGAGATTTATCATCTCTAAGTAGTGCGGAGACAAGCGCGTTGCGGTGGGTAGTGTGGTCTTGGGGGTCTTCTACAAACTACCGAATCCGTAGGGGGGTTCTCCTGTTGTAGCAACTAACTCGTTCAGAGAGGCTCTGCGGTAAGGGTCAGCTATTGCCTTAGGCTTTATGTGTAGTACTGCAGGGAGCGAGACGCTCACACTGCTATTGATTTACTCATCAAAACTAGTACAAAAGACTACTATTTTCCCTTTTCTCCCTGCTCTGTTCGGGTCTGTTCAGGGCAAGCCTGCCTCGTAAAAACCTAACTAAAGGAATAGTCAAAAACCTGAAACCTGAAATACTTTAGAAAAAGCAGCAAATGAGGTATCTTATTCAACAGACTGAACATTTTCTCATTTCAAAAGGTGAAAGAGGAGTTATGAAAATTAAAATCTTTGGTTTAGCGTTCGCATTAACCCTGGCTACTGCCCTAGGAGCCTGTGAGAAAAACGCCACCACTCCAAAAGACACAGCAAGTCCTAGCCCTGCAACAACTGGTGAACCTGCTGATACAGGTAAAACTCCTGACGCTACTAAAAGCCCCTAATTTGAGGATAGATTTAGTTTAAGCGTAGCTTGACTCAACTGCTCCTCACTAAATTTATTCTACGGAAATACAATTTCCAGACTAATTAGAATGAAACCGTTTTAAAATTCTCAAATAAATCCATCCATAAACTGCTCGCAGGCGATCGCATTTAGCTATTACCTGCGATTCTTGTTTTTTAATCATAGTGAAACCAACCAAATTGCTCGCTTATACAGCCATCACCTGTTTAGTAATGGCATTCCTCGGACACTTTGCCCTGGCGTTACCACCAGTGGCTGATATTCCTGAAGAAATATTACGGACACAAATCATTACCTCCGCGCGATCGCCTATTGATGGCAAACTCCTTACGGCTGCTGAATATGCCGAGTTACAAGCTAAATTACGAGTAGCACCACCACCAAAGCTGAATCCAAAGGTGCGGGAAACCATTTTTTTATTACGATTGCGGAATTTATTAATGAGAGTATTCCCTTTCATTGATATATAAGGAAAGCTACATAGTTAGTAGAGAAGCAAAATATCAGCATACAAAATTCGGATATCTGTAATAGACTACTTCCATGGATTTTTTCCTAAAGTCATTGGTAGATAATCCAAAATTTAAACTTACAACAGGCTGTAAAAGCTATCGCTAATTACTCTGACCTAATTCTGAGTTAAGATTGCGAAGACCACAAAGTTTGCAAATAAATGTAAATAGAATATATAAATATGTAAAATTAACCACGAAAACCAGATTGACTTAACCACTTTATTTAACTAGGTAGCTCCATGTCTATAACCACGATCGCCCCTGAGCAGGTTAACCGCATTGTTTGGAATCAGCATCATGACCCTTTTGAAATTCTTGGTTCCCATCTCATAGAAAAAAATGACAGAGCTGTCTGGGCGGTTAGAGCCTACCTACCAAATGCTACTGCTGTATGGGTAGTTATACCAGAGGAACGTCAAGAATATGCGATGCAAGCTATTCACGATCCTCACTTTTTTGAATGTACTATTGAAACAAAAGAGCTTAATAACTATCAATTACGAATCAAGGAAGGTGAGCAAGAACGAGTAATTTATGACCCCTATGCCTTTACGCCTGGTCGTTTAACAGAATTTGATTTACATTTGTTCGGTGAAGGTAATCACCACCGTATTTACGAAAAACTGGGAGCACATCCCCTAGAATTCGATGGTGTCAAAGGAGTTTATTTTGCTGTTTGGGCTCCTAATGGTCGTAATGTTTCCATCCTAGGTGATTTCAACCTATGGGATGGACGCAAGCACCAGATGCGTAAGGGCTCAACCGGAATTTGGGAATTATTCATCCCTTCTCTTGGCGTGGGTGAATCTTACAAATACGAAATAAAAAATAACGAAGGTCACATTTACGAGAAATCAGATCCCTACGGCTTTCAACAGGAAGTACGACCCAAAACAGCATCCATTGTCAGCGACCTAAATTCTTACTCCTGGCAAGACTCCCAATGGATAGAAAAACGTCGTCAGACTGATCCCCTCACCCAACCCATTTCTGTTTACGAGCTTCATTTAGGTTCCTGGTTACACGCTGCGAGTGCTGAACCTGCTAAATTACCCAATGGAGAAACAGAATCAGTAGTACCCGTGTCTGAGCTCAATACTGCGGCTCGTTTTCTCACCTATCGGGAATTGGTAGATAAACTCATTCCCTACGTTAAGGAAATGGGGTATACCCATATTGAACTCCTACCCATTGCCGAACACCCTTTTGATGGTTCCTGGGGTTATCAAGTCACGGGCTACTTTGCTCCCACCTCCCGTTATGGTAGTCCTGAGGACTTAATGTATTTCATTGACCAGTGTCACCAAAATGATATTGGGGTGCTGGTGGATTGGGTCCCCGGTCACTTTCCCAAGGATGGACATGGTTTAGCTTTCTTTGATGGGACTCATCTTTACGAACACGCTGACCCCCGTAAGGGCAAACATAAGGAATGGGGAACCTTAGTCTTTAATTATTCTCGTCATGAAGTACGTAATTTCCTGGTATCCAATGCCCTGTTTTGGTTTGATAAATATCACATTGATGGTATTCGGGTAGATGCAGTGGCTTCCATGCTTTATCTGGACTACTGTCGTAAGGAAGGGGAATGGCTACCGAACCAATACGGTGGTCGGGAGAACATAGAGGCAGTAGAATTTCTACGTCAAGTTAATCACCTCATATTTAGTTATTTTCCCGGTATTCTTTCCATTGCTGAAGAATCTACATCCTGGCCCATGGTATCCTGGCCCACTTATACTGGTGGTTTGGGCTTCAACCTGAAGTGGAATATGGGCTGGATGCACGATATGCTCGACTATTTCAGCATGGATCCATGGTTCCGCCAATTCCATCAAAATAACATCACCTTTAGTATGTGGTATCACCACAGCGAGAACTTTATGTTGGCTCTTTCCCATGATGAGGTGGTGCATGGTAAGAGTAATATCATTGGTAAAATGCCTGGGGACAGATGGCAGAAATTCGCGAATGTACGCTGTTTGTTTACTTATATGTTTGCCCATCCTGGTAAGAAAACCATGTTTATGAGCATGGAGTTTGGGCAATGGAGTGAGTGGAATGTTTGGAGTGATTTAGAGTGGCATTTATTACAATATGATCCACACAATCAATTAAAGAATTTCTTTACTGATTTGAATCATCTCTATCGTGGTGAACATGCTTTATACTCCCAGGACTTCGCTGAAGAAGGATTTGAGTGGGTTGACTGTAGTGATAATAGCCACAGTGTTGTGTCCTTCATTCGCAGGGGTAAGGATGATGGCAGTTTTGTAGTTGTGGTGTGTAACTTTACACCGCAGCCCCATTCCCACTATCGTATTGGTGTGCCTGAGCCTGGTTTTTACACTGAGATTTTCAATAGTGATGCTCGACAGTATGGTGGTAGTAACATGGGGAATTTGGGTGGTAAATGGACTGATAATTGGTCATTCCACAATCGTCCCTATTCTCTAGATTTGTGCTTGCCACCTTTGGGAGTGTTGATTCTTAAGTTAGATGCAGATAAAACCGCAGAGCTAGAAACATCTGAAGAGTAAATAGATATTGGTCATGTTAACCTCATTCCTAGTTTCCATGCTAGGAATGTATTTCCAGGAGAGGATTCTAATTTTTCAAAAATATGTGGTTGGTTGTATATATTTACCCCAAAAAATGTATAAGATTGATGACAATACTTGTTCCTTGGCTGTGGTAAAAAATACTTTGGTACTAGATTGAAAGGCATTGCTGAATCAGGGGATGATTTCACTAAATTTTCAACGGTTTCTCAATGGTTTCAAACGCTAATTCATCCCGGACTTATGCAACGCCGAGTAAAACAAAACAAACTTTAGTACTGCCATATCACATAATCAGCGATCGCTCTCTAACTAATAAAGGTTATAGTCATTCTAAAGAATGACCATAGTTCGCATAATTGGCTAAACTCTTGTTCTTACAGGCATTCATGCTGTTTACGGCATACGGAGATTAATTGGAATGACTATATTCGTGAACAAATAAGGTTGCTCATATAACAATGGATATATTTAGTTAGAACAGCATTTTCTGGTTAGAGAACTGTCAGGAAGAAAATACCCGAAGTATCTTGGTGAATGCCATATCAATTCATCTAGTGTTTTTGGGGAAAATTTATGGGGAATTCAGCTATTTCTCATCTAAGTGGCATATCTTAGTAGCAGATGGATAAGCCTAGATTTGAACTTGGGAACCAACAGAACAATGGGTGAAAAACAAAAACGCCGCTTAAATAGAACAGCTAAACTCTTTTTAGCAGGTTTTTGCGTTGCTATCCTCATAGTTGTTGGCAAGCAATTTTACTTATACCAGATCCTGCAAACATCAATGATTTTGGTAGAAAACCTAGGAATTATTGGTCCGATCGCATTTATTGTGATTTATAATCTAGCCACTCTGCTATTTATACCAGGTTCCCTACTAACCCTCAAAGGTGGTTGTTTCTTTGGCTGGTTCTGGGGCTCTGTGTATGTGTTAATTGCTGCAACCATCGGTGCAGTTATTGCCTTTTTGATTGGACCTTATTGTTCTCGGGAGTGGGTAGCCAAGAACATTGCTCAAAATCCCAAATTTACAGCCATAGATAAAGCTGTGGCAAAATAAGGGTTCAAAATCGTCCTTATAACTCGCCTATCACCCATTTTACCCTTTAATCTCCTAAATTATGCTTTTGGGGTAACTCAAGTTTCTCTCAAGGACTATATTCTCGGTTCTATTGGCATTGTTCCGGGTACGATGATGTATGTTTTCATGGGATCGATAGTTACTGATATTGCTATGCTTCACGGTAATTATCAGCCCAGTACCCCAGAAACTCAGATTGCTAAATGGTTGATGCAAGGAATCGGTTTAATAGCCACAGTTGCAGTCACAGTTTATATCACCAGGGTAGGGCAGCAAGCTTTAAAGCAAAATGTAGTTACCGCAGATATTGCCAAGGAAACCATTAAATCTCCCTAGTTAAGTGGAAGAATTGTATTCCCTGGCAGATTTGCAGTGGAATATTTGGTTGAACCAACAGGGCATTATTGAAAGCTCATTCATCTATCTGAATCAATAATCTTTTTACTTTTTATTTATACACATAAAATCGATGACTATGAATAATCAACTAATACTACATTCCGAACGTATAACAGCAGAATACAGTCCCCCTAAAAAAACTTATAAGCGACTTTGGAGACTGATTATCTTAGGTTTTATGGGGTTAATTATACCGATACTTTTACATACAGAGCCAGCACTAGCACAAGCAACAACCCAACCAGGACTCAATCCCCAAGTATGCTTAAGTAATGGTTTAGAGTGGGTTGACAGCTTGGGTACGGTAGGTGCCTTCCCGTTTATTGGTATTTATATTATCGCCACAGTGGCTTTTTTACCAGCTTCTATTCTCACCCTTGGTGCTGGTGTAGTTTTTGGTATTGCTTGGGGTTCTGTTTACGTATTTGTAGGTGCAACTATTGGAGCCACAGCTGCTTTTTTAGTGGGACGTTATTTAGCTAGGGGTTGGGTTGCTCAGAAAATCGCTGGTAATACTAAATTCCGTTCCATTGATGAAGCTGTGGGTAGGGAAGGATTTAAAATTGTTTTACTTACCCGGTTGTCCCCAGTTTTTCCCTTTAACCTCTTAAACTATGCCTATGGTTTAACCGGAGTTTCTCTTAAAGATTATTTCTTCGGCTCTGTAGGAATGATACCCGGTACAATTATGTATGTTTATATTGGTTCTTTGGCTGGCAGTTTAGCCACCATTGGTACGGGGAATCAACCTAGTAATCCCACTGTAGAATGGGCAATTCGTATCATCGGTTTTATTGCTACGGTTGCTGTCACTGTTTATGTTACTAAAATTGCGAGGAAAGCTTTAGAAGAATCTACTGTATCTCAAACATCTGATTCTGTATAAATATATCTAGCAATTCTATCAATCTAATCACACGAAATAAGTAACTATTATCATGTTGGGTTGCATTGCATTTTACCCAACCCATTCTGATTGAATACAGTAATCCAAAATTACATCAGGAGTGGCAAATGTTTAATTCCGCTTTCGAGAGAGTCTCATTCCCTCCCATGGATGAGTATAATCAAAAATTAATTTCCCATGTCCATCCACCAGACTGGGTAAATCCTAAACCAGCTGATTGCTACGACTTAGTAGTTATCGGTGCTGGTACAGCAGGATTAGTAGTCGCAGCAGCTGCGGCAGGTTTGGGATTGGGTTTAAAAGTAGCCTTAATTGAAAAGCATCTTATGGGTGGAGATTGCTTAAATGTAGGCTGTGTCCCTTCCAAATGCCTTATTCGCTCATCCCGTGTGATAACTGATATCCAAGATGCAGAACCCTTCGGTATCCACCCCCCAGAACATATTGAGGTAGACTTTCCCGCAGTTATGGAAAGAATGCGTCGATTAAGGGCAGGTATCAGTCATGTAGACTCTGCTCCCCGGTTTCAAAATTTGGGGGTTGATGTTTTCTTAGGGGAAGGACAATTTCAAGAAAATGGGGCTGTTAAGGTAGGAGAAAGCATTTTACGATATAAAAAAGCAGTCATTGCCACTGGAGCAAGGGCTTCGCGTCCTTCTATCCCTGGCCTCGAATCAGCAGGATATTTAACCAATGAGACAGTATTTTCACTGACTCAAAAACCCCAGCGATTAGCAGTAGTTGGGGGTGGTCCCATTGGCTGTGAATTGGCACAGGCGTTCCAGCGTTTGGGTTGTGAGGTGGTATTGTTCCATCGCGGATCGCACATCCTCAATAAGGAAGATGCTGATGCGGCGGAGATTGTACAAAAAGTTCTGGAAAGAGAAGGTATCCGTTTAGTCTTGGGTTGTGATTTAGAACAAGTAGAAACTGTGGGTGATGGTAAAAGAATTGACTTTAGTTCTAATGGTACCAAGGATTCGGTCACCGTTGATGAAATCTTGGTAGGTGCAGGAAGAACTCCCAATGTGGACGGGTTAAATTTGGATGTTGTGGGTGTAAAATACAACAAAAAAAGAGGTGTAAAAGTTAATAATTACTTACAAACCACTAACCCTAAAATCTATGCTGCTGGTGATATATGTATGAATTGGAAGTTTACCCACGCCGCAGATGCAGCCGCAAGAATTGTAATTAAAAATACTCTGTTTTCTCCATTTGGCTTGGGACGTTATAAACTCAGTGGTTTAGTTATGCCTTGGGTAACATTTACCGATCCTGAAATTGCCCATGTGGGGATGTACGAACAGGAGGCACAAGCACGGGCTATAGACGTTAATACTATTAAAATAGATTTTAGCCACGTTGACAGAGCGATCGCAGATGGGGAAACCGCAGGTTTTGTGAAAATTCTCCACAAAAAGGGTTCTGATGAAATTCTTGGTGCAACTATAGTTGCCCGTCATGCCGGGGAAATGATTTCAGAAGTTACCACCGCTATTGTCAATAAAATTGGTTTGAGTCAACTAAGTAGTGTTATTCACCCCTACCCTACCCAGGCGGAAGCTATTAAGAAAGCTGCAGATGCCTATCGTCGCACATTATTAACACCCACAAGTAAGAAACTTTTAGGATTCTTAACTAAATTTTCTTGAAATGTTTCTAAATTCCGACATCTTGATTCAGTCGGGATTATTTATATTTTTGCTCTAAAAAGTCATATTTGGATGCAGAAATTTATAACCAGCATCTTTAATTTTTTGATTTGTTACTTTAGCATTACAATCTCGCTTACGACTTTGACTAGAGTCCCAAGTTACTGGTGGTAAATTATGCTTTTTGCAAACTTCTTCAATTAATTGGCGTTGTGTTAGATTAGCATCATCGACTAAGTTATATACTCCTTGTAAACGATTCTGACGAGCAAATTCAATTCCACCTACAATATCGTCAATATGAATCCAATTAGTGGCTTGTTGACCATTTCCAGGAAGGGTTTTACCTGCAATATACCTACTAACTATTTTTACCAGTTCTCTTCTACCTGCACCATAAATCCCACCCAAGCGGAATATACAAACCTTGAGTTTTTCATTTGATGCAGATAAAAATAACTCCTCTGTCTGCCGTAAAACTTTACTATTGTCACTAATTGGATTAGGTTGAGTTTCCTCGTCAACTAAATTATCATTTTGATACCCATAGACCGAAAAACTACTGAGGTATATTAATTGTTTTAGTGTAGAATTTTGTTGTAATACTGGAATTAAGGTTTCGGCAGTTTTTAAATATGTTTCTTTGTAAGAAACATTCCTTTTTCTACCAATACTTAAAAGCACAACATCTTGGTCTTTCAATAGAGATTTTAACCCTTCTGTATTATTTCCTCTGACTACTATTACTTTTTGAGATATTGCTTGTAATTCAGGTATGCGTTCCGGTGTGGTTGTTGTAGCAGTTACCATTAAAGACATTTTGTTCTGCCAATGCTGGGCAACAGCATAACCAACATATCCACAGCCAATGATTGCAATATTCATTTGAATTAATCTCCATACTAATTACTAATAGGGCGATTGCATTATCTATACTTCTGCTCGTTGTTTCGCCAAACCATCAATGGCATCCCCAAGGGCTGTTGTTAGATTATTCCGGGTTTGGGCATGGTTTTCTTGCTCTGTTTTTAACGCCTGTAGAAGTTGATACCGCTCTTTGAGGGTGGTAATTAATTTATCTCGCAATTCTTCCACAGAATCAATATCTGCGATTTCTCCCCGTATTTCTTCATCAGAGGTAGTTTCATTAATTAGCCACTCATCAATACCTCGCATCTGCTGAATTTGTACCTTTAAAGACGCGATCGCCTGTTGGGATAACTGAGTATCACTACGTCTTTGCTCGGATTCTGTATTGTATAATTTGCGCCATTTCTCTGCACTTTCCCAAGCTCTATCCTTTACCTGTCGCAATTCTGCCAGTTGTTGTTTTAGTGCCTGGATTTCGGCTAACCATTGTTGTGTTAAATCTTTATTCATAATCACTTTAGACTTTTAGATTATAAATTTAGTATTCTCTCCCTATTATTCCTTACTCTAGACTGTAAATTTTGTAATTTTTTTGGGGTCAATGTGCACACAAAGTTTGTGACACAGATTTTTGCTTGACTCTAGCAAAGAATACAGGACTGGAGGTTACCTCTCCACATCGAGGCAGAGCTTTGGCACGAGAGTAACGCACCAAATGCATGAACATAAATCATCAAAATTCTATGAAAGTACACAGCCTACCCCCTGTTCCCTCAGCTTTCCACTACTTCTTGGACTAAATGAGCTAATTTTTGGACGCTGTCTACTAAAGCTATTTCTTTTGCCTTTTCTCCCATTTGTTTTAACTTATCTGGGAAGTTTATTAAATTTAATACTTCGTTTTCCAAAATGTCCCCTGTTAATTCTGATTGTTGGTAGCAGAACCCTGCTCCCACTTCAGTACAAACACGGGCATTATAGGTTTGATGATCTTCTGCAGCGAAAGGATAGGGAATTAAAATTGCAGGGGTACCACATATCGCCAGCTCTGTTAAGCTCCCAGCACCAGCCCTACTTACAGCTAAACTTGCCCGCTGTAACAGGGCTGCCATGTTGTCATAGAATGGCATAGATATGTATTGAGGATGTTTGAGGCTATTGGCTTCAGGATCGTTATTTCCGGTCAAATGAACTACGTAAGCACCAGCAGCAAACCATGCAGGGGCACATTGACGTACTAGCTTATTGACAGCGACTGCCCCTTGACTACCGCCAAAAACTACTATTACACGAGCATTTTCGGGAATATCTAAATTTACACTCTTAACACTATTCTCATTTAAAAATTGCGAACGCACAGGAGTGCTGGTATAAACTGTGTTAGCTTTGGGTAAGTACTGAGATGCAACTTTGAAACCTACTGCCACCGCATGACACCAAGGACCGAAAAACCGTGTTACCTTACCGGGTAGGGCATTAGACTCATGAAAAACTACAGGTATTCCTAGTGTTTTTGCAGCGATTAGAGCAGGAGCAGCGATGTAACCCCCGGTGGTGAAAACTCCTTGAAATTGACCCTGTTGCAATAGCTTGCGGACTTGTAATACTGAAGCAACTAGTCCACCCAACACGCGAAAAGTACCCAACCCGAACTTTTCCTGGAAGCCTTTCACCGCGATGGTATTCAATTTATACTGGTGAGGAACTAATTGAGTTTCTAGTCGATTAGGTACACCCAGCCATTCTATGTCATATTCTGATAACTCTTGTGCTAATGCGATCGCGGGAAACAAATGCCCACCAGTACCGCTTGCAGCTATTAATAATTTTATCGGTGCATTCGCCATCAAAATCTATACCATTCGGACTCTGTTGGTTAATCTAAGATAAAACAATTTATCTACGTCAATGTAGCCAAATTGCCAACTAAAAATAATTACCAATGTCTAACTTTATTACCTTACTACTAAAACATCCCTCTAAATTGCTTATGAATAGCCGGTTAGTTTTTACTCTTATTGCCTTGGGTTTAGTTAGTGTGGGTAAACCTGTATCTGGGAACACACCGGATAAAGCACCTGAGCAGTTGAAAAACTTAATCACGCAAATAGATACAGCAGCAAGTAAAGCTGACGTTAAAGGAGTAATGCAGTTCTACAGTCCTACATTTACCCATGGAGATGGGTTAAATCGCCAGACTATGGAACAAGCGTTAAGTAAATTCTGGAAGCAATATCCCAAATTAAGATACAGAACAATACTTCGCTCTTGGAAGTCAGAGGGTAATTCCATTGTTGCTGAAACAGTAACTAATATTACTGGTTTTCCATCTTCTAATCAAGAGAACTTGGGATTAAATGCTAGAATCCTTTCCCGTCAACGCTTCACAGGGAATAAAATTACCAACCAGGAAATTTTATCTGAACGTACTGAGGTCACTTCTGGGATCAAACCTCCTCAGCTAGATATTCAACTACCAAAAGAGGTAAAAGTAGGACAATCCTATAACTTTGATGCCATTGTTAGGGAACCTTTGGGAGATAATTATCTTTTGGGTAAAGCCATGGAGAAGCCAATTGAAGCATCCCAATACCTCAAGTCTTCCCCTATCGATTTGGAAGCACTTAGAGCTGGAGGGTTATTTAAAATTGGACGCGCTCCCAATACGCCAGGAAACCACTGGATTTCTGCGGTGATTGTACGCAGCAATGGAATGACTATAATTACTCAGCGTTTGCGAGTGGTTAGATAAGAAGGATTAGGGAGTAAAAGAGGGAGGGAGTGAAAGAGATTTGCTTTGTTTCAAGTGTACTGAGCAACCACCTTGCACCTTTCCCCTTGTGACCTTTAACTGCCCTCATTACGAGCCTACTTCCTCCTTAAGAATAAGTCTTTAATTGAATGTGAATTAGGAATGGTGTTTCTACAGAATCAAATTGTAATGATTACTGGTGCCAGTAGTGGTATTGGTGCTGCTTGTGCTAGCGCTTTTGCTGATACTGGTTCAAAGCTAATCTTAGCAGCTAGACGTTATCAGCGTTTGCAACAATTGGCGGATGAGTTAAAGAATAAATATGGCGGTTCTTTACAAATACATCTATTACAGCTAGATGTAAGGGATAGCTTGGCGGTAGAATCAGCTATTAATAATTTGCCCTCCCCATGGTCTGATATTGATATCCTCATCAATAATGCTGGATTAAGTCGTGGTTTAGACAAACTCCATGAAGGAGATTTCCAGGATTGGGAGGAAATGATCGACACCAACATTAAGGGTTTACTCTATCTTACCCGTTATGTGGTCCCTGGCATGGTAACACGCGAACGTGGTCATGTGGTTAATATTGGCTCCATCGCCGGACATCAAACCTACCCTGGTGGAAATGTTTATTGTGGCACGAAAGCAGCTGTAAGAGCCATTTCAGAGGGACTAAAACAAGATTTGTTAGGAACGGCAGTGCGAGTAACTTCCGTCGATCCTGGGATGGTAGAGACGGAGTTTAGTGATGTTCGTTTTCATGGAGATGAAGAACGAGCGAAAAAGGTTTACCAAGGACTTACACCTTTAACTCCCGAAGATATTGCTGATGTAGTATTTTTCTGCGTCACCCGCCCCAGTCGTGTGAATATTAGTGAGATACTTATAGTCCCCACAGATCAAGCTAGTGCGACTTTAGTACATCGTCGGAGTTAGGAAGAGGGAGCAGGTTTTCCCTGAGCGGAGCCGAAGGTAACAGGAGATAATGGGGGAATAACTAAGGTACAAGGACAGTTGTCTGTGCCGTTATACATACATATTGACTCTCTACAAGTGAGTCTGGAATAACACAATGTAGAGATGAAAATTTTCATCTCTACATTGTCTGAAAGTCATAAAGAATTGATAAAAATCTGGAGCTGTTTTGCCTTATGACTTAATTTTTTGCATAAAGTATTTCTTGTGACACCTTAAAGAAGAGTATAAAGATGCAAATTCACTACCAAACAATTCAAGCTGATTGACTACAAAGCATATACAGATCAGAAGCAAAATATAAGAATAGAACTTAAAATCAATCGGGGGAGCTACTAACAAGCAAAGGTAAATGCCTATCCCCAAGTAATATACAATCTCCAATTACCAAAATTAAATGACAATCTACTTTTATAAAGCTTGGCAACCCTATGGCTGCTTTTCTAATTTTTCTCTCCATGGGATCGAGCTCAATGGCACTTATTGGTCCACTGTAGAGCATTATTATCAAGCTCAAAAATTTGTAGGCACAAAAGATGCAGCGATTATTCCCGTCATTCATAGTGCAGAAACCGCAGAACAAGCCGCAGCTTTAGGACGTTGTCCTAGCCGTAAAGTACGTCCAGACTGGGGAGTAGTCAAGACTAATCTTATGGCAACCGCTGTCTTAGAAAAGTTCCACACCCATAGGGAAATCAGAAACATTCTCCTGGGTACTGGGGATGAATTACTAGTCGAAAATTCCCCTACTGATTATTTTTGGGGCTGTGGAGCCAATCAATCTGGTCAAAATTATCTGGGTAGGATTCTCATGAACGTACGCTCGGAATTACGCCAGATTCCAATTTTAGAAGTATTAGCTGAATTTAATAGTTAAGATTATCTTAAATTAATCACGTTTCCATTATGGCATGACAATACCCAATCAGAGTCTGCAGGCGATCGCTAATTGCCCGTAATCTAACCTGAATAGTGGTATTTTGTCTTGCTCCCCGCAAAAACATCAGATCTATTTCTAAAAGGTGTAATTGTTTACTGATTTCTGTGCGATAAGAGTTAACTTTACCCAATAGTTCCTGGTTGTCTGACTCTGGGGAAGCTAAACTCAAAATCTGTTGCTGATAAAATTCACGCAAGGACAAAAATTGTTGCTGTAGTTCTGGTGCATTAAACTCAGCAGTAGTGGTATAGTTGCGTAAATCCTCTAGCAAATCGGCAAATCTCTGATATGGCTGATTATTAAACATCCAAATCTTTAAACAATGGTACAGTTTGTAAAGAAATTTTTCTTATACAATAGAGTCTCCTAGGTAATTTTGGCAGATAAAGCCTAAAAGTAAATTTTGGAGTTGATATTTGCCATGGGTGAGCCTTCATATTATGATCCTTGACACTCGCCTGCAAAGCCTTGAATTCTTTGACACTAATTTTCTTGAATTTTATCAATAGAATTTTTTGACGGCAACTCCGTCATGTATACCCTAATAGCTAAAACTTGCGATCGCAATACTCCAAAAAAGCCAAGATTTGGGCATCCAGCAAGTATGCAGTTAGTGCCCAAATTTATATTTTACTTTCTTCCTTTATCGACAAATCCATTAGCTGCTCAACTAACCCCTATGGACATAAATATTCCAGTATGGTTACAAAATAGCTTAGATAAGTCCCTTACCGGCAGTAACCAAAATGAAGATAAATTAATCGCGGATGCATTTAAGTTTGCCTATAAACTACATGAAGGGCAATATCGTAAATCAGGAGAACCCTATATTTGTCATCCAGTTGCTGTCGCTGGTCTCTTACACGACTTGGGGGGCAGTCCTGCTATGATAGCAGCTGGATTTCTTCATGATGTAGTCGAAGATACGGAAGTAACAATTGAAGGGATAGAAAATCTCTTTGGGGGGGAAGTTAAACAGTTAGTAGAAGGCGTCACTAAGCTTTCTAAAATTAATTTTAAGAGTAAAACAGAGGGGCAGGCTGAAAACTTTCGCCGGATGTTTTTGGCAATGGCGAGGGATATTCGTGTAATTGTGGTGAAATTGGCTGATAGGCTGCATAATATGCGCACCCTGGAGCATTTACCAGATGAAAAACGCCGTCGCATTGCTTTGGAAACCAAAGAGATTTTTGCTCCCCTAGCTAACCGTCTGGGTATTTGGCATTTAAAATGGGAGTTAGAAGATTTATCCTTTAAATATTTAGAGTCGGAAGCTTATCGACAAATTCAAACATTAGTTGCTGAGAAACGCGGTGCGAGGGAAAACAGATTACAACATGTAAGTGAAACGTTGCAGTCTCGGTTAAAGGAAGCAGGGATTCATTCTCTTGATCTTAGTGGTAGACCTAAGCACCTTCATAGCATCTACCAGAAAATGGAACGCCAAAAAAAAGAGTTTCACGAAATTTATGATTTGGCGGCTTTAAGGATTATTGTTAAGACAAAGGAGGAGTGTTACCGAGCTTTAGCAGTAGTTCACGATGCATTCTTGCCAATTCCAGGTCGATTTAAGGATTATATTGGCTTACCTAAGGCTAACCAGTATCAGTCTTTGCATACGGGTGTAATTGGACCTTGGGGTGGACATTTAGAAATTCAGATCCGTACTCTGGAAATGCACCATATTGCGGAGTATGGGATTGCAGCCCATTGGAAGTACAAGGAAACTGGTGGTTCTCATAATACAAATTTCACTTCAGCAGATGAAACCTTTACTTGGTTACGCCAGCTACTGGAATGGCAAAATGACCTTAAGGATGCTCAGGAATATCTTGATAGTGTCAAGGATAATCTGTTTGAGAATGATGTTTATGTGTTTACACCCAAGGGGGATTTAGTTGATTTAAAGGCTGGTTCCACACCTATAGATTTTGCTTACCGGATTCATACAGAAGTAGGTAATCACTGTGCGGGAGCAAAAGTAAATGGGCGCATGGTACCTCTATCTACATCTTTGCAAAATGGGGATATTGTGAAGGTTATTACACAAAAGAATAGTCAACCGAGTATTGATTGTCTCAATTTTGCCAGAACCAGCTTAGCAAAGAATCGTATCCGCCAACTATATAAGCGTGCCCACAGAGAAGAAAATATTATCCGTGGTAAAGACGCGCTAGAAAAATCATTAGGCAAAAAAGGCTTTGAAAACTTGCTCAAGTCCCAAGCTATGCAAACGGTGGTGGAGAAGTGTAATTATCACAGTGTAGATGATTTACTAGCAGCCTTGGGTCATGGTGAAATTACTCTCAACTTTGTTCTTAGTCGTTTGCGAGACGCAATTAAGTCCCAGGAACCATTAAAAAGTGAGCCGGAAACTAATTTTGGTATACCAACTCCCACACCCAAACCTAGAGAAATCAGCTCTGGCAGTTACCAATCCAGCGATTCTCCTATTTTAGGGGTAGAAGGCTTAATGCACGATTTAGCTAGGTGTTGTAACCCTATTCCAGGGGAAGCAATTATTGGTGTTGTAACTCGGGGAAAAGGGATTAAAATTCACCGCCAGGAATGTCAAAATATTGAAACAGTGGAATGCGATCGCTTGATTCCTCTAAGTTGGAATATTGACAATGATAGCAATGTTTGCTCACCTACCTATCCAGTGATGATTCAAATAGAAACTTTAGACAGGGTTGGTGTGCTAAAGGATATTTTAGCTCGCTTAAGCGATCGCAGTATTAATGTGCGCCATGCCAATGTCAAAACCTCTGCACCGAAACCAGCATTAATCGATTTAGAAATTGAAATATCTAGTTGTAATCAACTAGAACAGTTGTTTAGTCAAATTAAAAAGATGAGTGATATTATTAATATTCACCGTCTTGGTTATGTAGATTCATAACCCATAAATATTTGTAGATAATTGGTGAGTATTTATTGTCTGTGAATAACTATTTTCACTGATTACATAAGATACGAAATTAAGACAGAATTAATCTTGATGGATAAATTTTGTTGACAACCATGACTAGGCAGAATCTTTTAACGCAAGCAAAGGAGGGTAACGAAACAGCGATAGCTACTTTGCTAGATATTGCCTTGGAACATAAACAAATTCATGTAAGTAGCAATTTAAAGAATGGTTTTTTACAAATAAAATTAATATCTGAAACAATACCAGATTGGAAATCTGCAATTATTTTAATTGACCGTGAATTACAAATAATCAACTCATTTCCATCCATATGTGACATAAAAATAGCACTTCCAGAGGTAGAGAATATCCCACAAAGGTTGAAAGGTTTCTGCACTATGGTCTCCCAGTACCCAAGCTAAAATTAAATTCCTTGGCGGAAATGGTCTACTGCTGTCCACAACCAAATTTTGTTTTTTTTTAACCGACGAAAGTTTCTAATTCGTCCAGTTCTCCAACTTATGGGATATTCTCTATTGATGGTGCATCTGGCAATTTTTCACCAACTTGTTTTACCCAACTAATTATAGTTGTGTGATGAACTCCTTTTTGGCGTTCAATAGCCCTAAATCCTGAGCCATTAACCTATGCTTTTAAGCATTCTTATTTGATCTCATTTGAGTATCCTTTTGGTGGATTATAGATATCTATAAATTGGCGTTCGCAATTTACACAAATGTGATTTTGTTTACCTCGACGTTTGCCATTTTTTCTAATCCTCGTAGACTTGCAGTATGGACAATGCACAGTAGAACACCTCAATTCATCCCTCTATTATGCAACGCCAAAATATTTACTGTATAATTAAGGAAAAATAGTTTGTAAACCCCTAACTAATCTTTCCATTCCTTGTTGTGCGGTATCTTTTTGCAAAGCACCATAAGCTACCCGTAAATAACAACCATCTTCCATACCAAATGTTGTACCGGGAATCACAGCAACTTTGTGTTCACAAATGAGTTTTTTGACTAATTCAAACGCATCCATGGAAGTATGTACTTTGAGGAAAAAGTAAAAAGCACCCTCAGCAGGGGCAATAGTGCATAATTCTTCTAGGGGTTTGAGTATATCAATTACCATTTCCCGGACTTGGGCAATGTTACCGATATTATTTTGCAAATAATCGGGTTTTGTTTGCAATGCTCCCAAAGCTGCATACTGGGAAATTACAGGGGGACAAATCAAAATCGTATCTTGAACTTTCTTGATTGCTACTAGTAAATGCTGAGGAATTACCATATAACCAATACGCCAACTAGCAAAACCATAAGCCTTAGACATACTGTATAGAGAAATCGTATGTTTATTACTCCCAGTAAATGAGCCAGGGGAAATGTGTCGTACTCTATCGTAGGTAAAGTATTCGTAAGCCTCGTCACTAATATGATATATATCCTTATACTTACATATTTGATTTACTTGTTGTAAGGTTTCCCTGGAGTAAACCGCACCAGTAGGGTTATTGGGAGAAATAGTAACTACTGCACGGGTTTTAGAAGTAATTGCATTTGCGATCGCATCGGGGCACAACTGATAGTTATCATTAGTTTTCACTGATACGGCATTACAACCAGCCATGGCAATTGCCATTTCATGGTTGAAATAGTAAGGTGTATTGAGAATAATTTCATCTCCAGGTGAAGTGATGGCTAAAATTGCATTCATAAATGCCATATTGCAACCAGCAGTCACAACAATACAGTTTTCTCGGTTAATCTCAATGTTGTTAAATGTTTGTAATTTGCTGGCTAATGCTGCAATTAAGGGAGGGATACCTTCTACAGACTTGTAGAGATTATTCCCTGGTTCAGCCAAAAATTTAGAGATAAAATCAATAGTCTCTGGAGAGGGAGAATAGGAAACCACACCTTGTCCTAAAGAAATCGTTCCCGGACAACTCTGAATTAATTTGCTAATGACAGGGATAATGGGTGACTGTACCGTCTCCATACGTGAGAGAAAAGATTCCATGAGATGCAAAAACAACAATCATCCCATTTTCCATCAGAAATGGAGCTAAACGGGAAATTCCAAATGTTTAAATTTGTATCTTGCCCGCTCTACATATAATGTATAAAGAGAGCAAGATAATCCCAAGTAAACCACTTCTACTTTGAAATCCGGAATTGCTGAATCAGGGGATGATTTCACTAAATTTTCAACGATTTCTCAATGGTTTCAAACCCTAATTCATCCCGCACTTATGCAACGCCGAGAATTAATATATTCATAGTGAAACTAATGAAATTTTTCCATGTGTAGGCGCACTTGTGCGCCTACACATGGAAAAGTGAACCGCGATAATACTTATCAGGGTTATTAATGCTCCTCAGTTAAAAACTGTAAATATCCATTACTGAGTTCCTTCACAGCCAGCTGATAAAACTCCTTACCATGTTCTGGCGTGGCTAGACTGGGATTTGATCCCATCCTCCCATCTGGATAGGATTCTCTAAACTTGGTCGCACCATAGATGGGATATCCGCGGTTTACTTCTGAAGATAGGGGTGCTTTTCTAATAATATCGGGATAAACATACTGAGTTACAGCTATTTCACTGGGAGTTGCATGGGAACCCTCACGATCACCATATAACTCTTTGGCTAACTTATACACGGCAGTGCACATAAACCAATTAGCAACATGACATTTAACCTTAGATGCATGGGCAATTTGTAAATCATCTAAATAGGTGTAGGTTTCCGCAAAAGCAGCCTTGAGAGTAGCCATATTACCCCCGTGCCCATTAATAAAGTAAAAATTAGTAAAACCAGCCTTAGCTAAACAAGTCACATAGTCTCGAATTACCTGAATCATGGTGCTAGGGCGCAGACTAATTGTACCGGGGAAAGCCATGTGGTGAAGAGCCATACCTACATT
Source organism: Richelia intracellularis (assembly GCA_000613065.1). GTDB lineage: Bacteria > Cyanobacteriota > Cyanobacteriia > Cyanobacteriales > Nostocaceae > Richelia > Richelia intracellularis_B. The sequence goes on along the minus strand of CBZS010000553.1, from coordinate 182 downwards.
AATTGTAGGTGCTACCATGGCTCTAGTTTCCTCCCCAACCTCATGGGCAATGGCTTCTGCACAAATTGCATCAGTACCAATTAACCCTGTAGGACCATGTTGTTCTGTAGAACCAATAGGAATAATAATACCTTGCGATCGCTGTAAGTAAGCTTCTACTTCCTGCCAAGTACTTAGGTGTA
>CBZS010000552.1 GCA_000613065.1 Richelia intracellularis | reverse complement strand
TCGCGCTTATTTACTCACGCTAGACTGTAAATTTAGATTCACCAATGGAGCCTTTATCCGTACTTATACTCATAGCGTATACCCAGATGGTGGTTTTAATTCTAAAGAGATGATATCCTAAAGGATGTAAGCACATATTCTCCGAATTGATAGTGAGTGTATCCAGATTGATATTTGTTAAGGAACATTGCTAGAGAATTGGATGCTAAAGTTTTAATCAGTAAAGGACTTAAACCGGGGTTGCATAAGTGCGGGATAAATTAGCTTTTTAAACCATTGAGAAATCGTTGAAAATTTCGTTAAATCATCCCCTGATTCAGCAGCGCCCTTAACCCTTTAAGTGATACAAGCATTCCTCGGTAGGTAGAGCAGGTAGTGAGCACAACTTAATAATCTGTACAATCTCTGTACAATATAACGTAGAAACTAGTAGAGGTCGCTCAATAAGTAAATACACTCAAAGTTACGACTCAAACTCTGGTTTAACAATTTCTTCCTTACTCATTATGGCGCAAGCAAAATTTTTTGAGGAAATAATCATACCATATTTTTTTTATCCTCAATTTTTTCTTTCTTGCCATCCAACTTGGTAAATCTTAAAACAGGTATAAACCTAAATTGTCAACCCAAATAATGCACAGGCATTTTTGGTAGTCTGAGAGGCGATCGCTTCTAATGTCTCTTCCCTTAAGTCGGCTACTTTCTCTGCCACATAACGCACGTATGCAGGTTCGTTCCGCTTTTCCCCCCTTTTCGGAACAGGTGCTAAAAAAGGGCAATCAGTTTCCACAAGCAAACGTTCTGCACTGACCATAGCTGCTGATGCATGGATATGTTTCGCATTCTTAAAAGTAACTGTACCACTGAAACTAATATAAAAGTCCAAATCCAGAAACCATTGAGTTTCTTCTGGTGTTCCACCCCAGCAATGCATGACCCCCCTAATTCTCTTTCCTTTGGTCTCGTGCCATTTTTGTAATACCTGCTGTAAGTCCTTAGCTGCCTGACGGCAATGGAAAATTACAGGCAAATCTAATTCAGATGCGATCGCTAACTGGGACTCCAGCACCATAATTTGCTGTTCGCGATTATCTGCTTTATAAAAGTCCAAGCCAGTTTCACCAATAGCAACTACTTTAGGCTCACAGAGAGCCAAATATTTAATTTCCTCTGCCATCTGGTTATGCCATTTTTGAGCATCCAGGGGATGGAGCCCGACAGCAAAACTAATTTCTGAGAAATTTTGAGCTATGGCTTGTATCTGGCGAAACTCAGATGGCTCAACACATGAATGTACTAAATGTACTACACCTGCATATTGCCACCGCGATCGCACTGCCAATAGATCTGGCTCGAATGAATCAAAATTTAGATGAACGTGGGTATCAATCAGATGCATTCTTTGACGATTACAGACATCATGCGACAAATACAACAGACACTAGTCCTTAGTTGAGAAAGACTAATGTCTAAACGGTTCTTAACTAGCAGCAGTTTCTACTACTTGTTTCAATCGCTTTGCTAATCGAGATT
>CBZS010000551.1 GCA_000613065.1 Richelia intracellularis | reverse complement strand
TTGAGGTAATCAATATACTCACGAATTCCACCCTTATATTCATAGGTTTCTACCTTGGGCGTATCACTTTTAAGTAACTCTAAGCGATTATCTGTAAAAGTAATTTTGACACCAGCATTGAGATATGCTAGTTCCCGCAAACGCCCTGCAAGGGTAATATAATCGAACTCTGTAGTATTAGTAAAAATTTGGGTATCTGGTTTAAAGGTAACAGAAGTACCAGTACGATTTTCCTTACATGATTTCACTTGCAAATCATCAACTGGAATCCCCTTCGCGTAGCGCTGAACATGGACCTTTTTATTCCGCCAAACAGTAACTTCTACACTTTGAGATAGGGCATTAACAACAGAGACACCAACACCGTGCAAACCACCAGAAACCTTGTAGCCACCACCGCCAAATTTACCACCAGCGTGCAGTACAGTTAATACCGTTTCTAGGGCTGATTTGCCTGTTTTGGGATGAACATCAGTCGGAATGCCACGACCATCATCTGTAACACAAACAGAGCCATCGGCGTTTAGAACCACCTCTACATGGCTACAGTAACCAGCTAAAGCCTCATCAATGGAGTTATCCACCACTTCATAAACTAAGTGATGCAGACCTCGAGGGCCCGTGGAACCGATGTACATCCCCGGTCTTTTGCGGACTGCTTCGAGACCTTCCAGAACTTGAATCTGATCGGCACCGTAACTGGTCGTCATGTAAATTCTCCTGAATCGTGGGGATTAACTCGCCAAAAAGCGAAAAAGTCAAAACACTCCAAAATTCTAACACAAAAGCCTTAGTGACGACTGTAGGGCAATTATATGAGAAATTTATGAAGGGGATATACCCGTTTAAGAGGAGTGGAGCAGGGAAGATAAATAAATGTTTAACCTTTGAATATATATGCCTATTGCCTACTTAATCTAAAATCTAAAATTGCTATGACTAAATTAATTGTGATTTGTGGAGCTACAGCAAGTGGGAAATCTGGATTAGCTCTGGAGTTGTTACAACGTCTAGAGTCGGTTCTTTTAAGTGCAGATTCCCGCCAAGTATACCAGGAAATTCAATATCGGTACGGCAAAACCAACATTGTCTGAACAAAAGTTAGTACCACATTATTTAATTGATATATGTGCGCCAACAGAAACTATGACGGTGGCTGATTATCAGGAACAGGCACAAGCTATTATTCAATCTCCTCCTTTATCAGTTGCTCGGGATACACCCTTACTCCTAGTTGGTGGTACTGGCTTATATATTCGCGCGATCACTAAGGGGATGAAAATTCCCAGGGTTGCACCCAATGCAGAATTGCGATCGCAATTAGAATCAGTGAATCAACATCAACTTTACAAGATGTTGCAACAAGTAGATCCCATTGCTACGGAAAAAATTCACCCTAATGATCAAGTAAGGACTGTTAGAGCACTAGAGGTATATTTCATTACAGGCTCTCCGATCTCAATGCAGCAGGGAGAAAATCCTCCCAGTTATCCTATTTTGCATATTGGTTTAGACTGCGGTACTGCGAATATTACCCATCGTATTACTACAAGAACCCAACAGATGATTGCCGATGGTTTAGTGGATGAGGTGAGATATCTATGCGATAAGTATGGGAACAATCTACCTTTACTCAATACCTTGGGATATGGACAAATTAAGCAATATCTAGCTGGTGATATATCTTTAAAACAAGCAGAAGAGCTAATTGTCACTCACACACGCCAGTTTGCCAAACGTCAACGCACCTGGTTGAGAAAGTATCCAGAAATTGAGTGGTTTGGTGCGGATAGTCCAGATTTGTTAAATGATGTTTGGTTGAGAATCCAAGAGTTTCTCTTGGCTGCATAATTTTATAGAGAGACTGCCAGCATTTTGTGGTGCAGATACTTTCACTGCAATTTTGCTCTGGAAACTTTTTCTTAATTGATTGACCGTAATTTTACATAAAATTTACAAATAATATATGTATTTACCCTAGGATAAACACATATATTATTTTTTATTCCCGTTGCGGTCGCATAATTACAAAATACTCTCATAAAAAGATAAGAATCACTTATAGACAAAAACTATTTTCCGGAAACAGCCATTACCGTATTAGTATTATCTCTTATAGTCAATGTTAAAAATACGATCTTTAACAAAATTATTCTTTTCATCTCCAACACACAGCCAAAGTCAAGGTTGGGTGCGACTCTTTTGGTAGTACGGAGTATGATATAAGAATAATAAATGACAAGTGAACCACAGTAGTATTGACAGCCAAAAATGTACTTGATGGAATTGGCTTGTAAAAAGTGAAAAAACAGGAACAGTTCCACACCCTATGCAAGGATCTACATCAAATCAAGGTATGTTTTGGTTACAAGCACGAGAACTATTTGAACAGATAGTTAGTTGGTTAGACTCAGACAGCATTTGTGGGTTAGAACACTCCCAGATAGAGAGTAAGTTACTTGAGAATGGATAGGAACTATTGACACGGTTGTTACTTACAAACAAAGATATTTTGATAAACGCACTCAAGATGAAATAGAGGCAGAGTGTGCAGCTACAGACTCAGTAAACAGAACACACAAGAAAAAATTGTCGCGGAAATTGACCACATTATTTGGCACAGTAATCGCCAATAGAATCGGTTCTGGAGGAAGAAAGAGAAATACGCTATTTCCTTTGGATGGGGAGTTTAATCTACCAGCACAGCAATAATCACATGGCTAAGACAGGGATCTTATCCATGTGATTGAGTATTTGTGGAAAGCTGCATTTGTCTTTTATTATCAGACTTCAACACAGGCAGATGCTTCGGAGAGCAAACGTTTACAGCTTATCCTTGAAGGTAAATCAAGTTCAGTTGCCCCAGGTATGCCCCGGAGTGCCATTTTACCCAAACTCACCTCCCAAGAACGTAAACCCGTGGATACCTGTGCTAGATATTTTTTTTACAATGCCAAATACCTCAAATATGACGATTACTTAAAAGCTGGATTCCCCATCCCCACGGGGGTGATTGAGGGTGCTTGTCGCGACCTGATTAAAGACAGGATGGATACACTGGGGCTAGATGGAGCATCAGGGGTGCTGAGGCTGTTTTTCCCCTGGGTTCTTTTTACATCAGTGGCGATTGGGATGAGTATTGGCAGTTTCATCTACAACAAGAACATAAACCCAATCACCTGGCTTTGTACTCTAGTGGTATTCCTTTGAACAAGCAAGTTCTCAAAGCTCGTTATTCTACTACCCCTCCACCTCTTCCAATACCTGTCTAAGTTCCACTCCCCGTCTTACTAAAAGAGTCGCACCCGTCAAGGTTATATGAGAAAACATATTCAAAAATCCCAAAGATTATCTTTGCTTTTAGCTCCTCTAACTGTTGGTATTGTTATGTCTCGCTACTTAAGTCTACCGATTATCTTCATGCTTGCTTGTTTGACAACAATTACCGCTTGTCATCCCCAAGTTTGGCATACTCAGGCAAAGCAGACATCTCAACTAGTGCTAGTTCAACCTAGGGATCCCGCAAGGTTCAACTATGCCATGAATACCTCCCCTTTTGCTGTTTTCCCGTTCATTTATCGAGGATTGGTGGAAGAAAATGGTATAACTTCCCAATTAGAACCAGCATTGGCTGAATCTTGGACTATTTCTGAAGAGAAAAAACGAATTACCTTTACCCTTCGAGATGTATTAAAGTGGTCTGATGGTAAACCTCTGACTGTGGATGATGTCATGTTTACCTATAAAAATATTTACTTAAATCAGAGGATTCCTACTTTATTTAAAGACTTTCTCCGCATTGGTGAGGGAGGTTTGTTCCCTTCTTTAGTAAAAATAGATAAACGTAGGGTGGAGTTTTTTTTCCCAGAGACTTTTACGCCTTTATTGAGATAATCTGTGACCCTGGCAATTTTACCTGCTCATGTGTTGGGGGATGGTGTTTTCTCTGACGATGCTGATGAGAATCCCCGATTTGTTTCAAGGTGGGGGACAAACGCAGCACCAGGATAAATTCTTGGCAATGGTCCTTATAAAATAGCAAGTTATAATCCCTCCCAACGGATTGTTCTACAGCGTAATCCTTCTTATTGGCGAAAAGATACGCAAGGGATACAATTACCTTACATTGAAAGTATTGTCTGGCACATAATTCCCTCCACTGATAATCATTTCATGAGATTCCGTTCTGGTTAATTGGATAATTTAACTGTCAAGCCAGAAGCCTTTGCTTTGTTAAAAAGAGAAGAAAAACGAGGGAAATATACTATTTACAATGGTGGATTAAAGAAGGGTATTCATTTTATTAGCTTTAATCTCAATCAAGCAAGTAATACCGAAGGACAATCATTTGTTGATCCCATAAAATCACGTTGGTTTAATAACCTCACATTTCGACAAGCGATCGCCTATGCTATTGATCGTCAAAGAATGAAAACTAATATATTTTACGGGTTAGGTCAATTACAACACTCTCCACTCGCCGTCCAAAGTCCCTATTACCTATCTCGAGAATCAGGTTTAAAGGTATATGCTTATAATCCTCAAGAGTCAAAAAGAGTCAAAAAAATTACTCAATCAGGCTGGATTCAAGTACAATTCTCAGCAATAATTCCTAGATAAAGATGCCAACCGAGTCCAATTTACTATCTTAGTCAAATCAGAGGATCAATCCCGCATAACTAACTACCGCAGTGCACATTCAACAGGATTTACAGCAGATTGGTATCCAGACCAAAATACAAACTTTAACTTTTAATACAGCGTTGCAAAAGTTCCTAGCTAGGAGAGATTGGGAATGTTATATTGGTTATTTGAAATCTGAGATGGTTGAACCTAATCTTGTGGCTTTATTTTGGACTAGTAAAGGTTCCTTCCATATGTTTAATCAAGGTTATTCATCGCAAAAACTTCCTATTGTGGGGTGGAAAGCTACCGAGTGGGAGCAAGAAATTGATCGCTTATTCTAGGAAGCATCCCAGGAAGATGATGATACTAAACGCAAACTGATTTATGGTGAATTTCAACAAATTGTCGCCGATCAATTACCAGTGTTTTTCTTGGTTAATCCTATCTCCTTACAAGCAATGCGCGAACGCGTAAAAAATGTCAAATTATCTGCTGTGGGTGGACTACTATGTAATGTTGATGAGCTACAGTTGCGTTGATAGCAGAAGAATAATCCAAAATTGCCTGAATAGCTGGAAGGATGTTGTAATTTATTGTTAGGCGTTGCTGAATCAGGAGATGAATTAGGGTTTGAAACCATTGAAAAATCTTTGAAAATTTAGTGAAATCATCCCCTGATTCAGCAACGCCTATTTTTATACATTCGTAACTCAATTATGCCAATAGGTAGAGAATTACCACAACTACTCAAACAATGCTTTATGTATAAGGGACGTAAGTTGAATTTTGAAGTTAATCGCTTGCGCTTACCTAATAAAGCGGAGGGGGAATGGGAATGTATTCGCCACCCCGGAGGCTCCTTAGCTGTACCACTAACATCAGATGGTAAGCTAGTACTGGTTCGCCAGTATCGTTTTGCCATCAGTGGAAGAATCTTAGAATTTCCTGCAGGTACAGTAGAAGCCAATGAAGATCCATTTGAGACTGTGCAACGGGAAATTGAGGAAGAAATTGGCTATCATGCCCAAACATGGCAAAAATTAGGGGAATTTTTTCTTGCTCCCGGTTATTCCGATGAAATTATTTATGCTTATTTAGCTAAGGATTTGCAAAAATTGGAGCATCCACCAGCACAGGAAGCCGATGAGGATATGGAAACAGTGTTGATGACTCCCAGAGAATTCGAACAAGCGATCGCAGATGGCGAACAGGTTGATGCAAAATCAATTTGTAGCTTTATGTTGGCAAGTCCTTTTCTCAATATCTAAATATTCCGATCGGCTGGGACAATAGTTTATGGTAAATCAAAACAGGTGCAACTCCCATGAATCCTTCTACCACAGAACCACCAAGTACTCAGTCTCGTAAGGCCGATCACATCCGTATTTGTCTAGAGGAAGATGTGCAATGTCGTCAAGCCACCAGTGGCTTGGAAAATTACCGCTTTACACATTGCTGTTTACCAGAACTGGATTATCAAGATATCGATCTCAAAGCAAAATTTTTACACAAACAACTAGGTGCACCCATACTTATTTCCTCTATGACTGGGGGTACTTCCCAAGCTGGAATGATTAATCAACGTCTTGCACAGGTAGCACAGCAATACAACTTAGCTATGGGCGTAGGTTCCCAACGGGTAGCGGTAGAAAAGCCAGAGGTCGCTGATACTTTTGCAATGCGTAAATATGCCCCAGATGCTCTTTTATTCGCCAATTTGGGGGCCGTGCAACTAAATTATGAATATGGCTTAGAACAGTGCCTTAAAGCCATTGATATCCTTCAGGCTAATGCCCTGATTCTACACATCAATCCTTTACAAGAGTGTATTCAGCCACGGGGAGATAAGAACTTTCGCGGTCTTTTTGATAAAATCAACAACTTGTGTTCTAAATTACCCCTACCTGTAATTGCTAAAGAAGTAGGTAATGGAATTAGCGTTCACATGGCGCAGAAGCTAATTGAAGCGGGAGTTGCAGCCATTGATGTGGCGGGTACAGGGGGTACATCCTGGGCAAAGGTGGAAAGCGAGCGGGCAGAAAATTCATTACAACAGCGTTTGGGTAGAACTTTCTCCGATTGGGGCTTATCTACGGCCGAATGTATTACCAGTATTAGAGCCATTGCACCAGATATACCATTGATTGCTTCCGGGGGACTGCGTCATGGATTAGATGCAGGAAAAGCGATCGCATTGGGAGCAAATCTTGCTGGTTTTGCCATGCCTTTTCTCAAAGCAGCAGCAGACTCTGAAGAGGCTGTGGATGAATTAGCTCAGATCTTAATCGCTGAACTCAAGACGGTATTATTCTGCACCGGGAATCAAAATTTAAAGCAGCTACAAAATTCTGATAGTTTGATCGGATAACAGAGGATAGGGGTAATCAGTGAACCTATCCCACTAAGATTAGAAATTTGATAATCTACTAAAAAAAAAAGAAGGGTGTATAACAATATGGTTGGGCGATTTGAAGGATTGAGTGACTTGGAGTCGAGATTATTTGAAGACATTTTTCCCAAGGAGCAAGAAAAGCGCGAGCGCGGAATGCCACATGCCCCGTTTCGTTATATGATCAAATTTTTGCTATATATGTTGATAACATGATGCCGTTGGTCTGATGTACCTAGGGAAGAAGTCTGGGCATCAAAAAGGTCAGCACACAGATGGCTAAAGTGTTGGGAAGCAGACGGAACCTTAGAAAATTTAAAAGCACGTATATTGGGAATCGCACAAGAGAGAGCATTAATCAACTGAAGTTATGGCGCGGTAAAGGGGTCTTTCTCCCCCTGGCAAAGGTGGCGGTGAGGATGTTGCTTATGGTCATAAAGGTAAAGGGATTTTGATACATACCCTGACTGATGGTAATGGGATGCCTCTAGCAAATCGTATAACGCCATTTTATAGTAGCGAAACAGAAGAAGTTATACCACTGCTAGATAGTGTCAAAGTTAAAACGAATAAACCTGGAAGACCTCGTAAAGGTCTGAAAGTCCTTGCTGCTGAAAAAGGATACTATTCTAAGGAAAAACGTGCTCCTTTGCGTAAACGTGCTATTCGACCGCACTACCCAAAATGAGTCTGGAAAACAAAGAAAAATCGAGGTAGAGCAATTAAAAATGACATTCCAGGTTTTCAACAAGAGCGTTGTTTTGCTTCGTTCCAAAGAAAATACTGTAAACTCGTTATTCGATGGGAAAGGATTCCTGTCTGTTTCAATGCTTTTCTTTTTCTAGCCACAATTCACCTCTGGATTCAGAGAAGATTCTTAGTGGGATAGATTTAGTCATCCTTCAAGCCCTAAGCCTCAACTATTGTCAAACGGCGTTGCTGAATCCGGGGATGATTTCACTAAATTCTCAACGATTTATCAATGGTTTCAAACGCTAAGTCATCCTGCACTTATGCAATGCCTGTCAAACTTGTGTTAGGTATAGGTCACTGGATGGAAAACTAAATAAGTACTAGCGTAATGTTGTGAAAACTTAATTACAAGTAAATTCTCCTAACCTTAACACTAGAGTAAATCCATAAACATTTCTTCTTCAAGCCATCCAAAATATAAAATCTAAAATCCAAAATTAAATATGGGTAATTTTTTTAAACAAACTTTTGCCAGCTTGATTGGTACATTGCTTGGATTGACAATTTTTGCAGGTGTGAGTACTACAGGGCTAATCATATTAATTGTTGCAGCTGCTACATCCCAGAGGGTAGAGTCAACGGTCAAAGATCAGTCGGTGCTAGTTTTCGATTTGTCCACGAAAATAACTGACAGTGAACCTAGTTCTAGCCAAATTATCAGAAAAGTCTTATCTGGTGAAGATCAAACCCGGATGTCCCTCCGTAGTATCCTTACATCCATCGATAAGGCACGCAAAGACAAAAGAATTGTCGCGATTTATCTTGATGGTAGTAAAAGTACGGGGATAAATGAAGTAGGATTTGCGACTATTAAGGAAATTCGTCAGGCATTAAACAAGTTTCGTAGTTCTGGCAAAAAAGTAATTGCCTATGGTGTGAACTGGGGAGAAAAAGAGTATTTCCTGAGTTCCGTTGCTGATAAGGTAGTGCTAAATCCCTTGGGTGGGATGGAAATTAATGGTTTTAGTTCCCAACCCATGTTTTTAACTGGAGCATTACAAAAGTATGGTGTTGGTGTGCAGGTGGTAAGGGTAGGAAAATTCAAGGGAGCACTAGAACCATTAGTTCTAGAGAAATTAAGCCCAGAAAACCGCCAACAAACCCAAAGATTGCTCAACGATATGTGGGGAGAATGGCGCAGCATCGTCAGCAGCAGTAGGAAAATTACCCCCCAAAACCTCCAAGCGATCGCAGATAATCAAGGTCTATTACTCGCTGATGAAGCCAAAAATCGTGGCTTGGTGGATCAAATAGCATATTTTGACGAAGTCGTGACTGACCTGAGAAAAATCACCAGCAGTAAAAAAGATGACAAGACTTTTACTCAAATAAGCTTAGAGAAATATGTTACTATAGTTAATAGTGCTGCTCGTGCTACTAAAAATGTCACAAAGAAAATTGCCATTGTTTACGCCGAAGGGGAAATTGTTGATGGTGAAGGAGAATATCAACAAATAGGTAGCGAGCGCTTTGCCAAAGTCTTCCGTCAAATTAGACAAGATAAGGATATTAAGGCTGTTGTACTACGGATAAATAGCCCTGGTGGTAGTGCCACCGCATCGGAAATTATGCAGCGAGAAGTCCGGCTTATCCGTGAAGCCAAACCAGTGGTTGTATCCATGGGAGATGTGGCTGCATCCGGTGGTTACTGGATTGCCACAGATTCCAATCGTATCTTTGCAGAAGCCGGTACTGTCACTGGTTCCATTGGTGTTTTTGGTGTGTTATTTAACATCCAACAGTTGGGCAATAATAACGGTATTACCTGGGATTCTGTGAAGACAGGACGTTATGCTGATACTCAAACACTTTCCCGTCCCAAATCACCTGAAGAGTTAAAACTATATCAACGCTCCGTAAATCGGATTTACAATTTATTCTTAAATAAAGTTGCAGATGGTCGCAATTTGTCCCCCAATAAGGTCAGTGAAATTGCTCAAGGTCGTGTATGGTCTGGCACAGCAGCTAAGGACATTGGCTTAGTTGATGAAATTGGTGGTTTAGATGCAGCGATCGCTTACGCTGCAAAACAAGCTAAGTTGGGAAACAAATGGGAAGTACGAGAATACCCACAGGTAGATACTTTTGAACAACGGTTCTTTGGCAAGGTAGCACAGGAGACTACAAAAGCTTTAGGGATTGATGATAAAGCTTTGAAAAACCAAGATCCCCTAACGGCAGAATTCCACAAATTCCGCCAGGAAATTGCTGTTTGGCAAAAAATGAACGACCCCAAGGGAATCTATACTCGTTTACCGTTCAATATCAAGATTGAATAGGTTTGGGTAAAATATATGATTCAGTACAATACCGGTATGTCATATCGTATGGCATACCGGTATTGTTCACATTATGCAAGGTCGTTTAAGACTCTTCACTATGGATTGTGGAGGATGATACATTTATTCCAGAAGTGAAATTGGTGTCATTTCAGTTATCAGTTAACCCATCGAGAAATAGGGGACTTGTATCCTGATTTATTTTTTGGTCACCCAGTAAATTGCCGTGGAAAACCCAAAAAGATCGCTTACCTTAGGCGATTGATCGCCCTTTATTGTCCCAATAAAACAAAAACACAGCGATATCACATTACTGTTGTCTTCATCCAACTAATGATCTTTTTCTACTAACGATTCTTCTCCTTCAGTCTTTGGGCTAAATCCATATGTCCCAATGATTTAACAATATTTAAACCCATGGATTGTTGGGAAATAACGTTGGCATAACCAGCATTCAGATATTGCTTGTATTGAGAGTGACCAACAGCATAACTCGAAAAGAAAGGTACACTAAGGAACTTCATATAACTACGAGCTTGTTGAGGATTATCTCCTATTAATTTTGAGGGTAATTCTACTGCTTCACTACCTGGTTTTCCATTACCAATCACAGAGAAGTGAGTTCCTCCCGTAAGTAGGGCTAAATATTTTTGACAGTTGGTAATCCAAGGAAAAGGGAGAATTTGTTCGTATAGTGCTGGAGCAACTGTATCATCACTACTAGCAACTAGCATTACCGGAACTTGGACTTGACTTAAACCAGATCTGCCAAATACGGAACTGGTGATGGGATTAACTGCAATTACTGCTTTAACTCGAAGATCACGTAAATCTTGGCTGCGATTTTTCTTTTGTACCTTGAGAGCATGACATTGCAGTAATAAAGACAAGTTCAGGGTTTCTTTTACTGCTTGGGGTTGACAATCTTTTTGCAAACGAGTGTAGTCCACTTTTGCTCCCCCCAAAGCTAAAGCTGTGTATGCACCAAAAGATTGACCAAATACTCCCACCCGTTCTAAATCCAAGCGATTTTTCAAATGGGGGTAAGATTCCAAGCGATCGAGGATAAATTTTACATCCAAGGGTCGGTCATAAAATTCATTGCGTTTGCTAACTTCTCTGGTACGTCCATTGAGAAATTCCTGCCATTCTTTACTGTTGCTACCAGGGTGATTGGGAACAACTACCGCAAATCCATGGGATGCAAGGTGGGAAGCTAAGTAACGAAAGTTGCTACTATCCGAACCTAAACCATGGGAGATAAGAATTACTGGTGCTTTAGTTCTAGTTTGCGGTAGATAAACATCGGTCAGTAGAGGTCTCTTACGGGATAAATCAAATAATCTCAGTGGTGGAACTTTTTGCCATTTCCACTTTCCGGGACGGCGTAAATTGCGTATTTCGGCATTATTTCTGTGAGACAAGGGAAGATTTGCTGCTTCCATCTCCGACTGTTGAGACACAGTAGCGATCGCTCGATTTGTCTCCCGAATCATTTTTTCCAAATCGGAAGCTATACCTAATGTGCGGGCTAAATCAATGTGAATGCTACCAGTGGGATATTTCCGCAACACATTTAATAATGTTAAACCTTCCGGTTCTTGGGATGCAAAAATTAATGCTGAACGCAAGGCATAAAATCCTGGCTTTGCTTTTCGGGATCTAGTTTTAATTACCTCTCCCAACCGACGCAATAATAATTCTCCTTGTTGGGTATGGAGAAATTGTGAAACAGCTACCGGATGCACCTTAATTGGACTAGTTAAAATCCGGTGTAACTCTTTAATTTGCTCTGGCTGGAGAAAACGACGATAAATAGATAATTCTCCGTCTATTTCACCTTTTTGAGCAAATATTTCCAGTGCTGTCACCGGAATCGATAATTCTAATGCTGAGTAAGATGCATAGATTCTTTCTGCTGAACGAGCAGATTCACTCATTACTAATGTTGGTATCAGCATTGATATCAAAAATGGTAGCGAATACCTTCTGAGCACGCTATTCCCATTACCAAACAAACTCTTCATCGTTCAACTAGTTCAATGATGTTGTTTCACGAGGCATTCGTTTTGGTAGTTATGCAGATACCCTGGTAAATTGACTTGGTGAATGTGCCTCAATATTCAGTTATTTTGTGAGTTTTTTACCCTTGGTTCATATTTCATGAAAGCCAATACAACCACAATAGGAAAATTCCCTACCAAAGAAGTTGCAGCCATTAATTAAATATCTCCAAATAAAAATAGTTACAGTTGAACTATCCTCAAATAAAGTGGGAAGATAATCTAACCATTCACTCTAGATTTTTTATCTTGAGATAACACTTAAATTGGACTTTTACTCAATTAAATACTACTACAATGAAATGATAACAAATTAAATAATAACCATGCTTCAGTATTTATAATGCCATGGGAAGAAATAGACAAATTATTTTATTATTTTGTACCCGTAGTAACACGCAAAATATTTATTTTGAATTTGTTTTACCTAAAGCAATTGTGATGGAACCAATTACTACTAAAATTGCTCCCATAATACCAGCGAATGTAATTCTTTCTGGAGCCATTAAATTTGGTGCGAACGCGGATACCGTATCAACTGATATCAAAGTAACAATAGGGGCAGAAGCTAATACTGAACTGACTCTTGAGGCTTCCCAATGGTCTAAAGATTCAGCAAAAGAACCATAGGCGATCAGGGTGTTCAATGCACAGAATAATAATACCAATAATTGAAAAATATTGAGGGAAAAAACTGTATTAATAGTAGCAAAAGGAGTGAATATTAAAGCACAAGTACCATAGATAATCACCATGATATGGCTTGATGACAATGTGCGTAATAGTTGTTTTTGTGCCATAGCATAAATCGACCAAGTAATAGCTCCCACTACAACTAATCCACTCCCAAATAAATAAGTGGTGGGGGATGTGATTAAATTTGTTAGCTTTTCATAAAAGAATAAAGTAAAGCCGAGAGCAAAAATACTAACTCCCAACCATTGCAATAAACTATAACTTTCTTTGAAGAAAAATAATCCTCCTGCCCCCAATAGAATAGGAGCAAGTTGAATAATAACTTCTGCATTAGCGGGTGAAGTTATTGCCAAACCTTTGAGAAAACAAATGTAATTAGTAGCTAAAAAGACGATAGCGATCGCTAATAATTTACTAGAGGTGGAGCGTAATCTTTCCCTACTTGGTAATTGACCCCTTACTCCCAAATAAGTAGCCAACAGTCCAAAAGCCACGAAAAACCGGAACCAAGTAACAGTATATACATCTAACTGTTTTACAGTTACTTTGAGGGCGATGGGTAAAATTCCCCACAGGGTAACAGTGAGTAGTGATAGGGCTAAACCTAACCGCCACTGACCAGAGGTTTGATGAATATTCATGCAATTAATTAGTAACTGGGTTTGTTGACTAGGAGGATGTTTATGTGACAGATGGCTGGAAAGTGGATTCAAGCTTTATTCGTGATGGATATCAGAATTCTCCGCGAAACAGACTTAATTACACAACTTGTAATGTGTAAATTCTACGCCATAGTGTCTAAGTACAGGACAAAAAATTCAGAGACTGGCGAAATAGTTGAGGTTGAGCATCTAAATAAAATAAGGCACGACGCAAAAAATCTAAACCCTGGCGAAAAATACTAATGGGGGGACGACCATCTTTTTTAAGAAGTAATTTTTGTAAGGAATGCTGCCATTGACCAGTATGCAATGACCAAATAAGAGCGATAGTTAATAAGGCAATCATCTTGCTAAGGCGGTCTCGAGGAGAAATATGAGTAGCTTCAAGGTTAAAACCTCGGAATTTTAAGCAACCGAACAATGTTTCAATCTGCCATCTTTGGGCATAGTCAACTAAAGTTTCTTTTGGTTGTCTGGAGGTTATTAGGACTAAAAGTTTACCATCAACAAGACGAGTGGCAACTACAAATGCCCAAATACCAGCGATACGGCGAGGTTTTGATAAAATTTGAATCTCTCCCACTTGTAAATTACTGAACACCACTTTAGGAGAAAGTGAACGTTGCCCATCATACAAATGGTCACACTCACGAATACGAATACAAAAAGGAATAGATTTCTGAACTCAGTACACTTTAAACGGTTAAAAATTAGACTTTTTCAAATGTTTGAAACTCGAGAGTCAATAAGCTGTTTAACTTCTTCTGCTTATCAGTATTAGCGGTAGCAATGCAGTTAGAGATTGCTGCCTAAAAATCTGCAAAATTACCATAGTACTAAGGTTATTTTTGAAAAATAAATTACCAGCTAAAGCGGTTGAATCAAGATATCCCATTTGGGCAACAGTGGATTTAGCTGTAATCTAGACTCGACTTGTTTCATAGCTTTCTTTGTTAGAGAAATCCCTTTTTGGGAAACAGTTTTACTTAAACTCAAGATAGTATATAAGCCTTTCCAAGTCATACTCCAAGCCCAGGAAAGCATGACTTGAACATCAACAAGCTTCGCCCGCCCCATTCCAATGCTGGTCAAGAATACCCCAACAACCCTCTATGGCATTGTATTTACTATGGTAAAGAGGATAGTAAAGCAATTGAATTGGTATATTTAGCAGATCAACAAACTCAACCATCCTTTTTTTTTATTGAGTTCTTACTCCACTACTTTCCGGACCATTATCAACTTTAATTTTTATCAGTTCGTTATCCTGCTTTTGTTCTGGTGTTATTCTCTTCCACCATTGAATTAGAGTATCAACAATAAAATCCCTGGTTTTATAAGAATAACTACCAAAGTTAATATAGAATAATTGCCCACTATCTTCATCAAGAATCCCACAGGGAGTATATTTTTCTGTGGATCCCATATCATGATCCTCAGCTTGATTGTCTCCTCTGGTTTTTCCACCACGAGAATAACCCCCGATATTAACCGTAGCTTTGCAATCCATGCTTAGTGGTTGGACTTTGAGGCTTGTTTGTTGATTGCGGCTGAAATTCTTTGATCTTGTTGAAGATATGATCCGTTTGTGGAATTTTTTTTGAGGTTTGGCTTTTAGTACTTTACGAAGACCATAGCCCATTCGATTCAAGACTTGTGCCATTGTACTGGCGCAAGGCAATTGCTCCTGGGTAAATCCCTGTTCTTTGAGTTTTTCTAGTGCGGATGTTGCTGTTAACCGGGTATAGGCTAAGGAAGTTTTAAATGTTGGGTCTTGTTGAGAATCAGATTATGCAATTTGTCCCAGGGATAATGCCACAACAGAAGAGGTTGTTTCTCCTGCCAACCCTTTGCTGTGCTAAAGGCTGATTGTAATCCCACACAGATTATCCCTGTTCTTTTTTCCGGTAACCCTAACTCTATCTTGTCTCTACCCCAAGGGAATACTGTTTGTGCTAACCTTGCTCTACCTTGGCAATATTTCAACGTCATCTGAGCTTGAAAGCCCCGACGTTCTACTCCATTCATTTTCCATGCTGCCAACCGCAAGTCTTATATTTGTTTGTGATCTTGTTAATGATTTGGGTTCCTCTGGTGGGTCTAGCATAATCCAAAATACTTGCCCCTGTTTTTTTACTCATCAACATTACATCTTACTTTCATTGGTAAATTCTTTCCTCTAAATCACCTTAGAGTAGAAACATTCATTTCTAATAATTTTCCAAAATCTTTCAATCAAATTTAATTGTGGAGAATAGCAAGGTAAATAACATAGTTGTATACCTACTGATTTTGCATTATTTTCTATTAATTTACACTTCTAAATTCTGGCATTATCTAGTACAATAACAATTGGTTTATTTAGCCCGAGATTAGCCAATTGAAATAACAACTGACACAGACTTTCTGAATTAATATAAGTTTCATTTGTAATTGTAATTATTTCCTTCGTAACTGCATTAACTGGTCCTAAAACATTAAATTGTTTTCCACCGAAAGGTGAACAGATAAATGTTCTTGTAAAACACCATACAAATCCTAAGTATGCTCGATGTAAAAAGTGGTCTGCGTCAACAAAATAAACTACTTCCTTTCCGCTAATAGCTTATTCCAGTAATGCTTATAGCTTTTATTGTCTATATTTTTCTACCTCTTCAATCTTTTCTGGCTCTACTGATTTTCCGCG
>CBZS010000550.1 GCA_000613065.1 Richelia intracellularis | reverse complement strand
TTAATTCTAAACTAGGAATAGATTCTCGTGAGAAGATTGCATCGGGGATATTAGTCAAAGCTATTTTAATTAATGGATTGGGATTTATCTCAATCCCTTTATATTTATTCAGTCATTTTTTTTATGATAAAGGGATAAAACTTTTATTTGGAGAAGACGTGGAAAGAGATTATTTAAATGATGATAAAATTGGAAAATTCATGGATAAATTAGATAAATACGGATTAAGTAACCTGTCTCTAGAAATAGTCTTATCAGTAATTAATAAATTTCAGATAGATACAAAATATTCACATTTGGATTCAACATCATTTCATCTACATGGAAAATATGAAAATGATGATGTGAATGAACAAGAATAAATTACTAGAGTAAGACCAATAATTATAACTAAAGGATATTACCGTTACCATAGACCGGATTTAAAGCAATGCGTTTTAGATTTAATTACGAGTAGTGATGGAGATATACCATTATTAATGAGAGGATTAGAAGAGATATAAATGCGAAAAAAACAAGCTGAAATATTTATTATGGTGCGACTAATTTAGTTTAAAAACATAAGTTATAATCATCCGAAATTATTACAAATTAGAATAAAAAACAATCTGGTAAAAGAGGATTTTTAATGTTTGAAATACCCTTGATTTTTTGCTGATAGCTTCTTTTTTTTTTAATCCTGAACGAATTGAGACCATGTTATTTTTAATCTCTTTGTGTTTGTTAGTTTATAATTTCGGTC
>CBZS010000549.1 GCA_000613065.1 Richelia intracellularis | reverse complement strand
GAACGTTGTTTCCCATGGTTTCAAAAAAATATCGTCGTCTTCTTTGTTGTCAGATGGGGAAAGAATTTCAGCTTGTTTTGATGCTTTTTTATCTCTTGTAACAATCCATATTTGGATTAACAAGATTATATTAGTGGGATATATTCATATGCTGACTGTTCTTACTGCTTGTTTATCCCAACATGATGATACCTCTCAACCCGCTTGTCAATAGAATTTGAGATGCGCTTACCCTGCTAAATAAACCAATTGTTATTGTACTAAATAATGCCATATGTCAGAAGTGTCAATTAGTACAAAACTATGTGAAATTATTAAGTATACAACTATGTTATTGACTTTGCTAT
>CBZS010000548.1 GCA_000613065.1 Richelia intracellularis | reverse complement strand
ACTGCGCTTAATACCATTTATTTTTTCAATGGCATCACTCGCTTCTGCAATACTTGTAACTGGATGTTTCTCAAAATATTATTTCAAAATATCACTATACTGATTTAATTCACTTGGCTGTCCTTTGTGGTGTATTTTTTTTAGTTATTCTACTCCTCCTGATTGATATTGTTTAATGTAAACTATTAATTAATCTTGTTTTTTATATTTTACACCAACTACAAATATCTTTATGTTTTTTACCATGACTTTTTAGATACAGAACTTCCATCTTTTTCTGTACTAATGGATGAGGATAATGATATCATTCATAATGAAGTTTATCAATGTCTTCTTGCGTAAAATCTATTTTTAACATCAGACTTTACCTGGTTTCTCAAGTAATATTGTTTATTAATTTATAATACTTGTTATTACCCCTATACAAAAGTCCAGTTTTTAGCCGTTCTTAGTATAGTTAACCAAATTATTGGAGAATTATTAAATAGTGTGCAAGGGGTAGTGGGTGGAATCTTGCAGAAATACTAGCTGGGCAAAACTTTGTGGTACAGCAGGGAATTATTGCTATGATTGATACAAAAGTAGCATTCTTAGAAAAACTGGTAATAAATCCTAGCCGTATTCTAAATAAAGCTGTGGATTTAGTTCATGCAACTGAAAGTGAGGATATTCCGGTAATTATCAATGCACTGAATGAAATTGCCGATCAATATGATTAATATTGTTGCGAATATAACTACTACGTCAACCAGTATTTGGAATTGAAAACCTCAATTCATATGTAAACCAATCTCCGTACAAATACCACTTAATCTAATATCCCAAGGTTCAATTGGTAACTTAGATAAATAGGCAAAATCAAACACAATGCCGATGGTAGTTTTACCTTGCCAAAGTGGAGAACTTAATAAGCGATCATAATATCCACCACCAGAACCTAGTCGATATCCTTGATAGTCACAAGCAACTGTAGGAACAAGAATTAAATCCACTTCTTCAGGATAAATTTGAGGTGAATCTGTATTGGGTTCCATAATTGCATAAGAACCTTTTGCTATGGAATCTGATCCCGTAACTTGATGCCAATGTAAGGACTTTCCGACACAACGAGGAAAACCCCAAATATAGTTATTATCAACAAATAAAGAACTTAAATCTGGCTCTTGGCGAAAACTGAAATAAGCCAGTACTGTTTTTGCCCCAGTAAACAGGGATGAAGCTTGTAAATGTTCAGCAATGCGTTCGCTCTTATGTTGCCACTCTGATACCAGCATTGATTTACGCTGTTGCAGTAATTTTTGGCGTAGCTTAACTTTATCCACAAGAGCGCAATAGATTAATAAAACCACATACGATGATTATACACCTACCTGTAAAAAGTACGGCAAAAGCCCCACTTAGAACTAAGCAGCATGTTGACGATACCAAGCGATCGTATTTTTTAAACCTTCGCGGAAGTCTACCTGTGCAGTAAAACCGAAAGCTTGCTTTGCCCTTTCCGTATCCAAACAACGACGGGGTTGTCCATTGAGTTTATCCGTTTCCCAGACAATTTCCCCTTCATACTCCATCAACTCGCGAATCAGATTAATCAAATAACGAATGGAGATTTCATAACCTGTACCTAAATTTACAGGTTCAGAGTCATTGTAAAATTGAGTACTCATGACAATTCCTCGAGCTCCATCCTTAGAGTAGAGAAACTCACGGGTAGGACTACCATCACCCCACACAGGAATTTGCTTATCACCCCTGACTTGTGCCTCATGTACCTTACGAATTAACGCTGGAATTACGTGGGAGCTACCAGGGTCAAAATTATCCTCTGGACCATACAAATTTACGGGGAGCAAATAAATCCCATTAAACCCGTATTCTTGGCGGTAAGCCTGGAGTTGTACCAACAAAGCCTTCTTGGCAACTCCATAGGGAGCATTAGTTTCTTCTGGATACCCATTCCACAAATCCTCTTCCTTAAAAGGAACCGGGGTGAATTTGGGATAAGCACAAATAGTACCAACACAGACAAATTTTTCCACCCCTGCTTCATAAGCAGCATGGATTAGCTGGGTTCCCATCATCAAGTTGTCATAGTATAACTGGGCGGGCTTTTCTCTATTGAGTCCAATACCCCCGACATGGGCAGCTAAGTGAATGATAATATCCTGCTGATCTACAGCTCGTTGGCAATTTTCCCACACCCTGAGGTCACAATCAGGGGAACGGGGCACAGTAATTTTATCTCTTGTAGCTCCAGCCTGACAAAGCTGGGCAATTACCTGTTTTCCAAGAAAGCCAGCGCCACCAGTAACGACAATCCTCTTGTCCTTCAATGTCAATTTTTCCATGATTATTACTCTTTTCAGTAGTCTTGCTCTACAAATGAAGTGCACCGAAATCTTGACGAATCATGGCATTATCTTGAATTTTCTCAGTAATTTTGCCATTAGGGGAAGTTAATCCCAATGCTTGCAGATCCGCTTCTACCATCAAAGCTACCAATTGTTCAAAGGTGACTGAAGGTGTCCAGCCTAAGTTTTTCCGCGCTTTAGTGGAATCACCTATTAACAAATCAACTTCTGCAGGACGAAGGTAGCGAGGATCAAACTCTACATAGTCCTGCCAATTTAGATTGACATACCCAAATGCCAGCTCAATAAATTCTCGCACAGAATGGGTTTCACCACTGGAAATTACATAATCATCAGGTTGTTCTTGCTGTAGCATCAACCACATCGCTTTTACATAATCCTTGGCATAACCCCAGTCTCGCTTGGCATCTAAATTACCCATGTAAATTTTGTTCTGCTTGCCAGCCAGAATCCGCGCCACTGCTCTGGTGATTTTACGGGTAACAAAGGTTTCACCCCGTCGTGGTGATTCATGGTTGAAAAGGATGCCATTACAAGCAAAAAGATTGTATGACTCTCGATAATTCACTGTTTGCCAGTGGGCATAAACCTTAGCACAAGCATAAGGACTGCGGGGATAAAAAGGAGTTGTCTCGCTTTGAGGGACGGCCTGAACTAACCCAAACATTTCTGAGGATCCAGCCTGATAGAACCGGACTTCAATTTCTGTACGACGTTGGTAATCACGTACTGCTTCTAACAAACGTAAGGTTCCCATACCCACTGCATCTACAGTGTACTCTGGCGAATCAAAACTAACCCGTACATGGGATTGAGCACCAAGGTTGTAAATTTCTGTTGGCTGCACCTCTTCTAAAATACGGCGCAGGGTAGTTCCATCCGTTAAGTCACCATAGTGGAGTAGTAGTTTGACACCATCTTTGTGTGGATCTTCATATACATGATCGATCCTATCTGTATTGAAGGTAGAAGTACGACGAATAATCCCATGAACTTCATAACCTTGCTCTAGCAAAAACTCACTGAGATACGAACCATCTTGACCTGTGATACCAGTGATTAATGCTCGCTTTTGTTGGGTCATGCTCAAAACCCCTTGTAGTTTTTATGATGTGGAAGATGCAGTCAACCTGATATAATCTAACAACACAACAGTAAATTTCGCCACTCAAATTACAACCTTATAAGTTAATATCTATACGCAAAAATAAGTGAATCCACTATAAACAATTAAATACACAGGTACACATAAAAGTATGCTGTGGCCATTTACACGTATAAACTTATAAATTGACGTTGGTAATAATATTTGGTTTATGTGTAAGCCAATAACCCAAATTTATGACTATTGGCTGATTATGCCTTAGTATGCTCCGTTATCTTTAGGCATAATAACCACACCAATAGTTTTTAAAACAATCCACAAATCTAGCCAAAAAGTTCTAAATTTCACATAATGTAAATCTATTAGGACTCTTCGGGGATAGGGAATATCATTACGGCCAGATACCTGCCATAATCCAGTAATACCAGGTCTGATGGTTAAAATTTGGTTGATATGGCACCCATACTTGGGTAACTCCTCTGCTACCAAGGGTCTGGGACCAACAACGCTCATATCACCTTTCAAAACGTTCCAGAATTGAGGAAATTCATCGAGGCTAGTGATTCGTAAAAATTTACCGACTTTGGTGATTCTGGGGTCATCTTTTAGCTTGAAACTGTGTTCAAACTCTTGCTTGAGGTCAGGAGATGTCTCCATCATCTGTACCAGGACTTCATCGGCGTTACTGACCATCGTACGGAATTTGATACAATTAAATGGTTTATAATTTTTTCCGACTCTTTCTTGGATATAAAAAATTGGACCTTGGGAACTGCAAGCAATCAGTAGAGCCAAGATTAAATAAACTGGAGAAAACAGGACTAAAAGTAATAGGGAAAAAACAATATCGAATAGTCGCTTGGCAAGCTCTCCGTGCAAGTTCTGCAAAGATAAACCCTGCAGTTTAACTCTAGGTATCTTCCTTGCTCGATCACGCTTGAAGAAAGTACGCGAAGGCACGTAGCTCCTACTAGAAGACGATCGCTTACCGGAGAGGAGTGAGCTTGAGCTCTGGGCTGTCATCATACTCCTTAAAATCCACACCACACATAGTCCCAATCTTAAAGCCAAAAGCAGGTGCTTCTGGGTGAAATTTTCTAAAACATTTTAAAAGAATGTATTATATTCTCTTGTAGAGTGCTTTTCTTGACTTTTATCTAAAAACTCCTGATAAAGCTGGGCAAAGATGTTGGTCTCAAACTGAGCAGCATGCGCTCGCATATATTCAGGATAAAATTTTCCCTGGGCATCTTCAAAAGATGCGATAGCTTCAATCAAAGCTACTTCCGTTTGCTCCCGATACAAGATGCCAGTAGCGGTCTTGGGTTCAACTACAGCAGCATCCCTCACTGTTTCCAAAGCACCACCAGCACCATAAGCTATTACAGGTGTGCCACATGCTTGGGCTTCAACCAATGCCATACCAAAATCTTCACAAGCTGCATACACAAATCCTTTGGCAGAAGTCATATATTGCTTAACAACTTCATCAGGTTGCCAACCTAGCAGTTGAATGTTCGATTTTGCCATTTGTGTAATTTTTGTCATCTCTGGACCTGTACCAATAATTACTAGAGGTTTTTGGATTTTGTTAAAGGCTTGAACAATTAAAGATACTTGCTTGTAAGTCACTAACCGGGAAACAATCAAGTAAAAATCTTCTTTTTGGGCCGAAAATGGCAAATTTTCAATATTAATTGGCGGATAAATAACTGTTGATTCTCTACGGTAGCATCGCCAAATCCGACGAGCTGTATGCTTTGAATTCGCAATAAAATAGTCTACACTATTGGCACTGGTTACGTCCCATTGGCGTAAACGGTGTAGTAAATATCTAGTTGCCCAACCAATCACCCCATTTCCTAATTTGCTTGAACGCAAATAATCAAAGGTCAAATCCCAAGCATAACGCATGGGACTATGACAGTAGCAAATATGTAGTTGTTCAGGGGTGGTAATCACCCCTTTAGCAACTGCATGGGAGGAGGAGAGAATCACATCATATTCCCGCAAGTCTAATTGCTCTACAGCTATGGGCAAAAGAGGTAAGTAGTTTTGTATGCCATTCTTAGCATCGGGGAATTGTTGCAGAAAGGTTGTACCAATCTGACGCTTATATAAATAGCTGTCTGGATTTTTGGATTCAAAGTCTATCAAAGCATACAAATCTGCATCAACCAGGTTAAGTATTTCCCTGACAACAATTTCTGAACCACCGGTAGCTTTTGGTGTTAGCCACTCATGCATCAAGGCATATTTTAAAGGCACAGTTATGTTTAATTGGTAAAGAACAATGATAAAGATTGATGGTAGGTGCCGGAGTAGTGGTGAGAGGATGCCACATTACATATACAGGTTGTTGTTTACAAAAGTTGCCATTCTTTATTTGATTAGATTATCGATGCAATAATTTTTTCTGAAGATAAAGTTTTGTCATTGTATAATTTTTATTTGTAGTTGGCAAAATTAAGAAGTTAATAATATCAATAGTTGTCATCATAGTTTATACATATGATTATCTAGATTTTGTCGTATCTAATTTCGCAAGGTTAATATACCAATAACTTTTATAGTATTTATCGTAAAAACTAAATAATTAACTTGTAAGCTTCTACGGAATAATGAAAGAAATTATCCAAGGGAAGGAAAGAGAACTTGGTTCAATGAGTAAAAATAGCATTGAGCATAAATTTACCCTGTAATTTGTTGTATATTGAGACTCTCCTCCGGGAAAATGGGTTCCATTTGGAACCCCTAACTGATAACCTCAAAAATAGACTGTTGTAAGTGGTTTATCAATAAAAGTTACATATATTGAGATACTGATGCAAATCAATTGGTATCCAGAAGTTTTTGTCACATTGTTGATTTAGCAAGTTTGAACGATCGCGGTTCTGAATGAGAACAATGGGGGATTTATGCGGATTCTGATTATGGGTGGTACTCGTTTTATCGGCGTCCATCTAACACAAATTCTGGTGGAACAGGGGCATGAGGTGGTGCTATTTAATCGGGGAAATCTACCTGCACCAGTACCTCAGGTTAAAACTATTATTGGCGATCGCACGGATGCAACTGAATTAAAAGACAAGTTAGCTACGGAAGATTTTGATATTATTTTTGA
The DNA here is from genome assembly GCA_000613065.1 of Richelia intracellularis. Lineage (GTDB taxonomy): Bacteria > Cyanobacteriota > Cyanobacteriia > Cyanobacteriales > Nostocaceae > Richelia > Richelia intracellularis_B. The sequence goes on along the minus strand of CBZS010000548.1, from coordinate 4,800 downwards.
CAATAATGGTCGTAAACTCATTGACACAAAGCCCTTAGTAGAGATTTTTCAAAATCGCTTACAACAGTTCATTTACATGAGTTCAGCAGGGGTTTATCTCAAATCAGATCAAATGCCCCATGTAGAGGGAGATACCATAGATCCAAAAAGCCGTCATTTAGGTAAGCATGAAGCGGAAAGCTATCTTATGGAGGCAGAATCCCCCTATACATCCATCCGCCCCACCTATATTTATGGTCCGGGGAATTACAATGATTTAGAAGCTTGGTTTTTTGATCGCATTGTCCGCGATCGACCCATTCCTATACCCGGTAATGGATTGCACTTTACCCAACTTGGTCATGTGAAGGATTTAGCGACTGCTATGTGTCAAGTGGTAGGCAATCCCCGAGCCGTAAGACAAATTTATAATGTTTCTGGCGATCGCTTTGTTACTTTTGATGGTTTAGCCCGTGCTTGTGCTGTGGCTGCTGGAAAGTCTCCTGATGAGATTAAGATAATTCATTACGAACCGAAAAAATTTGATTTTGGCAAACGCAAAGCATTTCCCCTACGTATGCAACATTTCTTTGCTACGGTAAATAAAGCAATGAAGGACTTAATCTGGCAACCTAAGTATGATTTGATTACTGGGTTGCAAGATTCTTTTGAAAATGATTATCTTGTCAATGGCAGAAATGAAGCTGATATTGATTTTTCTCTGGATGAAGAGATTATTAACAGTTAATTGTTGATGCTTATTATATCCTTCCCTCTTTCTCTCTTTTTCCAATCAATTCTCTCTGGATAACCACAAGGGTTATACCTACTATCTACTTAACTGGCTTCAACCGGGTGACTTTGAGCTTAAATTTACCTATTCCTGTTTCTCCGAAGGAACGGACTCGTACGATATAAGTCCCAGTTTCAGTGATTCTGGTAAAAAGGAGAGAATTACTTGTACCATCAGGACCATCGTCATTTTCCCCTACGGTTGCTCCGTTGGGTCCAAGTAGGGTAATAATGCTATCAAAATTCTCAGAAGACAAATCGATCGCGAGATGATCTCCTTTATTTAATTTCACCAGATAATCCCGGGCAAATCCACCTTGACCTGTGGGAATATCTTTTTCAGATAGGGAGTCTGCTATTTGGTGGCTTGGGGAAATTGGTATAGGACTATATATTTTATTTTGTTGAGCAAAAGCAGTGTTAACACTAACTCCAATTGCCAATAATGACATAGGGATGGTGCTGAGTTGTTTTAACCCAATGACAAAAGCTTTTCTGAACATTCCAATGAACCTTCCCACAAAATAGCCTAATTTGGTTAATTATAGTTTTTTTGAGCAGATACTGCTTCTAAAGATCTATGTTTACCTACATTTATCTACCCTTTGCAGCCATGGCTACGGCAGCGTTCCCATTTACTTTGATGCCATTTTTCTCTAAAACTGCAATCGCTGTTTTTGCTGTTGCACCAGTGGTATAAATGTCATCCACTAATAATATGGGTGATTTTGGTAAACGACGGAAATCTGAGCCTAAGGAAAATGCATCTGTTAAGTTTTTTTGTCTCTGCGTAGCAGACAAGCCAAACTGTGATGTAGTATTTTTACTTCGCTGTAGACCCTTAGGTTTTAATTGTAACCCAGTTATTTGACAAAAGCTGTAAGCGATTAATTCTGCTTGGTTATATCCTCGTTCTTTGAGTTTGCTTTCATGTAAGGGAATAGGAACTACTATTGGGTTGGGAATTCTCTTCAGGGGGATGGGATAACCATGCTTGTCCTAAATCTTGACCCATAATTTGCCCAATTTCCGGGTGATTATCATATGGATGCGACTCTTTTGGTAGTACGGAGTCTGATATAAGAATAATAAATGACAAGTCAACCACAGTAGTATTGACAGCCAAAAATGTACTTGATGGAATTGGCTTGTAAAAAGTGAAAAAACAGGAACAGTTCCACACACTATGCAAGGATCTACATCAAATCAAGGTATGTTTTGGTCACAAGCACGAGAACTATTTGAACAGATAGTTATTTGATTAGACTCAGACAGGATTTGTGGGTTAGAACACTCCCAGATAGAGAGTAAGTTACTTGAGAATGGATACGAACTATTGACACGGTTGTTACAAACAAAGATATTTTGATAAAGGCAGTCAAGATGAAATAGAGGCAGAGTGTGCAGGCACAGACTCAGTAAACAGAACACACAAGAAAAAATTGTCGCGGAAATTGACCACATTATTTGGCACAGTAATCGCCAATAGAATCGGTTATGGAGGAAGAAAGATAAATACCCTATTTCCTTTGGATGGGGAGTTTAATCTACCAGCACAGCAATATTCTCTCTCATGGACTAAGACAGGGATATTATCCATGTGATTGAGTATTTGTGGAAAGCTGCATTTGTCTTTTATTCTCAGACTTCAACACAGGCAGAAGCTTGGGAGAGCAAACGTTTCCAGCTTATCCTTGAAGGTAAATCAAGTTCAGTTGCCCCAGGTATGGGCCGGAGTGCGACTTTACCCAAACTCACCCCCCAAGAACGTAAACCCGTGGATACCTGTGCTAGATATTTACTTAACAATGCCAAATACCTCAAATATGACGATTACTTAAAAGCTGGATTCCCCATCGCCACGGGGGTGATTGAGGGTCCTTGTCGCCACCTGATTAAAGACAGGATGGATATCACTGGGGCTAGATGGACCATGAGGGGTGCTGAGGCTGTTTTACCCCTGGGTTGTTTATACATCAGTGGCGATTGGGATGAGTATTGGCAGTTTCATCTACAACAAGAACATAAACACAATCACCTGGCTTTCTACTCTAGTGCTATTCCTTTGATGAAGCAAGTTATCAAAGCAAAGCTCGTTGCTCTACTACCCCTCCACCTCTTCCAATACCTGTCTAAGTTCCACTCCCCGTCTTACTAAAAGAGTCGCACCCAATTTAATTAACGTCGACTTGACTGGCGCGGATTTATATGGTGCTAATTTGCATGGTGCCATATTCTCTCCAGACAAAAATCAAGATTGTAATTCCCCTAGTGCTAAAGGAGTAACAAAAGTCAACTTGAGTGGTACTAACTTAAGAGGAGTAGATTTAAGTGAAACTCAACTAGATAAGGACATAATTAACATTACTTATAAACGAGTTGCTCTGTATGATGACCAAACTAAATTACCCGAATCTTTAGAAAAAAAATAAGATAAAGAAATGCGTGATATTGGTCTGTTTAAGATTGCTCCTAAGGTTAATTTAAGTAATAAGGAATTGCTTTATGTTAATTTGAGAGGTGCCAATTTGAGAGGTGCTAATTTGACCGATGTTAAAAACCTAACTCCAGAACAGGTAAAACAAGCCAAAAATTGGAAAACAGCAACATATGATGAAAATTAAAAAAAAGCATTGGAATTGTGGGTGAAGACGAAATAAAGATAACACCTAATAAGACTTTGAATTCTCCGAACTTACCTGTTTTCTATATAAAAGGAGCAACACTTCGACGTAAGCTCAAGCCTCGACTCCCTTTGACATAGTTCAGAAAAAGTCACTCGGTCTGAGCTGTTCGATTCCGCTCACTGCTCATTCGTATATCGTCTACATTTCTTTTATTTTCAGAAAGGCTTTACGACAACCGTATGATATCCCCACATTAATGGATTGGAACTACAACTGTTTAACATAAATCCGATCGCAACGAGTTGTTTCTACTCCAGTTGCTGACTGATAACCATTGCTGTCATACAGCTTGACTGCTTCAACTAACACAGAAGCAGTTTCAATCCAGATTTGCCCAAACCCACGGCTAGCGATCGCAACCTCTAACTGTTGTAATAAATATTTCCCTAAACCCCTACCCCTAATTTCTGGAATAAAATACATTTTCCTAATTTCCACCGCCTTTCTGTCCCTTTCCAGAGGGTAATATGCCCCCGTACCGACTAATTTACCCTGGTACTCAATTACCCAAAATTCCCCACCGACACTTAAGTAAAATTCTTCTACCTGCAACACATCCCGATCTGCGCCTTCCGGTTCCCAACCCAAACCATACTCAGCCAAAACAGAACGAATAATCTCAGCCACAAAGCTGCGATCGTTTTTTTGCCAGTCACGAATCAAAAAATCTTGATAAGAAATCAGCATATTCAGATTTTAAATTTTAGATTGAATGGATAATAGGGAATGTTGATATTTGGTAGCCGCTAGTTGTAAAGTTGTTAGTTGATCTCCCCCCGTCACCGCGTCACCGCGTCTCCCCCTCTCCCTTATTTCTTCTGATTAACTATGTACCCTCGGTTCGGGGTGTAAATTTTCTAACAGTTCACTTTCAATCATTGCTAGCTCTTGTAACCGTGGTACAAATACACTTCGGTCAAAATAGGTATCAGCTAATACCCAATAAACTCCATAATGCCTAGCTTCCGAAGCCATTAAACTACCGTAAAATTCCGCTAACTCTGGTTCTGGACAATGGTTGGATAATAAACCCAAACGTTCGTGACTACGAGCCTCAATTAATCCACTCACCAACAAAGAATCCAGGAATCTATGTGGTTCCTGACGGCGAATTTGGGCTTTTAAACCCGCACCATAGGGAGGTGCGTTCAAGGGAGCCATGGGTATATTCCGCCGTTCTAACCAATCATTTACCTGATCAAAATGCTCTAATTCTTACTTGAGTCAATTTTTCGTTAACTCCCGTACCATCTTTGTATTGGAAGGATTAGCGAAACATTAGATTAATCGCTGCACTTGCAGCCTTACGCTCGCAGTGGGCATGATCGAGCAAAATGTATCT
>CBZS010000547.1 GCA_000613065.1 Richelia intracellularis | reverse complement strand
AAAAATCCCCCAATTAATACGTAATTGGACTAATATATTTACTGATTTATTTGTACAAAATATTTTATTGCTTTAAGTGTTTATACCCTGGCTTGTGTCCTTATTCAGTAAAATTATTGATAATTTTTTGTGCAATATGATGTGACTTGCTATAAGAGTCTGTTGATCGAGATAGGAAGCTACCACTAATCAAGTAATACCAAAATTCCCGGTTAGGTAAGAGAGCGGAGCAACCCACATTCCGCAGGTTGGTTAGCAAAGAAGATAATATTTACGACAGGGAGCACCAAAAAACTATAGAATCCAGCACACGTCCTCACTCAAGTTGGAAATCTGTTTCAAAAAAGCGAACGTTAATAAATGAATTGACATGAAACATTGAAACACCCAACCTAAAGTAGGAGTGGCAGTTGGTTCACCTAAATGATTTTGAATTGTTTGGGATCCTCGTTTTAGAGATTGGCGTAATGCCCTGTGACCTAGGCTGTAAACTAGCAAACACAAACTCATAACCATTGCCAAAGCCGCCACTGTTTTCCTTGAATTTAGAAACACAGTGGAAGTAAAAAACAATGGGTCTTTGAGAAACCTAAAACCACGTTCTGTAGATTGTTGTGCCTTATATTTACGTAAAACATCTTCGTTGCTAAGTTTGTCGGTATCAAGAACATTGGTGGCAAGAATAAACCTGCCAGCCTGTTCTGTGGCAATGGTAGCAGTTTCTTTGGGTACAATTTCGGCTTGAATATGGGAAATTAAGCTAGGTTGAGAATCCTTGCGAGGTCTACCACGTCTCCGCTTTTGGCCATATTCAATCACTTCAATATTTGCATGCAAGTTGATGAAATGGCAACTTACTCTCAAGTAATTTGCCTGCGTTGAATGCATCTTCGGCACATGCAAATTCCTGTTGACACCATTTTTGTAGTTGGGATTGTCCCTGGGTATATTTTTTGGTCAGACGTTTTTCCAGTTGTTTGAAGTCACATTTTTACGGGCTTCACTTTCTATCACTAGCCACCGTTGTCGCACACCACCATAATCATTACAACAGCGCGCAATAGAATATCCTGGGATTTTACTTGGTACAAATGCATCAAGACTGTTCTTTTCTAACAGTTATTTTGGGGCAGTTAGGGTTGCAGTCACTCGAGATACCCATCTGAATGAGACTATCATCTGCAAATTGTCTTCAGTGTAAAGGGCTGCATCCGCAACAAAAAAGCATCAATTTGCTATTGTTTGTGGAAATCTGCCATAACTGTTCCAAACATGGCAGAATAGACTTCATTCCCATGTGCAACTCTTAAATATAAAAGATATCTCCATCAACACTCCACATCAAGTCAAGGATAAATTGTTTCAAATCTGGTCGGTGCTCTCTATAATAACCGGCGTTCCTGAATCAGGATATGATTTCACTAAATTTTCAACGATTTCTCAATGGTTTCAAACCCTAATTCATCCCCCACTTATCCAACGGCCAAGAACCATATGTAATTGTAATTAATCCTGATTGTGCTCATGCTTAATCATCAGTACCAGTTCCATAATCCCCATGTACATGAAATGAAATTGAATCCAAGTGGAAGCTGTCCATTTTCACTCCAAATCTATCTGCTGCTGATAGTGCGACTCGGATAAAAATTTCTGTTAATCCTGCATCATATAGTTTCTCTAACACTCTTCCCAAGGGTTCATCGTTCAAATGTTCTGGTTGTATTCCCTCTGCCAATAAATGTTCCGTTGCAATCCCTGAAAAGAACTTCTCAAATAAATATAGTGGTACACTGATAAAGCCTAAGCCATTGAGAATCATTGCTTTGACCACTTGGCCTGGGCTGATTATTTCTTGGGGATGAGTTCCAAGCAGTTGCTTGAAGAAATCAACCAAACTCATTTCATCAATAATCCCTGCCACTATGCCTAAGTGAGCGATATCTTGTACTTTTATTTGTGATTTTGAAAAACTCATACTTCAAAAAGACAACATTTTGCTATCGCACCTGCGGAATGTGGGGAGAGTATTAGCCTTTTCAGGACGAATAGGCTCTGTATCGGTAGCCAATAAGAGCAGAGGGAAGGATTTTTGACATCAACTACAAGTCTGAACTGAATAGATTAAACTTCATGTTGCTCGTAAGCAGTAACAATCCTTTGTACTAAGGGATGACGAACCACATCCTTTTGAGAAAATTCGCAAAAAGCAATTCCTTCTACATTCTTTAAAATCTTCACAGCCATATTTAAACCGGATTGCTGATGCGGCTGTAAATCAGTTTGTGTAATATCCCCTGTTACCACCATACGGGAATGAAAACCCAAACGAGTCAATACCATTTTCATTTGTGAGGCTGTGGTATTCTGGGCTTCGTCTACAATCACAAAGGCATTATTTAGGGTACGCCCCCGCATATAAGCGAGAGGAGCAACTTCAATTACACCCTTTTCGATGAGGGGTGGTAATTTTTCCTGATCGATAAATTGATGCATAGCATCGTAAAGTGGACGCAGGTAGGGGTTAATTTTCTGTTGTAAGTCTCCTGGCAAAAACCCTAATCTTTCTCCTGCTTCCACTGCTGGTCGGGTTAAAATTAGCTTTTCAAATTGATTATCAAGTAGTGCCTTTACCGCTATAACTACAGCTAAAAAAGTTTTACCTGTACCAGCAGGACCAATGCAAAATGTCAAGTCACGTTTGCTAATAGCTTCAATATATTTTTTTTGGCGAAATGTTTTAGCACGAATCACCTCACCCCGTCGGGTTTTTGCCAAAACACCTTTTTGTAAATCTTGAAGTTCCCCTTCTCTATGGGTATCTAGGGCTTGACGAGCAGTCAAAATATCTGCACCAGAAATAATACTACCCACATTCCAGAGATTTTCCAGCGATCGCACTAAGTTACTAGCAATCTCCATTTGTTTTGGAGTGCCAGAAATCAACAATTCTTGGCCTCGTAACACTAGGTTTGCTCCTGTCAACTTGGAGATAGTTCTCAAATTCTCTTCTGCATATCCTGCCAAAGCGATCGCGCTGTCGATACTTGGTAGTTGAATTGTCAAGGCACCTGCCATATTAAAATTTTAAATTTCTTGAGGAGCAATAAATTTGCGGAAGCTAGTGTTAAGAAAACTGGAGTGGGAAGTTGGAAGGTAGAAAGAATCTATACCAGATTCTTTCTACCTTCGAGAATAATACTTTTACCGAATTAGAACGAGAAATGGAGGGATATATAGAAAGCCTCCCACCTAATTTTCGTGCCAAGACTCCGCCTTTAAGCCTGTTCTTTTCCAGGCTGGCAATAATGAACAAATAGTGCCACAGATCTTGGATTAAAATTTATTCTCGAAAAACATGCCAAAGCCATAGCCCATATCATCACCTAGCTAAAACCTCTCGGGGAGAACAACTCCCCTTTAGGAAGAGGAATGAGTCAAGATGTTTACTCAACGTCGATGATTTCAACTAATGGGAAGGTGGTTTAACAATGGGTTTCACTCCACTCCCACGTCTTGGTTTCGGTTTTGGTGGTGGTAATTTTTCTTCCCCTACCTCTGCCGAAGAGGCATCTTCCCTGTCAGCGGGATTACCTCCGTATATATCAATATATACTGACTGCGCGACAGTGGCTGCCGCCGCTGCGATGATTTTGCGTACAGCCTTAATATTGCGTCCGCCCCGTCCAAAAACTTTTCCTTTATCTGTGCTGTCAAAAGCAATACGAATCCAGAGACGTTGATTATTGAGAGAAGTTTCCCAATCAATCTTCAAAGATTCTGGAGACTCTAAAAATGGCTCAAGCAGGAACTTCACCAATCCTACATAATCAGGACTGGTATTTGAGGCTGTTTGGGTTAGTTTTTGATTATGATGCTGATGTTGCACTGACCTGTTCAAAGACATTAGCTTTTTCCAGGATGCGACGGACTGTATCTGTGGGCTGAGCACCTTGTTGTAGTCGCTTTACAATGCCAGGAACATCCAAACGCACTTCATCGGTTCTGGGATTATAAAAACCCAATTCTTCTAAAGGACGACCATCACGACGTGCGAGGCTATTAATAGCAATGATGCGGTAGCTTGCTTCCCGCTTTTTTCCATATCGCTTTAAGCGCAGTTTAATCATCTTGAGAAATTGTATTCCTGTATTTTAGTGTCATGTATAACTTAGCAATGGAGAAAGTTAATGGGTTTTCGTTATCTTTCTCGCCACAGAAACAAGTTTAATGTTTTTTACTTGTATTGGGTTATCTACTAAGGTTCGGGCTTGTCCATATCAAACTTGTGCGTAGCAGTATGGATATGCAGATGCCTATTCTAGCATTTGCTGAATCTTAGGTGCTATGCACCGGATATGTAACTTTATCTCCAAGGGTTAATCCTGAGTTATTCTCAACCAAACCCATGGGCAAATCTCCTGGGTCTTGGAACTTTTTGGCAATACTTGTAACTCCAGATTGCCAATTTAAAGATTACCAAAACCCTTTTTCTTTTTATCCTTTTTGGGCTTCTTTTTGCTACGAGTAGCACCGCCATAACCACGCCAACCAGGGGCTGGGCGATTACCCATTCCAGCCATGGGGTTAGCACCCATTGCTGCACCGGGCATTCCAGGCATTCCAGGCATTCCCCCTTGTCCCATTTGCTGCATCATGGCGCGCATTTTCTGGAAATCGCTGACGAGCTTATTCACATCTCCATCTTTGTAACCAGAACCTCTGGCAATACGCTTACGACGACTGGGCGAACTAGATAAGAGATCGGGATTTTTACGCTCTTCCATGGTCATAGAATTGATCATGGCTTCACAGCGTTTGAGTTGAGTTTCTCCTTTCTCGAGTTGATCGTCTGTCAACTTATTCATCCCAGGAATCATTTTGATGATTCCACCTAAAGAACCCATATTCTTCAGCAGACGCATCTGCTTGAGAAAATCGGTGAAGTCAAACTTTGCTGACAGGATTTTTTCCTGCATTTTTTCCGCATCAGCAATGTCTATTTCTTCCTGGGCTTTTTCTACTAAGGTTAAAACATCACCCATTCCCAAAATCCGCGATGCCATGCGTTCGGGATAAAAGGGTTGCAGGGCTTCCACTTTCTCACCTACACCCACAAATTTAATTGGGGCTCCTGAAATCCGGCGTACTGATAGGGCTGATCCACCACGGCTATCACCATCAAGTTTGGTTAAAATAGCACCAGATATACCGATTTGTTCGTGGAAAATACGGGTAAGACTGGCACCTTCCTGACCAGTCATAGCGTCCACCACTAATAGCGTTTCGTGGGGATTAACAGTCTCTTTTACCTGACTTAATTCTGCCATCATGTCTGCATCAATTTGCAAACGTCCAGCAGTATCAATAATTACTGTATTTATCCCTTCTGCTTTGGCTTTTTCTACACCTTGACGGGCAATTTCCACCGGGTTAGCATCACTACCCATTTCAAAAACAGGTACTTCTATTTGCTTACCCAGAGTAATTAACTGATCGATCGCGGCAGGACGATATACGTCTGTAGCCACCATTAAACAGCTACGATCTAATTTACGTAAATGTAAGGCAAGTTTAGCTGTAGCGGTGGTTTTACCAGCCCCCTGTAAGCCAGCCATTAAAACAATAGTGGGAGCATTATCCTCTTCTGCTAGCGGGACATTGCTTTCCCCCATAACCGCAACCAACTCATCATGAACAATCTTAATAAATTGTTGGTCGGGGCGTACTCCGCTAATAACATCGGCTCCCTGTGCCTTGGCTTCAATTTCAGCGATAAATTCCTTGACTACCTGCAGGTTAGCATCTGCTTCCAACAGGGCTCGACGGACTTCTCGCAAGGCATCTTGAATATTTGACGGGGAGATTTTATCTTGACCCCGTAGTTTTTTCCATGCTCCTTCTAAACGTTCGGCTAGTGCATCAAACATAATATGCTTACAGGTATTGCAGTAAAACAGAGTTTTGCCAGTGACTTTAAAAGCCTCAAAGGAGAAGATCTCCTTTGAAAGTGTTATTTACCAGCTTAGTCTTTTTCTATCCGTCTGTAGCGAATGAATATAAGATCACGATATTAAACTACATTTATACCATTTTCATACGAAGATGGACATTATTATCCTGGTTTTGCTAGTTAATTTTGTCTAGCCTCAGGTTTATAGTCTGTGGAAACGATTATGCAGCTTCATAGATAATTGGTATTAGGTAATCAAAAAATTGATTAAATTGTTTTCTTTTGGGTACAATTCTGTTAGCATGATTTAATGTTAGTTCGGCGGCATAGCCAAGTGGTAAGGCAGAGGTCTGCAAAACCTTTATCCCCCGGTTCGAATCCGGGTGCCGCCTTTTTATAAAAATTCTGCCATTGCATAAGTGCAGGATGAATTAGCGTTTGAAACCATTGAGAAATCGTTGAAAATTTAGTGAAATCATCCCCTGATTTAGCAACGCCAAAATTATCTATCCCTAATTAACAGAATTTAGCACTTCTGAGATGCTCAAGGTGAGATTTAAGATAATGAGAAGCGGTGGCATTTCCCATTATCTCCTTGACTAATTAAAATCCCATGGCTTTGGCTACGGCTTCAATTTTTGGGTCAATTCCCTGTTTTATTTGGCTATTGCTGTATTTAATGGCTGTATCTGGATCTTTCAAACCATTCCCTGTAAGCACACAAACTACTGTTGATCCCGTGGGTATTTGGTCTTTTACCTGCAACATCCCTGCCACAGAAGATGCACTAGCAGGTTCACAAAAAATCCCCTCTTCCGATGCCAAAATTCGATAGGCATTCAATATCTCTGCATCTGTGACAGAGTGGAAATTGCCTTGACTTGCATCTTTGGCAGCAACGGCTTTCTCCCAACTAGCTGGATTCCCAATCCTAATAGCTGTAGCAATGGTTTCCGGTTCGGCTACAGGTTGTCCATTTACTAGGGGTGCTGCACCCGCAGCTTGAAATCCCATCATTTTTGGTAAGCATTCGCATTTTTTAGCTTGGTAATACTGACAAAATCCCATCCAATAAGCAGTAATATTCCCAGCATTACCTACGGGTATACATAACCAATCGGGGGCATTTCCTAAATCATCAACTACTTCAAACGCACCTGTTTTTTGGCCTTCCAAGCGATAGGGATTGACCGAGTTGACTAAAGTAATGGGATAATTATCAGCCATTCGTCGGACAATTTCTAAAGCCCGGTCAAAGTTGCCTTTTATCGCTAGGACTTCCGCTCCATATAGTAAAGCCTGTGCCAACTTACCTAAGGCCACATATCCATCAGGAATAAGGACAAATGGGCGCATACCACCACGACGTGCATAGGCTGCGGCTGCCGCTGAAGTATTACCTGTACTGGCGCAAATTACAGCTTTTGCCCCAGCTTCCTTTGCCTTGGAAATTGCCATAGTCATACCCCGGTCCTTAAAACTACCAGTGGGGTTAAGACCATCATATTTTACATACACTTTTACTTGTCTACCAATCCTTTGCTCCAAGGCAGTAGCAGGTATGAGTGGCGTATTCCCCTCTAGCAGGGTGACAACTGGTGTTGTGTCGCTTACGGGCAAATACTCACGATAGGCTTCTATTAGTCCGGGCCAGGGTTGGCGGTGGATTTTCTCAGCAGACAGGCTCAAAGTCACAGGATGTATTAAAAGGTATTAGCTCTAACTGACGATGCATTTATAAACATATCATCAGCGAATCCCAAATGTAGCCATTTGGAAAATATATCGTTATTTACCGGGCACACAAAAAATCCAATAATGGAGTTCACAACATAAATATTTTCCAGGGATTATTGGTTCTCAAATTTCCTAATTGCATATAGAGTCGTGATTACGCTAATTCATAAAACAACACAAGTTTTGGAACAAAAATATTATCCCTAATGTCACTCTGTACAAAATCACTAATCATTCATATAAGCAGAAGTAATACAATGCTTTTTCATAAAACTTAAGATCTGAGTTATGATATAGCGTTTGATGGTGTGAGTTAGCTTGTGGAGTTTATTGTCAAAATGTCTACATCTTCTATTACTTCCGATCGCCCTACCCAAAAACTTGGAGCCAAAAAATTGCATAAGTCTGTTTACTCAGTGGATCAACAGGTAAAATTGATCCATCTGCAAGCAGAGGTAAATTGTTTGCTACAGCAGTTACAAAACTTACAGCAGCAAAAGTTAGCTAGCCAGAACCATGATAACTAGTCTAGAGAATTTGGGTTCAGTTAACCTTAAGACTCTGTTGTTTAATTTTAAGTTTGATTATCATTGAACTGAAGTTTCAGTTCGGGCTTAGAATC
>CBZS010000546.1 GCA_000613065.1 Richelia intracellularis | reverse complement strand
ATCGTCGCTGCCACATTGCCTGATGGAAGTGCGGTATTTGGAGTTGTTCCTTTTGGGGAAATCAACCAACCATCTACAGGAGAAATGGTAAGATTTTCTCCTCCTGCACAACTTGCAGTAATCACATCTACAAATACGGTTAGTAGTAATTTTTCTGGTTATTTTTTATCAGCAGAGCGGGTGGTCTTTATCAAACCAGAGGGTTGGATTCATGAGAATGATAAAAAGAACGCTCTGCGTACAGGTTTTTTAGTAACAGGATGTGCGATCGCAGGATTGGATATAATTGCCACAGCATCAAAACAGAAATCTTTGCCTGTTATTGCCGATGCTTTAACGTATTTGTACCAAGAACTAACAGATTGTCGTATTGCGATTAGGGAAGCACAACAAAATCCACAAACAGAATTGTCAAGAAAACTACATTTAAGAAGTTGGGCTATTGAATTAGCAAATCGTATTGCACAGGCTGCCGTAACCGTTTCTAGTGGAGCAGCAAACTATAGGCATCATTCTGCTCAGCGTATTTACAGAGAAACATTACTCTTTACAGTTACAGGTCAAACTACTGAGGTGATGGCTGCAACTTTGGCAAGGTTGGTGAGGAGAGAGTGGAGAAGTGAAGAACAGAGGGTATTATGGAGCGAGAAAAAGCAAATCATCAACTAACTACTAGATAACATCTCAAATACCTACATTTGTCCTATAGGCATCTTGCTAATCCCTTGATATAAATTACTCTATATCAAGGGATAATTTTGCTCCCAGCACCACATATTTTTGAAAAGTTGGGATGCTCCTCAATTACTAACTAAAAAATTTTCATAGATATTTATTATGATACAAGTATATCAAGTTGTAGCAGAAACGATCACGAAACCACCAATTCCACATGAACCAGCCAGACAGTCCTTAAAAGCCTGGGCAATGTATTGTCTTAGGGATAGGGGTTTTAAGGTTGTATATGCTCAAAATGCTGACTTTGCAATTGAGCAAGGAAGAAGTGGTAGTAAGCTGTATTTTAAAGTTACGGATAATCCCGTGGATTTGGATCCCAAGTTTGCCTGGATTATTTGGGATAGTCAAAGTAAGATTGTCAGTCTAAGTCCACCAGAAGTAGATTTACCAAGTATAGAAACCATTTAGTATCTTTACATTCTCCGGTATAATAATCCAAAATGGTGATTGCCAAATACACATTAAGTAATGCGAGCACCCTTTACGGCAAGTTGCTTCCACAACTTGAGTGAATGAAACAATGGACTATTCAAGTAGTTTGACGGGTAAGGAGTGGAAAATTATTAAGCCCCTCTTACCTAAGAGAAAGAGAACCAAACCTCCAACTTCGAGTAAGAGGATGTTTTAAAAGTCGAAGTGAGTTACAAATCATGCAAGTTGACTGACCATGATACGTATCATTGCAATAGAAATAAAAGTCTGATAAGTTTCAGGTAGCCTTTCATAGTCCTGACTTAATCTTATAAACGAATTGAGCCACCCGAAAGTTCGTTGTACAACCCAAGGTTTTGGTAAAAGGGTAAAACCCTGCTTTTCTAAGGGTCTGAGAACCACTTCCACAATCCAACAAAAAACATCGATTATCCAGTGGGCAAAATCTTCCGCCCGATATCCTCCATCCATCCAGATAGTGTGCAGTCTTTTAACTTTATCTTTCATCTGATAAACCAGCCAGAACGTGCACGTTTAGTTTAGCCCCTACACGTTCTGGCACACTTTCAGAAGTAACCAAGACTCGCAAAACTAGCCCTAACAAGTCAACCGTAATAAATCGTTTACTTCTATGTATTTGTTTTCCTGGGTCGAAACCAACATCCGTACAAATCATGGTTGCGGTTTCAACTGATTGGCTATCAAAGGCTGCTTCCTATGGACTTGGTTCTCGAGTGGTTCCTACCCGAACCCATTGATATAGTTTGTCATGAGCCAGAAGGCAAGTAACCTCTTTGCACCATCTTCTGAAATAGCCATAGACTGTACCAAGGTGGTAAATTTCCTGGTAATACCCGGCATGTAGATCCTTGACACAGTACGTATAAAATCACTTTTACTACTGGGTAAATACATCTTGTTGTACGTGGACGACCACCTGGTTTTGCCTCTGAAAACAGCTCTGTGATTAACTCCCACTGTTACCACGTTAAATTGCTAGGATAATTCTTAGTCATTTGCTCACGAGGTGCTGTTTTCTATAATTCTCAGCATATGCCTTGTGAGCTTTTTTATCATACCTCCCACCTTTTAAAACATCCTCTAACAGAGAAATATTAGATGGGGTTCTGTATCAGCTAAAGAATGGCTGTAATTGATGTAATTTGCCGAAATAACAGCCTCCCTATTCAACTGTATTCTGACATTACAAACAGTGGCAAGAAGAAGGAATAATAGATAATATCCGGTATATTCTGGATGAGCAAGTGCGCGAACAGTTAAAAAAAACCGAAATGGACAACCTTAATCGGCGTTGCATAAGTGCGGGATGATTTCACTAAATTCTCAACTATTTCTCAATGGTTTCAAACGCTAATTCATCCCGCACTTATGCAACGCCTAAATTTGATTGAAAGATTTTGGAAATTTATTATAAATGAATGTTTAGACTCTAAGTACTATGCTAATTTTGCAGTATTAGCGGTAGCAATCTCTAACAGCATTGCTACCGCTAATACTGATAAGGAGAAGAAGTTAAACAGCTTATTGAATCTCGAGTTTCAGACATTTAAAAAAGTCCAATTCTTAACCGTTCAAAGTATAACCTTATCTCGCGAGCTACTTGCTCAATTTTTCGAGGTGCCCATTTACGACTAGTAACCCAGCGAGCAATAATGCTGGTAATCAAAACCATTAACACTAGAATTAAAGAAGCTCCCCATGCTAAGGATTGCTGATTGGGGTAGGGAACAATCGCAAAATTGAACACCAATACAGCTAGGGAAGCAATGGGTTGAAAAAGACCATTAAAAGGAAATTGAGAAAATAAAGCGGTAAATATCAAAGGAGCAGTTTCTCCAGCCGCCCGAGCTATTGATAAAGTAATTCCAGTGATAATTGCGGGTAAAGCTGCTGGTAATACCACCTTAGTAACTGTTTGAAAATTTGTGGCTCCCAAACCTACGGAAGCTTGTCGTAACTCATCGGGTACTAACTGCAATGCTTCATCCGTAGTACGGACAATAATCGGTAACATGAGTACAGCTAAAGCCACACCCCCAGCTATGGGTGAATAACCAACAACACCTTTATATACCAGCAAACCATATGTAAATACACCAATAATAATTGAAGGTATGCCACTGAGAACACTCGTAGCGAAACGAACCCATCGACATAATTGACCAGAACTAAATTCGACTAAGTAGATTGCCGCTAACACACCAAAGGGAACCGTAATCAGTGCCCCAATCCCCACCATCAATAGGGTTCCAAAAATTGCATTTCGAAAACCCCCTCCTTCTACTAAGGGAGGTGGGGGTAATTCTGTAAATACGCTCCAACTAAGAGCATCTATCCCTCTAATTAGGACATAAGATAGCACCGCTAATAAAGGCAACAAAGACAAGACTCCACACAGGAATGCAACCCCATTCATGAAACTATTAAACAGGGTACGGGGGGAGCTAGGAGAACGACTCAAGCTACGACGAATCAAGTCGCTATCGGGCAGATTGGCAAAACTAGAGCTCATAAAATCTAAAACACCGCAAATGCTATATGCGTTTCACTCGCACAACGATTAATTCCGCAGAAATATTGACTATTAAAGTTAAAATAAAAAGCACCCAGGCGGCATACATTAATGCTGAAACTTGTAAACCATCTGCCTCAGCAAACTGGTTGGCTAACAAAGAAGCGATGGAATTAGCTGGAGCAAACAGAGAAAAATCGATTTTATTGGCATTACCGATGAGCATCGTAACAGCCATCGTTTCTCCCATTGCCCTTCCGAGAGCTAGCATCACAGCGCTGACAATACCAGAAAAGGCAGCGGGAACCAGGACTTTTAAAATAGTTTCCCATCGGGTAGCTCCCAACCCTACAGCCGCTTGACGCAAAGTAGGGGGTACAGATATTAGTGCATCCCTCGAAATAGCAGTAATAATGGGCAAAGTCATAATTGCCAAAATTATCCCTGCTGGTAGCATTCCTGGACCAGTGGGAGAACTGCCAAAGATAGGCAACCAGCCCAAGTTAGCATTCAGTGCCTTTCCCCAATCCGTTAGAATAGGTACTAGAACAAAAATACCCCAAATACCGTACACCACACTGGGAATTGCAGCCAGTAGCTCAACTAAAAACACCATCACAGTTTTTACCTGAGATGGTAAAAAATTTTCGCTTAGTAAAATCGCTGTACCTACACCAATAGGTACAGCTATAAGTAAACCAATTAAAGAACTAACTAAAGTTCCATAAACCTGGGGTAGTACTCCATACTCATTCCTGACTGGATTCCAAGAACTGTCAGTTAAAAATTTCAATCCAAATGTTTGAATTGCTGGTATAGCCTCAATTCCTACTTGTATGGCTATCCACAATAGAACCGCTGCGATCGCTAATGCAAACAATTTAGTTAGCCATATAAAACCAAGATCTAATGATTTATCTAGTTGGGATCTTGGTTGAATTCTAGTGTGAATAGGTTGATCTTGGATATTCATGAAATAAATTGACCTATCAATGGTCTTTGATATGCGGGAACGAACCACACTGCAAATTGTGCTAATAGTTGAGAAAATCAGAGACTATAACATCGTCCCATGTCTCTTACTTGCTGGGTACAGATATTTTGTAATCAGGAGCGATCAAATCGGCAACAGCAGCAACTTTCTTGACTACATTCTCTGGAAGAGGAACATAACCTAGCTCTTTACTTACCTTTTGACCCTCTGTTAACCCATATTCAATCATAGCCTCCACAGCCTTAGCTTTCGCAGGATTGTCATATTTCTTGTCAGCCAGAATCCAAGTATAAGTTACAATGGGGTATGATTCCTTCCCTTCAGGGTCTGTGATGAACGCACGCAGGTTTTCTGGGAGGGTAACAACTGACAAAGTCTTTGATGCCGACTCATCAGTAGGTTTGACAAATTCACCTTCTTTATTTTGTAGGGCTGCAAAATAAAGAAGGTTTTGTTTCGCATAACCATACTCGATGTAACCAAGAGAGCCTTCAGTCTGCTTAATTTGAGCTGTGACGCCTTCGTTACCCTTAGCCCCTACACCAGTAGGCCATTGTACCGCTTTACCACTTCCAACTGAACTCTTCCACTCCGAGCTAATTGCACTTAGGTGTTTTGTAAATACACCTGTGGTTCCACTACCATCAGATCGATATACCAATGTAATATCTTGGTTGGGAAGATTCACACCAGGATTCGCCGCAACTAATTTCGCATGGTTCCACTTCTTAATTTTACCCAACATGATATCTACATATACTTCCCTGGTTAAATTGAGCTCATTAATTCCAGGTAAGTTATAAGCTAGTACAACACTACCAGCAGACATGGGTAACAGAAGTACCCCCTTACTAGCATCAACCTTGGCAATATCTTCATCTTTCATGGCCACATCACTAGCACCAAAATCTACAGTACCAGCAGTAAATTGCTTGACTCCCGCACCACTACCAACTGATTGATAGTTAACTCGCAAATTGGGATATTTTTTATTTAAATCTGCAAACCATCTTTGATACAAGGGAGCAGGGAAAGATGCTCCTGCACCATTGATTGTAATGTCTCCACCGAGTTCCAATGTACTTGTGCTTGTAGAAGCAGTGTTGGTAGCACTACCAGAGGAGGTCTGATTTTGATTCGCTGTATCAGTACCACAAGCTCCAAGGCTTAAGGATAGTAATAACACTGAAGTTATTTTAAGCCCAGGGTAAGCTTTTGATACCTGAAGTTTCAAGGACATGAATATTATGGTTTGAGTGCTGTTTCTTTAAGGCGTTTATAATATAGTTGTCAATGGTAAAGACAAGGTTAACATCGGTAGTTTGCATTTGCGGCACCTCTATTAATCAAGTCTTAGGTAATTTGAGGGAGTTAGAAGAACTACAAGAAAGTGAAGTTGGGCAAAAAATAGCTCAACCGGAACGATTTATAGTTTAAATCTGGCTCAAGATAGCCAATTTAGACGCAATTATCCCACAGCTTTCGGATTTTGATTCTCCCAAAATACATAACGTTTGAAGTTGTAGACTAAATTATTCAGTCCAATAGTCGCCTTGACTGACTGCTTACCAATGGAACCCTATTATACG
>CBZS010000545.1 GCA_000613065.1 Richelia intracellularis | reverse complement strand
CCCGAAGGCTTGCCAATCTTCTAAATTAGTGGACGTACAGTTATAGCCCCCAGAAAAGTTCATGGGTTTGCTAATCCAACTCGTACCCCCAACCCAAAGCCAACGCCCACTTGCTAGGGATTTTAAGGTGCCTTGCATTTTACTAATGAGGCCTGCTTGTTTGGGAGTGAGTTTACCTAATTCTACCAAGCCTTGAATCGTGCGTACGCAAACTTGCTCCCATGTTTCCCTTAAGCTAGCTTGTGTGCGCCGACTGTAAGTTCTAAAAAACACAGGATTAGCTGCTGGAGCAGTTTCTGGAAATTGTGTTGCACTCTGGCGGTTTCTTTCAAGCTCTCGAACCATAATTCCAATTCTGGACCTTGTCGCTTTTCAACAGATTATGACTATACGCTAAGAGTATGTAATGATAAAAGATTGTCAAATTAGCCGATTTACGCTATCAGTATGGCTATATGAAATGTTAAAAAATCCTGATGTCTCTTGCCCCTCCTTGGCGATCGCTAATTAGTCGTGCCTTACATCATAATCGCAGCCTAGTTTATAGCCGTTACCTACAATTAGCAACTGTGAAAAAAAATGGTCGCCCAGCAAATCGCACCGTCGTTTTTCGTGGTTTTTGGGGTGAGACGAATCAGTTAAAAATAATTACGGACAGCCGTAGTCAAAAGTTTACAGAAATTCAACAAAAATCTTGGGGAGAAATCTGTTGGTATTTTCCCAAAACTCGGGAACAGTTCCGCTTGTGTGGAGAGATAATTTTGGTTGATAGTAACTATTCTGAGCTCGAATTTCAGACAGCCCGTAAATCCATGTGGCAAGAAATATCAGATAATGCCCGCATACAATTTGCCTGGGCTGCTCCTGGGGAAAAACGAGCTAGAATGGAAGCTTTCTCTCCCGCTTTACCTGATATAATCGAACCCCTAGATAATTTCTGCCTATTATTATTCGATCCCGAACAGGTTGACCATTTGCAGTTAAGAGGTGAGCCACAAAATCGCTGGCTCTATACTAAGGATGAAGCGGGTAGGTGGAAAGTCTTAGAAGTCAATCCTTGAGAAAAATTAGTGGGTGGTTCTTAGCTGGTTAGTTGTTAAAAGTCTGTTCCCCGTTCCCTTTTTAAACACAAATCTGTTCCAAAGTATTAGTAAAATCTGGATAGGAAATACTCGCAGCCTCTGCTCGATGGATAGTAGTTTTACCTTCAGCATTGAGAGCAGCGACCGCTAAACTCATGGCAATACGATGATCGGTATAACTATCTACATCTGTTCCTTTCAAAGGTGTACCACCAGTAATTTCCATGCCATCATCTAATTCAGTAATTTTTGCCCCCATTTGATTCAACTGCTGCACCATCACTGTAATGCGATCGCTTTCTTTTACTCTTAATTCAGCAGCATCTTTAATTACAGTCTTACCTGCGGCAAATACTGCTGCAACAGCTAACACTGGAATTTCATCAATTAGCCGAGGTATAATATCTCCAGCAATTACACAGCTCTTTAGGTGACTATAACGTACCCTTAAATCAGCGACTGGTTCCCCTGCAACCTCTCGCTCATTTTCTTTGTTAATATCTGCTCCCATCATTTCCAGAGCTTCTAAGACTCCAGTGCGGGTAGAATTGACACCAACATTCTCAATTATGACCTCTGAACCAGGTACAATTGCTGCTGCGACTAGCCAAAATGCAGCAGAACTAATATCCCCAGGCACAACTACCTTTTGTCCGTATAGTTGAGTTCCACCACTAATAGTAACGCTATTGGTTTCGGGATCATTTCTGAGGTTGGCTCCAAATGCTTGTAGCATTCGTTCGCTATGATCCCGTGAAAGTGCTGGTTCGGTTACAGTTGTTTCACCTTCTGTCATTAAACCTGCGAGGAGAATACAAGATTTAACCTGCGCCGAAGCAATAGGAGAATGATAATGGATGGGTTTCAGGGATGTACCGCGAATGGCTAATGGTGCGAGAGAATTTCCCTTACATCCCCAAATTTCTGCTCCCATTTGTTGTAAAGGTTTAACAACGCGGGACATAGGACGGGATCTTAGGGAACTATCCCCTGTAACTGTAAAAAAGTTATCTGGATGGGATGCTAATAGTCCCAGCATTAATCGCAGGGTGGTACCGGAGTTTCCAGCATTTAAAACGTCTACTGGCTCCTGCAAGTTACCCAGCCCAATACCTGTTACCCGGACTGAATTTGGATTCAACTCAGAAATATTGGCTCCCATGGCTTGAAAACAAGCAGCAGTACTGCAGGGATCTTCCCCTAACAGCAATCCTTGAATTTCCGTTTCTCCATGGGCGATCGCTCCTAACATTAAAGCACGATGAGATATGGATTTATCTCCCGGAATCCGAATTTTCCCTTGCAAACAAACACCTGAAGGAGGTTGTTGAATAATTAAGTCTTGAGAAAAGTTTTCTTTCGTTTTTAAAGTAATAACTGAAGCCGACATTAGAATAAATTGGCAGGTGAATATAACAAAAGTCCCAGAGTGTCATCAGCGCAAACTACTGACTTCTCAGCTAGTATCCTATCGCTTTAAATGCCTGGAAATTTGCTACTGGTAATTTTTATTTCCTTCATCGCTCCTATGCTCACACACCACCGTAAACTTGTATACCTATCCCTGGTTTCCATTGACCTACCAGTTTGGTCTGTTATGGAAACTGCCGCAACATTGTATCAAAAAGAGCGCGATCGCTTTCATCTACTCTTGACTGCACCACCGCAAAAAGATAATTCCTTTATTAGTTTTGCAGAACCCTACGAACCAGAATCGACTAAAATACAAGGGCCCACTGGTCCAAGAATCCTCTGGCTAGAAATTTCTCCCTATCGAGTCATTATGACTATGCAGGGGAATTCTCAACTGAGTTACCGCCATTTCTGGGAAAAAGGAGTTTATGGAGTTAGTCGTTATTGGTTACCAAACGAATCTTTAGAACCACAGCAGCCTATCCGTCTACGTAATTTCACCAATGATTTTGAACTTGTAGGACATTGTATACCTGAATATTTAAGGGTAGAGTATGAACTCTGGACGGGAAAAATCCAGCTAGGACGATATGTTCTCAACTTAGAGGTGAAACACTAAGATGGTTATTATTAGGAAAACACCTTGGAGTGGAGTTAGTGTTTTTACTTCCCCTCGATTAATTACAGCACTTTGCAGGTAAGTAAACGAGGTAGACTCTCCCTGTTTCCTCTTTGTCAATTATTAATTTGAAAAATGTCTGTTTTTGCTCAAATCCACCCAGGGAATGCTTTTATTATTGGTGCAAGTCAAGGTATTGGTTTAGGTTTTGTGCAAAAGCTACTGCTAGAGCCACAAATTGCTAAAGTATATGCCACCTATCGTCAACAAGAAACAGCAACTGATTTAATCACTCTTGCTCAAAGTCATCCACAGAAACTAATTTACCTTCCCATGGATGTGACTGATGAAGCTGAGATAGAAATATGTGTTAAAAAAATCAGCCAAGATGTTAAGCAACTCCACTTGGTGATTAATTGTGTGGGCATACTCCATGACTCGCAATTAAAGCCAGAGAAAAGTTTAAGACAGATAAGCTCAGAGAATTTATTGAAATATTTCCAAATAAATAGTATTGCTTCTGTATTGATTGCTAAGCACCTTTTACCCTTATTGACACACCAAGATTCAAGTGTATTTGCCTGTATTTCTGCCAAGATTGGGAGTATAGGAGATAATAGATTAGGAGGTTGGTATGGTTATCGTGCTTCTAAAGCTGCATTAAATATGTTGATGAAAAACACAGCCATTGAATATAGAAGAAGGAGTCCTAAGACCATTGTAGTCACATTACACCCAGGTACAACTGATACCCGTCTTTCCCAACCATTTCAAAGTAACATTCCACCAGAAAAACTATTCCCTGTAGAACGTACAGTTACTCAATTATTGGATGTAATTGCAAACTTAAAGGATACCGATACCGGTGAGTTCTTTTCTTGGGACGGGAGTAAATTACCATGGTAACTTGGGGATTGATCAACAATCCCCATTCATCATAATATTTATACAGGAACAAGCTGAAGAATCAGAGTCCTCTTATCAAAAGATTGAACCTTACCAATTTCGCTGAGATCTGTAATTACTCTGTCCAATAACTCAGTAGCGCGATCGCGGTGTTGATGTTCTCTACCACGCAAGCGTACTTGAAACTTGACTGAATCACCCTTGCCTAGCCATTCTCGGGCTCTATTGATACGTACATCATAATCAGAATCACCAACATTGGGACGAAGTTTAACTTCCTTCATTGTTGGCTTTGAAGTTTGACGTTGGCGTTTTTTCAGTTGATACAGATGTTTACCATAGTCCAAGATTTTTGCTACTGGTATCTCTTTGTTATCTGACACCACCACTAGGTCTAAACCAACTTCTTCAGCCAGTTTTAGAGCCTCACGGGTATCTGTCATACCACGATTATTATTTTCATGGTCGATGAGTAGCACCTTGGCAGACTTGATGCGATGGTTGATTAGTTGTTTAGTTGCTTGTTTAGTAGCGATAACCGTTTCCTCTTTAAATTAAACTCTAATAATACTAGGATAGCGTAAACACTGAACAACCATACTCTATCCGTATGGTTAAATTTGTATCTACACATATCTATCTTATAGGCTTCGCGAATAGGTAGGGTTGAATGTGAAGTAAATGTAAATTTTTAGGGACAACAAGTCTTATTTTTTGTGATTTGTACCCCTTAATTGGGATTAACCCACATTCCGCAGGTTAGTTAGCAAAGAAGATAATATTTACGACAGGGAGCACCAAAAAACTGTAGAATCCAGCACCACTGTTCACTGAGGTTGGCAATGTGTTTCAAAGAAGCGAACGTTAATAAATGAATTGACATTAAACATTGAAACACCCAACCTAAAGTAGGAGTGGCAGTTGGTTTACCTAACAGATTTTGAATTGTTTGGGATGCTCGTTTTAGAGATTGGCGTAATGCCCTGTGACCTAAGCTGTAAACTAGCAAACACAAACCCATAACGATTGCCAAAGCCAGCACTCTTTTCCTTTAATTTAGAAACACAGTGGAAGCAAAAAACAATGGGTCTTTGAGCATTGGTAAAAAGTTAGAAATAAATAAATTTTGTCAATATATC
This sequence comes from Richelia intracellularis, assembly GCA_000613065.1. Taxonomy (GTDB): domain Bacteria; phylum Cyanobacteriota; class Cyanobacteriia; order Cyanobacteriales; family Nostocaceae; genus Richelia; species Richelia intracellularis_B. The sequence goes on along the minus strand of CBZS010000545.1, from coordinate 24,153 downwards.
CAAGGATAGAATATGCCCTAAATGAAAATGAATATTTGCAGTTGATGCAAATCATGTGAAACTCAATTGGAGACAGGGATTTAAGTGAGGCAATCCCCAATATGAGTCAGAGCCGAAAAACGAATCGTGACCATGCCAAAAAGACCCAAAGACCAATGCTGGAAGATGAAATAATCGCTGAGCAACTAGAAGGGTTACTTACACCAGTCATAACAAGACAAGAAAACTACTATTGTCAACTAGGGCTAAGGGACAGAATTCTCAACTTACCATTCATGGTCGCGGCAATATTAACCTTGCTGTGGCGAGATCTGGCAGGAGTCACTGAACTTACAAGAATGTTAGCCAGGGAAGGTTTTCTCTGGTGTAGTCCCAAGACTATTAGTCAACAAGCTATATCCCAAAGGTTTTTAAGGTTTCCTGCCCAATTATTCGAGAAAGTTTTTAAGGATTTGTTGCCATATTGTAAGAGCACATTGGTACACAATAAATAATGGTCCAAGACCTGAAAGTATTCAATTTCCTCTATCAAAATTTCATCGGATTTTGATAGTAGACTGTTCAACCTTAGAAACATTGTTTCGTAAGCTCAAAAGCTTAGAATAATATGTTCCTAAAGGGCACTTAGCGGGAAAAAAGGGAGCAGTCATAGATTTAATGACTCGGTTACCAATAGACATTTAGTGAAATGAGAATCCTAGAGCTTCTGATGTTATATTTGAATTATATATTTTAAATTTAGTGACGGCAAAAACCTTGCTATTACTGGATAGAAGATTCTATAATTTTACCTTTTGGCTACAATTAATTGAACAAGAAGTTCACTTTATGACTCGCTTAAAAAAGGGAGCTTCCATTCAGGTTGAGCAAGTGTTTACGAATAGTTATGGTCTCAAAGACCGTTTGAGACGTCTGGGGTCTGGCACGAAAAAAACTCCGTTTCTTACATTACGTTTGATTGAAGTACGTTCGGGTAAAACATGGCATTCTTATTTTACTAGTGTACTTGACCCAACTATTTTACCTCCCTATGTAGTGGCTGATTTATATAGACGTAGATGGCTAATTGAGGATGCTTTTAATACTGTTAAGGGGCTGTTGGCGTTAAGTTATTTATGGACAGATTTTATTAATGGTATTCAACTACAGATTTGGGCGACTTGTTTATTTTATGCCGTATTGGTAGATTTAGGGGATGCCGTAGGGGATGAACTCTCTTGACCGTTCGCTCGCATATCATTAGAAATGATTTATCGTGGCCTTTATCATTTGGGTGCGATTCTTTTGGTAGTACGAAGTCCGATATAAGACTAATAAATGACAAGTCAACCACAGTAGTCTTGACAGCCAAAAATGTACTTGATGGAATTGGCTTGTAAAAAGTGAAAAAACAGGAACAGTTCCACACCCTATGCAAAGATCTACATCAAATCAAGGTATGTTTTGGTCACAAGCATGAGAACTATTTGAACAGATAGTTAGTTGGTTAGACTCAGACAGCATTTGTGGGTTAGAACACTCCCAGATAGGGAGTAAGTTACTTGAGAATGGATACAAACTATTGAGACGGTTGTTACCAACAAAGATATTTTGATAAACGCACTCAAGATGAAATAGAGGGAGAGTGTCCAGGCACAGACTCAGGAAACAGAACACACAAGAAAAAATTGTCGCGGAAATTGACCACATTATTTGGCACAGTAATCGCCAATAGAATCGGTTATGGAGGAAGAAAGACAAATATGCTATTTCCTTTGGATGGGGAGTTGAATCTACCAGCACAGCAATATTCTCATGGACTAAGACAGGGATCTTATCCATGTGATTGAGTATTTGTGGAAAGCTGCATTTGTCTTTGATTCTCAGACTTCAACACAGGCAGAAGCTAGGGAGAGCAAACGTTTACACTTTATCCTTGAAGGTAAATCAAGTTCAGCTGCCCCAGGTATGGGCCGGAGTGCGACTTTTCCCAAACTTACCCCCCAAGGCAAGGACGTAAACCCGTTGATACCTGTGCTAGATATTTACTTAACAATGCCAAATACCTCAAATCTGACGATTACTTAAAAGCTGGATTCCCCATCGCCACGGGGCTGATTGAGGGTGGTTGTCGCCACCTGATTAAAGACAGCATGGATATCACTGGGGTTAGATGGACCATGAGGGGTGCTGAGGCTGTTTTACCCCTGGGTTCTTTATACATGAGTGGCGATTGGCATAAGTATTGGCAATTTCATCTACAACAAGAACATAAACCCAATCACCTGGCTTTGTACTCTAGTGGTATTCCTTTGATAAAGCAAGTTCTCAAAGCTCGTTGTTCTACTACCCCTCCACCTGTTCCAATGCCTGTCTAAGTTACACTTCCCGTCTTACTAAAAGACTCGCACCCTTATCATTTTTCTGTGGCATACCAAAAAGCTCTAGCTTCTGACCCTGTGAAATATTTTGCGGCTCGGGAAAATCAGGATTTAGGAATTGTTAAACGGAAACGAAAACCTAACATAAAATTGATTGTTGCCTCTTTTCCTGAACAACAGCGAGGAACCCCTGAATTTTTCTTTCAAGCATCTCCTCAAACCCCATTGACAACTGCGATGCAAGCTTAACTTGTCACCAATGGTCTTTGAAAAACCGAAAACCACGTTCTGTAGATTGTTGTGCCTTATATTCACGTAAAACATCTTCGTTGCTAAGTTTGTCGGCATCAAGAACATTGGTGGCAAGAATAAACCTGCCAGCCTGTTCTGTGGCAATGGTAATTGCAGTTTATTTGGGTACAATTTCGGCTTGAATATGGGAAATTAGGGTAGGTTGAGAATCCTTGCGAGCTCTACCAGGTCGCCGGTGTTGGCCATATTCAATAACTTTAGGGCACCTCGATTAATCAAGTCTTAGGTTATCTGAGGGGGTTCGAAGAACTACAAGAAAGTGAAGTTGGGCAAAAAATAGCTCAACCGGAACGATTTCTAGTTTAACTCTCGCTCAACAGAGCCAATTTAGACGCAATTATCCCATAGCTTTAGGATTTTTATTCTCCCAAAATCCATAACGTTTGAAGTTGTAGACTAAATTCTTCACTCCAATAGTCGCCTTGACTGACTCCTTACCAATGGAACCCATTAACTTGCCTCCCATTTCATTAACCCAGTGACCAAAAACGTGTTCGACCTTTACTCTGACTTGAGAACGCTCTCGATTATCTTCTTTGTGTTTTGCACTCAATGGATGATTGCCATAGGCTCGTTCATGAATGTGACTGAGGAATTGTATCTGTAGAATCCATTCAATAGATTCACTACGATAGGCACTATCTGCCCAAACCTCTTCCCCCTGGTTTTGCTCATCCAACAGTGCCCCTAACACTTGGCAATCATGCACTGAGGCATCCGTTACTTCATAGCGACGAATAAAACCGTACTCCACATCGATACTGATGTGGTTTTTATAACCAAAGGAACTCTGACCATTATTTTTTGTCCAGGGAGCATCGGTATCCTTCTGGGACAAGCGATGAGGCTTTTGCTGCCAACTTTCGGGAATTTATCCTTGGGCAAGTTTTTGCTTCTCTTCCTTAGTATTATGCTGCTTGGGAACTGGAATCAGTGTGGCATGTACTATTTGACCCCCCTTAGCTTGGTAGCCTTGGTCTCTCAGGTAGCTATCGAATTAATTGCTCAAACACTTCTTCAATAAGACCCTGCTGCTTCAACTGCTGCCGAAAGAACCAAACTGTAGTTGCATCTGGTACTGGTTCTGCTAGCCCCAAGCCCAAAAATCTCATGAACGATAGTGGGTCATTGACCTGGTACTCCAGTTGTTCATCACTGATGTTGTACAGTGGTTGCAGCACAAGCATTTTGAAGATGACTATTCCATCTATGGGCTTTCGCCCAGCATTATTTTTTCTGGCCTTGTCATGCACTTGTTCTAAAATCGGACGAAATTATGACCACGGCACCGTCTCGTCTAACTTCATCAACAGGGTCTTCTTGCTTTCTAACTTCTGTTATAGCTGTTCAAGTTCCCCGACTTTTTTTATTCCATGGCGATTAAAGCCCAGCTTCTGCTCTCCCTATACTCTCATCTCGCAAGCTACTTGCTCAATTTTTCGAGGTGCCCTTCAATATTTGCATGCAAGTTGATGAAATGGCAACTGAGTCTCAAGTAATTTGGCTGGGTTGAATGGATCTTCGGCACATGCAAATTCCTGTTGACACAATTTTCGTAGTTGGGATTGTGCCTGGGTATATTTTTTGGTCAGACGTTTTTCCAGTTGTTTTAAGTCAGATTCTTTACGGGGTTCACTTTCTATGACTAGCCACCGTTGTCCCACACCACCAGAATCATTACAACAGGGGGCAATACGATATCCTGGTATTTTACTTGCTACAAATGCATCAATACTGTTGTTCTCTAATAGTTATTTTGCGGCAGTTAGGGTTGCAGTAACTCGATATACCCATCTGAATGAGACTATCATCTGCAAATTGTCTTCAGTGTAAAGGGCTGCATCCGCAACAAATAAAGCATCAATTTGCCATTGTTTGTGTAAATCTGCCATAAGTGTTCCAAACATGGCAGAATCGACTTCATTACCATGTGCAACTCTTAAATATAAAGGAATATCTCCATCACCACTTCACATCAAGTCAAGGATAAATTGTTTCAAATCTAGTCGGTGGTCTCTAGAATAACCATATTTAATTGTAATTAATCCTGATTGTGCTGATGTTTCATCATCAGTACCAGTTCCATAATCCCCATGTACATGAAATGAACTAAAATCCAAGTGGAAGCTGTCCATTTTCACTCAAAATCTATCTGCTCCTGATAGTGCAACTCGGATAAAAATTTCCGTTAATCCTGCATCATATAGTTTGTCTAACACTCTGCCCAAGGGTTCATCGTTCAAATGTTCTGGTTGTATTCCCTCTGCCAATAAATGTTCCGTTGCAATCCCTTAAAAGAACTTCTCAAACAAATATAGTGGTGCACTGATAAAGCCTAAGCCATTGATAATCATTGCTTTGACCACTTGGCCTGCCCTGACTATTTCTTGGGGATGAGTTCCAAGCAGTTGTTTGAACAAATCAACCAAACTCATTCCATCAATAATCCCTGCCACTATGCCTAAGTTATCGATATCTTGTACTTTGATTTATGATTGAGAAAAACTCATACTTCAAAAATACAACATTTTGCGATCGCACCTGCCAAATGTGTAATTGAATATGAAGCTGCATATAATAGAGCCAAGCAAACTTTATAGGTTTAAGTACTCATGAGCCGCCCATTTAATATTGAGAACACGCAGAGCGAAGAGGAACTAAAAAAACTGCTACAGACAGCCAGGTTGGGAAACCAGAAAGAAAAACTACAGATGTTGTGGTGGCTCAATGCCGAGTTGACAAGTAAAGGAGCAGCAATAAATCGGTAAACCCTTGGCTACAGATACTTCAACAGTGACAAGATGGTTGCAGAAGTATAGAACTGGTGGTCTGTCTGGCTTATTACAAATCAACAAAGCGGCAGGAGCAAAACGAAAATCAATGATGATGCGATCCTAGCACTCATACAGTAGTTAAAAACAGGAAAAGGGTTTAGTAGCTATGGTGGGATAGTAGAATGGTAAAAAAAAGAGCATGGACTTGATATTGAGTATGGAACGGTTTATGGATTGGTTCTATATCCATTGGGAGGAAAACAAAAAGAGTCGCACCCAAAGGAAATAGGGTATTTATCTTTCTTCCTCCATAACCGATTCTATTGGCGATTACTGTGCCAAATAATGTGGTCAATTTCCGCGACAATTTTTTCTTGTGTGTTCTGTTTCCTGAGTCTGTGCCTGCACACTCTCCCTCTATTTCATCTTGAGTGCGTTTATCAAAATATCTTTGTTTGTAACAACCGTTTCAATAGTTCGTATTCATTCTCAAGTAACTTACTCTCTATTTGGGAGTGTTCTAACCCACAAATGCTGTCTGAGTCTAACCAAGTAACTATCTGTTCAAATAGTTATCGTGCTTGTGACCAAAACATACCTTGATTTGATGTAGATCCTTGCATCGGGTGTGGAACTGTTCCTGTTTTTTCACTTTTTACAAGCCAATTCCATCAATTACATTTTTGGCTGTCAATACTACTCTGGTTGACTTGTCATTTATTATTCTTATATCATACTCTGTACTACCAAAAGATTCGCACGCTAATCATTCGCTGAAGCCACATAAGCTCAAATATAAAATACGTTTAATGTGAGTTAAGTGCTGAAATAATTGTGGTTATGTTGATAATCCCAAAACGATGATCTTGGACAACTCTCAAAACCTTTATGGTAGAAGATAATTTGGCGTTGCATAAGTGCGGGATCAATTAGGGTTTGAAACCATTGAGAAATCGTTGAAAATTTAGTGAAATCATCCCTTGATTCAGCAACGCCGAGAATTTTTTAATTTACATCAAGCGTAAAATATCAAATCTAAGATTGGGTTAATTCATAATTCTTTGGGCTTGCTGAATCCATAGTTGTACTTGCTCGATAGTGGGACATAAATCTCGCCTCTGCATGGTTGCAACTTGTAGACCTAAAATTTGTTTATGTAATCTATAGGTAAGCATATTTCGTAACTGCGCGACAGAAACTACCCCTGCATGGAGCAATAAACCGCAGTATTCCACTCCTACACTGGGTATACGAGCTAAATCTGCTAAAGCAACCCATTTATTAACTCGTTCCAGATTTACCTTTAATTGATTGGATAGTGCTACCTTCGCCGCTGGACTATTGGCTTGGGATATCAGCATACCAGTGGTGGTAATGCCACATTCGAGTAATTGCGATCGCTCTTCTGAGTTTAACCCCGGTAATTCCTCAATAGCCCAATCTCCGAGGGAAATTTTATTGCTATCCTGTGGCTGACGGTTTTGAGACATTTGATTGTTAGATATTACTGAATTATTTGCCCAGATACTTCTCAAGCAGTCCAATAGCGATCGCAGGTATTTCTAAATGGGGTAATACTCCAGTCCCCGGAATTACGTGAAAACCTTGAATCCACTCTGAATTGAGTAATGCAAGTCTTCGTCCGTGGTGGGGGCTATTAAAGCGAGATTGCTCTCCCCACACAAACATTGTGGGTACTTTTAAATCTGGTATATATTGGGCTAAATCAAAGTAGAGATTACCTTTTAAGGAAGCTAACGCTGAATATTCTGCATTGGGTTTTACTGCCGAGGCTAGATATGCAGCCACAATTTCATCACTAATACGAGAAGATTCGGCAAATAGGAATTGTTGTAAAAAATTACGCACTGCTAACTCATTGGCAGCACCTAATCCATAAATAATGCGATCGAGTCCAGGAATGCTAAATAATGGGGATACTAAATCTTGACCATAATTATTCCTAAAGTCACGATACCCAGAAGGGGAGACTAAAAATAATCCCCGGAATAATTGGGGTTGTTGAATTGCTAAACGAATTGTCAAACCGGCAGTTAGGGAAGATGCAACAGCCCATGCAGGTTCTACAGCTACTTGCACCAGTAAAGTTTCGATTAGGTTTAAGTAATCCTGGGGATAGTAATCTCTTTCGGGGTGGGCTGAATCTCCCCAACCAAGCAAATCAGGAGCAATTACGCGATATTTGGTAGCAAATGCAGGATAAATCGTTGACCATTCATAATTTGATGAACCTCCTCCCAAACTATGCAAAAATACCAGGGGTGATTTTGGTGGTGGTGTTTCCCAAAACTCTGCATCAGGGATGGAATAAACCATCTCTCCGTAAGTTGTGTCCAGAACGCACTGCCGAAAACCAGGAGGTTGAAAATCTAGCATTTTTAACTGGACTTTATGAAAAAGGTGGACAAAAGAGATTAAAGGTCAAAGATACAAGGTCTTTAATCACTGTTTTATTCGTTTAGAAAGAGAAAGCAAAGTGTATCATTAACTTCAGGTTTTAAGATGAACGCGGTTTAGGAATCGAACCAGATACGGTTTAGGGTATGAATGTTCTATGGAATACACAAATATTTACTGAGATTAATGAGGTTTTGCAGATAGCAGAAAAATTTATTCAGGCAAATTCCTATAACCCATGGATCTATGGAATGTTGATTTTATCGTCATCAAGTCTACTGTAACTAATCTTTACATTATTATTAAACCCTTAGATGTTAAATCTTACAAGTCTCGACGCGAAAGAAGAGTACTGTTTTCTTACAGTCCGGCTAGATGGATTACCGCTCAGACTTCTGGGAAAGTGTCCTCTATGAGATGGGGGTTCATAATCAATCCCTGTCCTAACTTTCCATCCCACTTCGACCCCTAGTCGGGAGTAAGCATCACAAACTTGATCTGATTCATCCCTTCTTTTACCACCAAAGCGGGTATATATCCATCTTATAGGGGAAAGAATATTTTTAATATAGAGCGAACTTGATTGACTCTCTTCCAAAATTCCCCTGACACTGAGATATATTTCTTTTTGGACACTAAAACCAAAGGGCCTATTCCTATAATCGATCCACAATTGGTCAATATTTCTCAAGTCTTCACAAGGAAATTGGCGAATGTCCTCTAGCCCTCAATGGCCTTGTTTTTCCCTTCCTGCAACTTTAAGCATTAACTTACTAGTTTCCTCATCAGCTTCTTTCCACATCCCTGCTGCGAGGTATTAAGCAAGCTGCGCATAATGAGGAGGGACTTGAAACCGCAGTAATTGAATTTTACTATCAGCCTTCTGTTCATCTTTGTGGGTTGGCTGTCTGTAGCATATTCCTGGCTCACTCAATTCTTTACGGCTCTGTAAACTCAGCCAAGCACAAAAACGATTTGGGTGCGACTCTTTTGGTAGTACGGAGTCTGATATAAGAATAATAAATGACAAGTCAACCACAGTAATATTCACAGCCAAAAATGTACTTGATGGAATTGGCTTGTAAAAAGTGAAAAAACAGGAACAGTTCTACACCCTATGCAAGGATCTACATCAAATCAAGGTATGTTTTGGTCACAAGCACGAGAACTATTAAAACAGATCGTTTGTTGGTTAGACTCAGACAGCATTTGTGGCTTAGAACACTCCCAGATAGAGAGTAAGTTACTTGAGAATGGATACGAACTATTGAGACGGTTGTTACAAACAAAGATATTTTGATAAACGCACTCAATATGAAATAGAGGGAGAGTGTCCAGGCACAGACCCAGTAAACAGAACACAGAAGAAAAAATTGTCGGGGAAATTGACCACATTATTGGGCACAGTAATCACCAATAGAATCGGTTATGGAGGAAGAAAGATAAATACGCTATTTCCTTTGGATGGGGAGTTTAATCTACCAGCACAGCAATATTCTCTCTCATGGACTAAGTCAGGGATATTATCCATGTGATTGAGTATTTGTGGAAAGCTGCATTTGTCTTTTATTCTCAGACTTCAACACAGACAGAAGCTTGAGAGAGCAAACGTTTACAGCTTATCCTTGAAGGTAAATCGGTGTTGTACTCTAGTGGTATTCCTTTGATGAAGCAAGTTCTCAAAGCTCGTTGTTCTACTATCCCTCTACTTCTTCCAATACCTGTCTAAGTTCCACTCCCCGTCTAACTAAAAGAGTCGCACCCAAACGATTTGCATCCCAAAAACTAATTCCTCTTGCGGGTTGATTAGCTTGTTTTTTATTCTCTAAGGTTTTAGGGTAAGAATCAGAATTATTCTCATTCAGAAATAGTTGATATTCAGCCCAACTTATATAGTTACTATCAACAGCAATATTTTCTTTATTTAAATTACTTTCCGAAGTTAATAGTTCATGATTTAACTGACTCAAACGAGCAGCAAGTCTCACCGGATCTGCGAAAGTAAATTCATCAAGCTTATCGGACTCTAACCCCTACTCAAACTTGGATTTTAACTGCTGCTGTACATCTGGGGTAATTTCCTGTGCTTCTTTACTACATTATTGATAAGCAAGGGTTAGCACTGATACTGTGTTATAACTCAATGCAGTTTGAATTAAATTACTAGCATCGGTTTGTGTTGCATAAAAGCTAATTGTTTCTCGATACCAAGCTAACTTTTTTTCATCGGTAAATGCCTCAAACAGTAAACTTTATTGCTGAGATATGCTAATTTCCACAGCCGCTAAATATTCTAGAAAAGTTTTATGGGCAAACTCATAAATTCCTTCTTTTTTTCTCTCACTCAATAACTCCCTGACACCCAAATCATCTTTTTGAATAAAATCTTCAGGGCTTATTTTTTGCTGAGGACATCTCTCCAGGTTCTCTTTGATGAGGGATTGTGCTAGAAATATTTTTTCACTGCTAGAAGATGAATATAAGGTAAATGCTTGGGTATTTTGTCGCGTCAATTCCAATGCTAATGTCCTTAAAACCACTTGCTTTTATTCCGCAGAAAGGTCAGTATCATTAAAGGATGTTTTAAAAGTCGAAGTGAGTTACAAATCATGCAAGTCGCCTGACCATGATACGTATCATTGGAATATAAATTAAAGTCTCAGAAGTTTCAGGTAGGCTTTCATAGTTCTTACTTAATCTTCTACACCAATTGAGCCACCCGAAAGTTCGTTGTACAATCGTTGTACAACCCAACGTTTTGGTAAAAGGGTAAAACCCTTCTTTTCTAGGGGTCTGAGAACCACTTTCACAATCCAACGAAAAACATCCATTCTCCAGTGGGCAAAATCTTCCCCCCGATATCCTCTATCCATCCATCCAGATAGTGTGGAGTCTTTTAACTTTATCTGTCATCTGATAAACCTGGCAGAACGTGCACGTTTACCTCCTGCAGGTTCTGGCACTCTTGCAGAAGTAACCAAGACTCGCAAAACTAGCCCTAACAAGTCAACCGTAATAAATCCCTTACGTCCATGTATTTTTTTTCCTGCGTCGAAACCAACATCCGTACAAATCATGGTTGCGATTTCAACTGATTGGCTATCAAAGGCTGCTTCCCATGGACTTGGTTCTCGACTGGCTGCTACCCGAACCCATTGATATAGTTTGTCATGAACCTGAAGCCAAGTAAGGTCTTTGCCCCATCTTCTGAAATAAATAGCCATAGACTGTAGACCAAGGTGGTAAATCTCCTGGTAATGCCCGCCATGTACATCCTTGACACAGGACCTATAAAATCGCGTTTACTACTGCGTACATAAATGTTGTTGTACGTGGACGACCACCTGGTTTTGCCTCTGGAAACAGCTCTGCGATTAACTCCCACTGTTACCACGTTAAATTGCTAGGATAATTCTTAGTCATTTGCTCACGGGGTGCTGTTTTCTATAATTCTCAGCATATGCCTTGTGAGCTTTTTTATGATACCTCCCACCTGTTAAAACATCCTCTTAGATAAACCGTTTGCTCGTTTTCTCCCATCTAGCAATACCCGACAAATCTTTTCATATAAATCTATTCTTTTTGTCAAGAGAGTACTATTTTTGGGGTTGCTGAATCAGGGGATGATTTCACTAAATTTTCAACGATTTCTCAATGGTTTCAAACCCTAATTCATCCCGCACTTATGCAACGCCCTATTTTTTTCATCGGTAATGGCAATCATATTTAACAGTAGGGGATTCCTTGCCATTAACCTTAAATATGGTGATGCCTCAACTAGCTCAATCAAATTCTGAACTTGGGTTTTGGCTCTGTCACGGACTCCTAAATCAAGCTTATTGTTATACTCTTTCTTTATACGATAAAAATACCAATCTTGAATTAATTTGTCCCTTTGCTCGCGGGTAAATGGCTGTACTTCCAACTCCAAAAAATTTTCTTGCAGACGAGCCTTTTTATAACCTTCTGGACCTGATGTGAGAATCAAACAAATATCTGGATATGCTTCAATTTGTTTATCCACCCATGTACTGATAGCTTGTCTTTGATTATCATCAGGAATTTCATCTAGCCCATCCAGCATGAGCAAGCATTTATTCTGCCGCAATTGTTTAGCGAACCAACCAGCACGAGGTTCTAAAGGTTCACTTTTTTGCAGATTTTTAACTGCGCTCTCAATTACTTATACTAATCTAATTTCGGGATTTTTAATAATATCTTGATAAATATATACTAGCTGGAGAAAAACAGGAATTAACTTTGGGGGTTGACGATGTAAACGTCGCTGTCTGCGGGTAGGATACATCAAGGTAATATGTCTGAGAAGAGTTGACTTACCATAACCAGGAGCCCCTAAAATCGCCAGACGTTTATAATAAACATCTTTTTTCATCTGTACCAACAAACTACCAATTTACTGTTGGGTTCCGGGATTAAATCCTGACTGATTGATAATATTCTAGGATATGACCTCAGCAGCTTTCGCCTCCATTTTTAAACGAACAGAAACATTTTCTAATTGCAATGCTCCGCGATTGATACCACTAATTTCATACTCCCGACAATTAAAATTTAATCGTTGTTAATACTTGGTTTCAAAATCAGAAGTTAAGGTTCCCCACAAATCCAAAGCAAATTTTTCTGCATTACCGAATATCAAATCCAATAACTTATCAATGCGGGGAGAAAGTTTCCTAGCAACTTTGATAACCAGCCAAATAACAGTAGCTCCAACCCCACACAACACCGCATTTTTCCATTCAGACTTGCGAGCGAAATCCGGTGCAACACCAAGCAAAGCCTCCAGAACACCTAAACTCACAAACTTGGAATCTAGAAGGTTCCAAAAGCTTTCAAGAGTCATGGGAGTGTTCTGTTCTTTCGATTATTCTGCCATTTACCCAACAATGGAAGAAAGTCTGTTCATAAATAGTAGTATAAGCAGTCACACTCTTCACAGTAAAGGTACGATGTCCATGAGCTTTATCGGAAGTATCACACATAGGCGAGCTTGGTTTGTGTAGCCCCAGGTTTACCCTACGGATTCGGGAATAAATGTTCACACAAAATCTGTGACGCGACTTCTTCCTTGACTCTGCCTTGGTACAAAAACGAATATTGGAAACTAGAAATTATCTTGAATTGCTCCCCTACTCTCCGTGGAATAATAGATGATGAGACTTTGCCTCAATTCTCATAAAAATAGGCAGAGCATCGAATTTTCATTTCCAGCCAGAGGTTATAAACGAGATTTATCAGAAGTTTTGAGTTCCTGTTACAACTTAGTACCGCACTCCGGACAAAAACTATTGCTCGGAGGATTTTTAGCACCACAATTACTGCAATATACTGGCTCCGGATCTGCCTTTGGTGCTTCTTTCGGTAAACCCAACATTTGAGCATTGCTCTTGCCAGGAGCTACCATCGGATAACAATTCTCATCCCTAGTTACGTACACATCCAAAATTACCGGACAATCAACTGCTAGCATTTGCGCGATCGCATCGGATAATTCTTCCCGTGATTTAACTACTATGCCTTTAATCCCGTAAGCTTGGGTCAGTAGTTCAATGTCTGGCATCCCTACTTCCATGTTCGACGAGGAATAACGTTCCCCATAAAAGGCTTGTTGCCATTGACGTACCATCCCTTGCCAACCATTGTTAATAATCACGGTTTTCACATTGATGCCATACTGTGCCAAGGTTCCCAATTCTTGCAAGCACATTTGGAAACTAGCATCCCCACTAATACAAATTACTTCCTCCTCGGGGAATGCCACCTTTGCACCCATGGCTGCGGGCACACCAAAACCCATCGTTCCTAAGCCAGCACTGGAAATCCAGCGTCGGGGGCCATTTTTCAGGAACTGTGCTGCCCACATTTGATGCTGTCCCACATCTGTAGTGTAGTAAGCATGGGGAGCTTGACGACCAACTTCTACAATTACTTCTTGGGGGGAAATGGTATCAGGATTTTGTGGTGCAACTAGAGGGTAATCTTCTTTCCAGCGATTAATTAAGTTTAACCACTCTTGGGTTTGATTGCGAGTGGTGTTAAATCCTGGCTCTTGGCAGCGACGTAAGAAATCTGTAAGTACATTCTTGACATCACCCACAATAGGCACATCAGGAATGCGGTTTTTACCTACTTCAGCCGGATCTATATCAATGTGTATCACCTTGGCGCGGGAGGCAAATTCATCTAACTTCCCGGTAACGCGATCGTCAAATCTCGCACCTACACAAATTAACAAGTCGCAATCACTAACAGCAAAATTGGCATATGCTGTACCGTGCATACCTAACATACCCAAGGACAGAGGATGGTGTTCTTCAAAAGCACCAATACCCATCAAAGTAGTAGTAACAGGTATATGAAATAACTCTGAAAGAGCTTTAATCTCGTCATGGGCACTAGCCGCGATCGCACCACCACCAACGTATAAAAGTGGGCGACGGCTTTCCTTGATTAAATCCAGGGCTGCACCAATTTGTTTGGGATTCCCCTTCACCGTGGGGCGATATCCCGGCAACTTCACCGAATTGGGTTCTACAGGAATATAGTCAAATTCTTCTAAGGCAACATCCTTGGGGACATCAATTAATACCGGTCCTGGACGACCTGTACTGGCAATATGGAAGGCTTCAGCTACAGTCCTTGCCATATCCTGGGGATCCCGTACCACATAGGAATGTTTGACAACGGGTAGGGTGATACCGTAGGTATCTGTTTCCTGAAACGCATCTGTACCGATTGCAGCCCTGGGAACCTGCCCAGTAACAACCACCATGGGGATCGAGTCCATATAGGCAGTGGCAATACCTGTGACCAAATTAGTAGCTCCTGGGCCAGAAGTACCAAAACATACTCCGACCTTCCCTGTAGCACGGGCATAACCATCTGCGGCGTGGGATGCACCTTGCTCGTGTCTCACCAGGATGTGTTGAATCCCCCCAGTGGCTTCTACTGCATACAACTCATCGTAAACGGGTAAAATTGCACCGCCAGGATAACCAAAAATATGTTCTACCCCATGCCGTTTGAGACTATCCATGAGAGCAAAACCACCAGAAACACGTTTTGGTGTTATGACTTGCGATGAAGAAACTGGGGACTGGTTTGAATTTTCAGTAAGTGGAGCACTGATGGAGTAACGCGATTCTCCGGGAGACACACTTCGTGAACGCACAGTCTGAACCTCACGTATTAGCTAAAATGGTGCTGAAATTCTATATTTAGAATTTCATTTTAATAGAAAAACTTAATTAGTTTTCAATATTAATTTGTCAAAATTCCAGCGATAAGTTTAATTTATCTTTAATGTATCAGTTTACGGGAACTACAACACATCTTTCAAAACCCGTCTGGTATTTTTCCAAGCCCAGACCCCTACACCAGCTACAATTAGGCTCATACCGACTAAAACACTGCGTAAACCAAAAGCATCGGTTAGAGGACCAGCGATCGCTAAGGGAGCAGATAGGGCAATATTTACGGCATGATTTTGGAACCCAAATACTTTCCCGTGCATGGAATGGGGAGTCTTCTGTTGAATTAAGGTTTGCATGGGTACATAAATAAAAGCAGCCCCAATCCCCAAAAGAATACATAATCCTAGAGCAAATGGGAGGTTATGGGTAAAGGTAAATACTCCTAAAACCAGAGCCATAACCGAAAAACCAGCTAGCGGTAAGGGTTTATGATGTAATTTATTGTTGAATTGACCTAAAAGTGCTGCCCCCGCCACCATCCCTATACCTGCTGCTGCAAGGAAAAAGCTAAATTCTTCTTTCTTTAAACCAAATTCTGCTGCTAATCTCATGGTCAATGCAATTAAAGCTGCAAACACACAATACAAAGTCACAATTTGCAGCATGGCATTCAGAACCAAGATGTTTTTTTTCAAATAGCGCACCCCCTCCTTAAAATCTACCCAAGGATGAATTGAGGCTTGGTTATCTAGTAGTTTTTTAGGTTCTTTAAATCTAATGGGTAGCATGATAAACGCTGATGCCAGGTAGAAAAATGCAACTACTAATTCCCGACCATAATCTGCTGCAATCCAGTTCTTTGACCAATTTAAAATAGGTACACCCACAGCAAAACCGACAATCATTGCTGTCATCATGGTGCTACTAAATAAGGCATTAGCTGCCATTAAACACTCTTTGCGGACTATTAATGGCAAAGCTGCATGTTCTGCAGGGGCAAAAAATTGGGTGATTGTAGAGACAGCAAAGACAAGCAACAGCAAAATCAGAAATTCTTTTGGTAAAAACGGCAACGATAGCACTAATAAACCTCTGACGAAGTCAGAACCCACCATGATTATCTTTTTAGGGAAACGATCAACAAATACACCTCCAGCAGATCCAAAAAGGATGGCTGGTATCGTAAATGCCATCAACAAAACGTCGTTTGGTTTGGCTGCGAAACCTGCTGGAGGTGAATAGTTCTCTAATAAAGCAATCATTAAGACAAAGAATATTTTATCCCCTAGTTGGGATATGAGTTGCCCTATCCACAGCAGCATGAAGTTGCGGCTTTTAAGCAAGATAGAAAACCCATTATTCACGGCAGCAGGTTCAATAGGAAACATCTAAACATTAGGGATAGAGGTCAGGGTAATGGATAAAGTAAATGAAAGTGTTATTAGTTTATAGGTTTGGCGATACAGAATTTGTCGCTTCATAACGGAAATAATTGCATTCCTATTTACTAATTTCTCACTCCTAATTTCTCAACCCATTTTCCGGACTATTCTTTGTGTAGTCATGTAACAGCAGGTATAAAAATTGAGTTAAGCTCAAACATTGATCGGGTCGAGATTCACCTATTGGTAAGTCAACCCACCAGCCTTGAACTGTTTGCGGCGAACGCCACATTTCTAAATGTTCCACAGCTGGGTCTGCATAGAAGTTATTGTGCCCACCACCGAGCATTTTTGAACTCCAGTGAGTAAAATAGTCGTGGCTGATGCGATGAATGGGAAAATTAACCGATAATGGAATTAGGGGAACCCCCCATCCATCGATCGCAATCAAGGCTTTGATTGTACCTCCCCATATCTGCCAATTTAAAGCTGCCATCATAGCTCCCACAACCCCTGCACTAAAACCAATAAAAATTAATGGAGTTGTGTTTTGATTTCCCCAGGGAAATGACAATTCGACTTTCAGGCGCTCGCATAAAAATTGGAAAATATGTATACCAGATAAATTTAGCACTCCTTGATTAGGGATAACTAGTAATTCTACTGATTCTTCCTGGCCAATTCTGGCAAGAATTGGTTTGATACATGTAGATACAAAATTCTCCGTTAATTGTGGAGAATGAATTCCTGGGCAAATAATAATACTCATTTCATTTTAGATTTTTGATTAATCATTTTTCCTCTGTTACTTTTCTCTCTCAACTCTCCGAAATCCTTTAATTAGGTTAAGCAATTATAAATATTATTTCCCCTGTGCAATATTTATACTGGCAATTTTCCCCTAAGTGTCAACAAGATTGCTTGATGGGAACGAGCTTTTAACTCCTATTACCTAGTATGCAGCAATTACTGAAGGATATAAATCTTCTTACTTTGTTTATCTTTGTTCATATCCCATCCCCCAGGAAGGGATAATAATGTTGTAGTAAGGAAAAACACAAAGCGATTGTTAATCTCTCTATTCCGGTTGTATTGAGGAATTCACCGTGGTTGCTATCTCAGACACAGTAAACAAAAACCCAGAGTATTTATCTAATCAGGATCGCGTAGCTGTATTATTAATGGGCTACGGAGAAGTAGAAAGCTATGAGGATTTTGCTAATTACAATGAACAGGCTTTAAATCTACTGACTGCAAAGTTTGCCCCTGTACCGACCTGGGTTTATCCACCCTTGGCAAAATTATTAGCATTATTCGATCGCCATGAATGGGGACATACTCATCATGATTTTATATCCCCCCACAATTCTATTTTTGAGCAGCAAAGGGCAGGAATAGAAAAAAACCTGCAAGCTAAATGGGGTGATCGGGTTAAAGTATTCAAAGCGTTTAATTTCTGCGCTCCCTTCCTTCCTTCCCAGGTATTAGCAGAAATCAAAGCACAAGGATTTGAAAAGTTGTTAATTTACCCCTTATTAGTGGTGGATTCGATTTTTACTAGTGGAATTGCGATCGAGCAAGTCAATAATGCTTTAGTCGATATGAATGATG
This sequence comes from Richelia intracellularis, assembly GCA_000613065.1. GTDB lineage: Bacteria > Cyanobacteriota > Cyanobacteriia > Cyanobacteriales > Nostocaceae > Richelia > Richelia intracellularis_B. Next base: position 6,082 of record CBZS010000545.1, on the reverse strand, counting down.
GCGATCATCATTGGGTTAAAAGTCTGCGTTACATTCCTTCCTTCTTCAATGAACCAGCTTACATTAACTTAATGGCCCAATTGGTAGAAGAGCAAATCAAATCTAGTTTAGCCATTACCCATCTACCTTCAGAAATTGGCATTGTGTTAATGAATCATGGCTGTCCCCATAAAGCAAAAGGATTCACCTCTGGTATAACTGAAAGCCAAGTTCTATACGACTTAGTAAGAGAGAAATTAATCAATCGTTATCCTTTAATTTCTGTAGGCTGGCTCAACCATGATACGCCTCTAATTGAATGGACTCAGCCCAATGCAAGCCAAGCAGCTAAGAATTTAATCCAGTTGGGTGCAAAGGCAATTATGTTTATGCCCATTGGTTTTGCTACAGAAAACCATGAGACCCTTTTGGATATACACCACATTATTCACGACTTAGAAAAACAGTATGCTGATGTCAATTATCTTCAAATGCCTTGTGTGAATGACCATTCAGAATTTCTAGCCATGGCTGCACAATGGGCTGATAATCAAATTGAGATATTACTTTCACCAGAAGGAATAGCAGTCAATCCAGATTTAGCAAATCATCATCACCATCACCATCACCATCACCACCATGAATAGTAAGCTAGTACAGTGCGACACAAATAGACCAGCTATATATTCAATTTTATAGTTGGTAGTTGGCAATTGTTCTGTTCTCCCGCTCCCTACCTCTTTGTGAGTTTGGCTTTTTTCGGAGGTAAAATTTATACAAAATCTGTGACGCGACTTGTTCCTTAAGTTTGATAAGGAATTCAGAGCTGGAGTTTTTACCTCCAAATAGAGTTCAAAGCCTTGGTATGGGAGTGGCACCGAAAACATGTGAAAAAGAGTTGGTGGTTGTACAAATTTTTACTTCCTTCTTACCCCCTCTTAATTCCCTGCTTCCTGTCAGTCGTTAACTCTTCATGTTGAGACAGAAGTAAACTTTTAGGCATCTTGGCGTGAAATGACACCAAAATTATGTCAAGATAGCTGCAATTTACGGCGTTGCATAAGTGCGGGATGAATTAGCGTTTGAAACCATTGAGAAATCGTTGAAAATTGAGTAAAACATCCCCTGATTCAGCAAGGCCCAATTTACCAGTTTACTACGGGCAAGGAGAAGTAAAAAACGGTGCATACAATCCAATCCCTACTGCAAGTATTTCGTAGTCGGAAGATGGCAGTGATATTGCTGTTGGGTTTCTCCTCCGGAATGCCATTGTTTTTAACAACTAAGACACTACAGGCTTGGATGGCAGTCGAGAACGTTGATTTATCAGCTATAGGTTTATTTAGCTTGGTAGGTTTGCCTTACTCTTTAAAATTTATCTGGTCGCCTTTATTAGATAGATTTACGTTACCATTTCTAGGTAGGCGACGGGGTTGGTTAATTACACTGAAAATCGGTTTATTGTTAGCGATCGCTTGTATGGGTTTGCAACAACCAAAAGAGGCGTTACAATTATTAGCTATCAATGCCTTGGCAATATCTTTTTTAAGTGCATCCCAAGATATTGTAGTTGATGCCTACCGTACTGATTTACTTCAACCCTTAGAGATGGGTATAGGTGCAGCGATTTATGTTGTCGGTTATCGCGTTGCACTTTTACTTACTGGTGCATTAGCATTAATCCTTGCTGACAAAATATCTTGGCCAATAGTTTATCTGCTAATGGCTGGGTGTATGGTAGTTGGTATTTTGGCAACTTTATTTGCAACAGAACCGAAGGAAATAAATCCTCCTGCATCCCTAGCAGAAGCGGTAATATTACCCTTTGGGGAATTTTTTCAGCGCCGGGGTGTAGTCCAAGCCTTTTTTATTCTACTTTTTATCGTCCTGTATAAATTGGGCGATGCTTTTGTAAATAATATGTCCACGCCCTTTTTGTTACAAACAGGGTTTACTCAAACAGATATTGGTGCAATTCAGGGTGCCATGGGTTTAATTGCTACTATAGTTGGGACTTTAGCAGGGGGTGCTTTTCTCAGCCAAGTTGGTATTAATCGCTCTTTGTGGATATTTGGAGCTTTACAGGCATTCAGTAATTTATCGTATCTGATATTAGCAAATGTTGGTAAAAACTATCAGTTTTTGCTGGTGGCAATCAACATTGAAAATTTTTGTGCTGGTTTAGGAACTGCCGCCTTTGTTGCCTTTTTGATGAATTTGTGTAACCAGCGTTTTTCTGCGACTCAGTATGCTTTACTTTCTAGCTTTATGGCTGTGAGCCGTGATATTTTAGTTGCTCCCGCAGGGATATTAGCAAAGAATACTGGCTGGTCAATGTTTTTTGTTATCAGTATTTTTGCTGCATTACCAGGAATGCTTTTATTACCATTTTTTGCACCTTGGAACCAACAACCAGTAGCAGTCCCCAGACCAGGAAATACAGATGAAGAACAAAACTTATGGGACACAAAGTAGTTATTTTTACAGCCACATTTATTCTTTTTATTACTGGATTATTACTGGGCTATGTTATTTCTCAGTTGGTTTTAGGGTTTTTACCCCTCAATTTACTGACATTTTTGGGTACGTTTAGCCTAATTATTATCTTTGCAATTGTTTACTATGCTTTGTTCTGGGATCTGAGGAAACAACAATCCCAATCTCCCTCATTTCCTGGGGTTAATTCTTCTAGTGTGGGTGGAGTAATTTCCAATGTACCCAATAGCCCACCTCCAAAGACACTGAATCCTAGCTTAGAAAATAAACTCGTGAATTTGTTAGCTGGGGATATTAATGCAGCAGACAGACTAGTCAATAAAGTTAAGCAAGAATATCCAGGCATGCCAGAAAACTGGTATTGGGAGAGAACGATCGCTGATTTAGAACGCGATCGACGTTGAATTGTGGATTTTAGATAAATCTGTTTGGCTTGGCTATGCTTTGGTTGATTGGATACTTAAACAATATTGCTTAAGCAATGAGCATAGTCGAACTTCGATCCTTTCCCCCATTACTAGTTCATATTAAAATAAATTAACAAACTATGATAAATTATCAATTCCCCACAACCTAAACACATGGCTATATTTCGGCAATATATTATTCCCTTCCTTGTAGTGCTCACATTTTTATTTGCCTTGGTAGCTGTCAGTGCTCGTATCTTTTTGCCTTCAGATATGGCTTCACCAGCACCAATTACCAGCGAGCAGTTATCAGGTAAGAGTTAAGGTATCTAGCTCTTTCCCCCATTCCCTTATTCACTCCTTTCCTCCTTGAAATTACCCTCCGGATATAAAATTCGTCGCGGTTGTGCCCTAGATAAAGCCTTATTGCTGAAGTTCATGCAGCAAACTTATAGTGAAATGTTTGCGGGGCAAAATATTTCACACTTACAACAAACCGTCGAGCAGTATTTTTCCCATGACACACCTTTGTGGTGCTTGGAATTAGTTGGTGTATCCAAACCTGAAGTCGTGGGGTGTTTGTGGGCTGGTAATGCTATAGATCAAATACATGGCGATCGCCATGCCCATGTTTTTTTTACTCTATGTTGTTCCGGAACACCGTCGCAAGGGTCTAGCTACAGCCCTCATGCAACATTTAGAAACCTGGGCAAAACAAAGGGGCGATCGGCAACTTGGACTACAAGTATTTACAACAAGTACACCTGCAATTAATCTATATCAAAAGTTTGGCTATCAAACCCAATCCCTATGGATGATTAAATCCTTATAATTCTCTCCTGAATCAGGTTTCAAGGGAAACTTATTATCCCCATACTTTGATTCCTAATGCTCAATTTATTGTCAATGATTAAATTTGGAATTTCTGATAAATAACAAAGAATTAATAAATAGTATTTTTGGGATATAAAAATTAATGAATATCCCTATTCAAATAATTTTATTGCCAAAATGGCAAGCCTAAATTTAGGAATGTTGCTATTCTTAATAGTGCGGTCTTGCACAAAAGACACACAGCAAAATGGCAACAACCTTGTTTCCCCAGATAGTATCTGGGGACTTTTTTTAGTATATTAATCAAGTACCAATATCCCCACCAATGGCAGGGATGAAAGATCATATATATTATTAATCTGATATTACCCTTTGACTAAAAATAAAATTTATGAATAGTGAGACTTACAGAGATTTCAAGTCCAATCTTAATGGGTAAAAATCATGCTAATTCCGAGTAAATCTATTGCTCTTTGTTGTATAGCTGTAGGCTGATTAATCTTCTCAAAAACTAAGGATTTACTACCAATTGTTGTAGAAATTGTATTTTTAACAATTGTAGCTAAATCATCCAATAAAGTTTGGAAGCTATGAAGGGGCAATTTATCTGAGGTACGCTTTTTGTTAGCTTTATTTTTAGCTTTTTCGCTCTTTTTGGCAGGAGATACAACAGACTATTTTCTCGCTGCTGCTGCTTCCCAATCATCTTCATCAAAAAGTATTGGAGCTAAAATTTATCGCATATGCCATTATAGATAATAATAAGACAACATACATAGAAATATATGGGCTTTTACACGTTCGGCTGTATAGTGGCAAATTGGACGAACTTTTAAATCAACAGTTTTATAACTACGGAAAGCTTGTTCTACTTGTGAGAGATTGTTATCGGCTTTTACCGTATCCGTAGCAGATAAAGGTTCTTCATCCAAAGATGTACTAATTATAATATATAAACCATCCAATACTGCTTTTGCATCAATTTTTGACTGATTTATCTGACAAGAAAAACTGTTCTCTTGTATCTCAATAAATTTACCAACTCTTACACCAATATTATCCTCGCCTTTTAGTGGACGAGCTTTTCTCGAAGTTGCTGCAACAATTTTATCTAATTCATTTTCTCTTGCTTGTAATAATTATTCTCTATTTTTCTTTCTTTCTGCTGCCAATAAAGGATTTAGACAAGCTATTAATCTTTCCCCTGGATAATCTTCGCTTTTAATTTATGCTAAATTTCGTTCATCAAACAGAGCTAATTGAATAGCTGATTGTTCTACTAATTTATTGATTTGAGGCGCTCGCTCTTAAAGCGCTAATCCAGTCTAAACCTTCTTTATCTTTTTAGTCTTCTCGCATCCTTGCTTGAATAATTATTCCACGGTCTCCGACCCAGACTACTCTCTTAATGCCAAATCTCGAGCTAACCTTATCTATTTGATTAGGGTACGACTCTTTTTGTCCCACGGGGAGTGGAACTTAGGTGATTTATAAGAAAGAATTTACCAATGAAAATAACATGTAATGTTGATGAGTAAAAAAACAGGGGCAAGTATTTTGGAGTATGCTAGACCCACCAGAGGAACCCAAATCATTAACAAGATCACAAATAGAAAACTTGCGCTTGCCAGCATGGAAAATGAATGGAGTAGAACGTCCGGGCTTTCAAGCTCAGATGACGTTGAAATATTGCCAAGGTAGAGCAAGGTTAGCACAAACAGTATTGGGTTGGGGTAGAAAAAATATAGAGTTAGGGTTAGCGGAAAAAAGAACAGGGATAATCTGTGTGGGATTACAATCAGCCTTTCGCACACCAAAGGGTTGCCAGGAGAAACAACCTCTTCTGTTGTGGCATTATCCCTGGGACAAATTGCACAATCTGATTCTCAACAAGACCCAACATTTAAAACTTCCTTAGCCTATACCCGCTTAACAGCAACATCCGCACTAGAAAAACTCAAAGAACAGGGATTTAGCCAGGAGCAATTGCCTTGCGCCAGTACAATGGCACAAGTATTGAGTCGAATGGGCTATGGTCTTCCTAAAGTAGTAAAAGCCAAACCTCAAAAAAAATTCCACAAACGGATCATATCTTCAACAACATCAAAGAATTTGAGCCGCAATCAACAAACAAGCCTCAAAGTCAAAGGACTAAGCATGGATTGCAAAGCTACGGTTAATATCGGGGGTTATTCTCGTGGTGGAAAAACCAGAGGAGACAATCAAGCTGAGGATCATGATATGGGATCCACAGAAAAATATACTTCCTGTGGGATTATTGATGAAGAAGATAGTGGGCAATTATTCTATATTAACTTTGCTAGTTCTTCTTATAAAACCAGGGATTTTATTGTTGATACTCTAAT
>CBZS010000544.1 GCA_000613065.1 Richelia intracellularis | reverse complement strand
CCTTGCTCTGCCCTTTCGATAACGTTAACTATTTTTTGATAATCGCCAGTACCAACTACTGCAACTGCTTCCGGTAACTCGTCTAATAACTGTTCCTGAAAATGCTGCGCCATGCAGCCAGTAATAACGATTTTTTTATCGGCTTCCGCCAGTTCTACTAAAGTTCTGACGGATTCCTCCCTCGCTGCTTCAATAAAGCTACAAGTATTAACAATTACGTAGTCTGCTAAATCTTCATTGTTATCTACGCCATAGCCAGCTTCTACAAGCAGACCCAGCATATGTTCTGTATCAATGCGATTTTTTTCACAACCTAGGTGAGAAATGGCAATTGTTGGCTTATCACCCATATTTAAAAATATATTATTTTCCGCTTTTCCTCATTTGTTAGTCATTTTCAGCAATCGCTGACTGATTGGAAACCTGGTGTCGGTTCAGACCTACTCAACCTCAAATTTCTCTCCTTAAGATTTGCACACCTAAGTAACATGGGCCCTATTCAAAATAGGGATTATGCTATGATATCCTTGCTAATATCTCCGTGAGAGAAAAATCAAAGTGTCTCGGGTAAAATTAGGCACTTATGTAGTATCATTGCTGCTATTGGTATTCTATTTTACCGCAGCGTCCGCGTTTTCAATTTACCCTGTGGCAAGCAGCCTCGGTCAGAAACTTGTGACAACCTTAACCAATTGTTCTTGGGAATTAAGTCTTAGCTACCTAGAATATTTTGGTTGTTTACCAAGTGTCAGTGGCATGTGTAGAGAAGTTGCAAGCCTTAGGAAAACGCGCTACTGCAACGCCACCAAAGGCGGTAATAAAACCATATAGCTTTGACTCAACCTGGGATTAAGCCTCAGGTGAAGACAAGTTTCTCATTAACAAGACAGTACTTAGGATAATATTATCCTTAACTCTACTTGCTATGAGTAGCAAACTCCTCTTTAATAGCCAAGTTTTATCTTAACATATCTTATGGGAGCTTTGAAGTGAAATTCTACCCTAAGGGGGAGGTCATCAGGCAACCAATTCAAAAATTGTTGAATGGGAAAATAAAAATTAGGTTTACAGGAAATGAGTATTAACCAGCTACAAGAGGTTTCCAGAAGAACTCAGAAGACTAAATTACAGTGTTAATCAATGCTAATTCCTGATACAAATTAAAAGTCATGCATTCTTCCCCATAGTTATAAAGACGTGGATTTATATCAATTATTTAAAACCAGGACACCAGTGATTGGAGTGGTTCACCTGTTACCACTT
>CBZS010000543.1 GCA_000613065.1 Richelia intracellularis | reverse complement strand
CCAAGTGAGGATACAACAGACCCAGAAACTACAACCTCAGAAATACCCCAACTAGAGTCAAAATTAAACCTAGAGCAAAAGAACTTTTTCCTGATAGAAAAGAATCATCTAGTTTATGACTTAGATTTGCGATCACTCTCTTTTATTTCCAGTCAAGGTAATATATCATCTGACACCGAATCAATCCTCAAC
>CBZS010000542.1 GCA_000613065.1 Richelia intracellularis | reverse complement strand
TATTTCTTCTAAATCTTCTACTGCTTTACCTCCTTTAAGCAGAATTTTTAAATCATCTACCGTTTCCGAAGGCAGTTTTTAAACATTGGCAAGGGTATGTTTACGAACTTTTCCGTCCTCACGGTATGACTCGCGAAGCAGAACGGCTGGGGGAGAGTTTCTGTTAGGAATACGTTCTATATACATGACTACAATTCGCTGATTTATCTCCTTTCAAAATCTTAAGTAAATATTTAATTACATGGGTGCAGCTCTTTTGTGTAAAAACCCTCAAGCTTTGGAAGGTTAAAGCTTAAAGGTCTGTTTAGTACATATCCTCCGGGGGAACTTCAGTTTAGTTATTAGTGTAGACAATCTACCGGGAACTTATAAGTCCTCGGCATTCACCAAAATTCGGCTATGCCGGATACCAGTTTTTTTCGGATGTAAATTCTTCAGAGATGCTCCTCTGTATAATTTATGTCGTGGAACACCAGTAAACCGGTATTCGAACACATTCAATTTCATGGGCTCAAAGAGTGAGAGCATCTTGTTCTGTATTTCTAAGGAATGAGGACAGGATACTCCTTATTTCCAGAAGACGGTCAAGATGCCTCTACAGTGAAATATCGAAATTAATGCAATGGACTAGTAAATTCAGCAAGCTCAGGCATTATAAATCAGGGAGAGATAAAGGGAATAGATTTTGGCTTTCAACTATCAATCACCAAACATAGACCATTAACTCTTAATAAATTCTGTAATTCGGCATTGAGTACTGATATTACTCACATTTTATCGTTTATTGTTCTAGTGACAAACTAAATAACTAACAACTAATGACTAAATTATTCCTTTTGAAGGGTACAATAAATGCCGATTGTCTTCCAAAAATTTAAAGCTTCATGATTTCCAGCAACGACTTTCGACCCGGTGTCTCAATTGTAATCGATGGGTCTGTGTGGCGCGTAGTGGAATTTCTCCACGTTAAACCAGGAAAAGGAGCCGCCTTTGTGCGGACAAAGTTAAAGAACGTCCAGACAGGTAACGTCGTAGAAAGAACGTTCCGAGCTGGGGAAACAGTTCCCCAAGCCACTTTGGAAAAAAGTGTCATGCAACATACCTATAAAGAGGGAGAAGATTTCGTCTTTATGGATATGGAAAGCTACGAAGAGAGTAGATTAACTGAATCACAAATTGGCGATCGCGTTAAGTACCTTAAGGAAGGTATGGAAGCTAACGTTGTACGCTGGAATGATCAGGTGCTAGAAGTAGAATTACCCAACTCGGTAGTATTAGAGGTTACCCATACTGATCCTGGTGTTAAAGGGGATACAGCAACAGGTGGTAACAAACCTGCTGTAGTAGAAACTGGAGCTACTGTTATGGTTCCTTTATTTATCTCTCAAGGAGAAAAGATTAAAATTGACACCCGTAATGATACTTATCTAGGTAGGGAAAAAGACTAAGTACAATATTTCAAATAACGATGAATCAGGGAGGTGCAGATAAAATAAACTCACCTCACCCCTGAATCAAGTCTATCTATAAGGAGTAAGGAAGAGAGTTAAACTTGGCTTATCTGCTTGATTGTTTCTAGGGCAGTTTCTGCACAATAGAACCGCTACGCGGAAGTAGAAAGTGTTACTTTATATAGCTTTGAGCTTTTATCAATGGTATGTTGCTTTCCGCAGACTTATACTAGGTAGAGCTTAATGTTCTTATTTACCTTCTATATGTAGATTTGTAGATGAACTGATAAAAAATAGATTTCATGAGGTTATAAAAACAGTGTCATTGGATTTTAATGAAATTCGCCAACTGCTAGCAACCATTGCCAATACTGATATTGCCGAATTAACCCTAAAAAGTGATGACTTTGAAATCACAGTTAGGAAAGCCGTAAGCTTTCAACAACAAGAGCAATCTACATCCCCGATAGCTGCATCTGGAATGATTGTTTCTGGCTTGCCCACTGTATCTGCTACAACTGCAGATACAGTGGGGGATACAGGTAATGGTTTGGATACTGATAAAGTTAGCAACGGCTCACATCAATCATCAACAGCGAATACCACTAGTTCCAAATTAGTAGACATCTCATCTCCTATGGTAGGAACTTTTTATCGCGCACCAGCACCGGAAGAAGCCCCATTTGTGGAAGTGGGCGATCGCGTGCGTAGCGATCAAACAGTGTGTATCATTGAAGCAATGAAGCTAATGAATGAAATTGAGGCTGAAGTTTCCGGGCAGGTGATGGAAATTTTAGTTGAAAATGGCGAACCAGTAGAATATGGTCAACCTTTAATGCGAATAAACCCTGATTAAGTATTAATTTGTATTAATCTATATATACAGACCTAAGTTATTTGCCAAGTGTCTCCTGCGGATCGATCCTGATGAAACAAACGTTGCCTGTACCAACAGAAGTGGTGCAACAAGTAGCAGAATACTTTAGCCTTTTAAGCGAACCTATGCGCTTGAGGCTGTTGCATTTACTGCGTTATGAAGAGAAATGCGTACAAGAGTTGGTAGAGGCAACCCAAACCTCTCAGGCTAATGTGTCGAAGCACTTAAAAGTGATGTGGCAAGCTGGTATTCTCAGTCGTCGGAGTGAGGGAACTTCTGCTTACTATCGAGTAGAGGATGAGATGATTTTTGAATTATGCAACCAAGTTTGCGATCGCTTAGCTAGTAGATTAGAACAACAAGCTCGCAACTTCCGGATTTTGAACAGCAAAAACTAAGTGAACGGATATTAAAACTAATTAGATACATATTATCATAGGTAATTGTTTTACCTTGAACTGTAGCATTATTACGTGTGTTTCCGTTAAGATAAATTTGAGAAAAAACAGCTATTCCCTTAAACTGAGTATTCCTCAGGTTTTCTCGGGGTGTACTGCTAGGATATTGCTGGCATAGGTGCTATGGGTTGAGTGAATAGCCAAGAGAACTAGAACGTTTCCTTGTTGACAGTTGACGAGCAACCCCACGCCACAGACAGCCGTAAAGGCGTAAGGGAACGCATGAATGTTGACAATTTTCTAGCCGAAAAATGCCATCTTAACCAATATGTCCATTACCATATATGTAAAAAACTGGGTTTGGGATGGAGGGTAGTACAAGATTGAAAAAAGAATGTGGCATATGAATAGGATTTTAGCATTGTTAAATCCCTACGAATAATTCATGAACTCCACGAGAAAACTGACTGGGGCTCATTACGAGTATCTTGCAACCCCAAACATTACCAAACTGAAACAATTATGTCATTTTGTAGGATGACTTCTAAAGTATCTTAAATTCA
>CBZS010000541.1 GCA_000613065.1 Richelia intracellularis | reverse complement strand
GTAAATAATCAATGTGTAGTCTTGCCTTGATGCAGGTTAAATTCAATCATTTCTAAACTTATAATCGTTCCCCTGCTTGGACTGTTCGCTCCTTGCGCTTCTTGAATGTGAAAGTTCATACAATATGTGTGATAAAAAAACCTATGAACTAAAATCATGAAAATCCTGTCAGGGTCTACAATTTAGAGTCATACATTTTATTTACTCTCCCAATTCTGGAGAGTAATAACCTATAGGAAAAGGTGAAGTTTTATAGTGCCAACTACCATATCTTCCCTATGTTATGGAAGTATGGGTAGAAGAAGATGTTATGGAGTAATATCACCCTCAAAACGAAATTCTGTACCTACCTTTAGTTGTTCAGGATTCATACGGGGAGACATGATGACAGAAGAATTGTAGGGATTAGGTAAGTCACGGGTACGAATGTAAGGATCATTACCTACCTGTTGTTGCATAATGTCACGGTAAACAATATTTACCAATTCACCATCTCTAGCCATTTCATTTTCTGGGAAATAATTTTTGGATATGCCAGGCCCAAGTATCCAGTCCAAGTCGCGTCCTAAACTATTATTGCGGTAAAAGTTGGGATTATTTTTGAAAAAGGCTCTTTCAAAAATCTCATTTGGTGTTTGATAGTTATATGTTTCTGTTTCTGCAAGTGCAACTGATGGTAAGCCTATACTAGCAGCCATTAATATGCAGAATCCACCCATGAATCGTAAATTTAAACCCATCTTTAAAATTACTCCTATATAGTTTGTGCGAATATTAATCTATGCTTATTGATCGGAACTTTTAATAGTTTAACCTTTGGTGTAGCACAATTTTTGACCTTTTGTGATGAGTAATAAAGCTGAGAAGTCCACCAGACAGGGCTTATGGACAACTACTAACGATATGAATATTCTGCGGGACAATTTACTAGATTTATTTTGCCAATTGGCATATCAAGAGGGATATTTTGTCCTGTCTTCTGGCCAAAAGAGTTCTTATTACATTAATGGAAAGCAGGTTACTCTTCATCCTGAAGGTGCTTTAACCATTGGTCGTTTGTTGTTATCTTTGCTTCCTACAGATACTGAAGCTGTAGCTGGTTTAACTCTGGGTGCTGATCCCATTGTGACTTCTGTCAGTGTAGTTTCTGCCTTAGAAAACCGACCCATTCCAGGATTAATTATCCGTAAAGAAGCAAAGGGACATGGTACTAAGGCTTACATTGAAGGTCCCAGTTTAACACCAGGTGCAAAGGTGGTGGTTTTGGAAGATGTGGTGACTACGGGACAATCCGCAATGAAGGCTGTGAATAGATTAAGAGATGCTGCTTATACTGTAGATACAATAATATCACTGATAGACCGCCAGCAAGGTGGAGCAGAGTTATACCAGTCACAAGGGTTAAATTTTGTAGTGTTATTTGATATTGAAGAAATTAAACAACGATATGGAAAATTAGGAAGTTAGATTTGCTATTGCTCAATGCTCAATGTCTCTCATCTGTTTTAGAACATGGGAATGGGCGATTCCGAATTACCCATACCTGAAAAAACTCACGGTGCTCTCTTCCTTCTTACTGCCTTTGACTCGATATTTTTGTTCTCTTAGTCCAAAATAGAAGATATAGAAAAGATGAGTTATCACTAATAAAGAAATCTCCAATCAAATGGAGAGTAGTGTGAGGAGTGCAATGGACATGAGCAATAAGTATAATCAAAGACTTGTAATCTCCGGGTTAGCGGCTAGCGTTTTAGCTGTAACTTGTAATATTCAATCAGCATCAGCACAAGTTGCCTATGGGAGTTATGTAGGTGTGGGAGCAACTGTAGGAATTACTGAAGACTCCCAAGTAGGAGGAGTTATTGCGGCTCGTTACAAACTGTTAAAAACTCCTGTTTCTTTCCGTGCTCAAGCCTTAATTGGTGAAAATACCGCAGTTGTTCCCACTGTCTCTTATGATGTACCCCTAAATTGGCAAACCGATGCTTATTTGGGAGCAGGTTTAGTGTTAGCCAGTGGTGATACATCCTCCCCTGTGGGTAATAAAATTAGTTTTGCTTTACAGCCCGGAGTCGATTACATGGTTCCTAATAGCAATACTGTAATTTTCGGCAATGCTATTATTGCGTTCGATGCTTACCGTAATCGTAGTAGCACTGCTCTCTCAATTCAAGGTGGAGTAGGTTTAAGATTTTAACAACTCTTGCGGGAAGTCTCCCAGTCCCGCAAACTACACTAGGTTCTGAAAGAGAGGAAGGGTAAAGTCTTGAGAGTCTAATCAAATGATTAGGGTGCGACTCTTTTGGTAGTAAGGATTATGATATAAGAAGAATAAATGACAAGTCAACCAGAATAGTATTGACAGCCAAAAATGTACTTGATGGAATTGGCTCGTAAAAAGTGAAAAAACAGGAACAGTTCCACACCCTATGCAAGGTTATACATCAAATCAAGGTATGTTTTGGTCACAAGCGCGAGAACTCTTTTAACAGATAGTTCGTTGGTTAGACTCAGACAGCATTTGTGGGTTAGAACACTCCCATATAGAGAGTAAGTAACTTGAGAATGGATAGGAACTATTGAGACCGTTGTTACAAACAAAGATATTTTGATAAACGCACTCAAGATGAAATAGAGGGAGAGTGTGCAGGCACAGACTCAGTAAACAGAACACACAAGAAAAAATTGTCGCGGAAATTGACCACATTATTTGGCACAGTAATCGCCAATAGAATCGGTTATGGAGGAAGAAAGATAAATACCCTATTTCCTTTGGATGGGGAGTTTAATCTACCAGCACAGCAATATTCTCTCTCATGGACTAAGAGAAGGATATTATCCATGTGATTGAGTATTTGTGGAAAGCTGCATTTGTCTTTTATTCTCAGAGTTCAACACAGGCTGAAGCTTGGGTAAGCAAACGTTTATAGCTTATACTTGAAGGCTACTCAAGTTCAGTTGCCCCAGGTATGGGCCGGAGTGCGACTTTACCCAAACTCACCCCCCAAGAACGTAAACCCGTGGATACCTGTGCTAGATTTTTACTTAACAATGGTAAAGACCTCAAATATGATGATTACTTAAAAGCTGGATTCTCCATCGCCACGGAGGAGATTGAGGGTGCTTGTCGCCACCTGATAAAAGAGAGAATGGATATGACTGGGGCTAGATGGACCATGAGGGGCGCTGAGACTGTTTTACCCCTGGGTTCTTTATACATCAGTGGCGATTGGGATGAGTATTGGCAGTTTCATCTACAACAAGAACATAAACGCAATCACCTGGCTTTGTACTCTAGTGGTATTCCTTTGATCAAGCAAGTTCTCAAAGCTCTTTGTTCTACTAGCCCTCTAGCTCTTCCAATAGCTGTCTAAGTTCCACTCCCCATCTTACTAAAAGAGTCGCACCCAAATGATTATATATTATGCGTAGTTGGGCATTATGATCGCATTTAAGACAGGAATTCCAAATTCAAATTTTGACAACGGTTACAGTTTAGCTTGAGGATAAAAGAGTATCTCTTCAGGGGCATTGAAATGGAGGCGATGGCACTGAACTTTGGGGTAATGCTCGAATTTCTCACTAAGGCGGTCGCTATAATAAAAAACCCCAGACAAGTCAGCAATGGAACCCGGTATAGTATCAAAGTATTAAAGATACCGTGCTGGCAGCATTCTCAGTATTTTTTATGGAGTGCGAATCGTTTTTGGAACACCAACGTCAAATGCCAACAACACTGCAAATTCGGAATATTATTGATAGAATCGCAGCAAGGCAATTATTTTGTGTGTTGACCTGGATTTACCGTAGATTGGAGAGGGATGCATACCTAAAACCCTATCATTCTCTGGGTGGGCATTTGTTGGTAGGGTTAGATGACACTCAGTATTGTAGTTCTCAAACCATCCACTGTGAATGTTGTTCGAGTCGCACACATAAAAACGGCACCATCTCCTACTTTCATAGCGCGATTCTACCCGTAATTGTTACACCAAGCTAGTCCGAAGTGATTTCCTTAGCCCCTGAATTTGTGACTCCTCAAGATGGTTGTCAAAAACAATATTGTGAAGTCGCAGTTGCTAAACGATGAATCACTAACTATGCCCGAGAATTGAAAAATCAACCCGTCACACTTTTAGGAGATGACCTCTATAGTCATCAACCGATGTGATATTATTGCCTGGAATTTGGCATGAATTTCATCTTCACTTACGTGCCACAATCCCATACTGCACTCTACGACTGGTTGGACTACCTCGATGAACCTATCCCACTAATTTGTCTCTTGCAATAATCCAAATATGGATTATTGCAAGAGACAAAAAAGCATCAAAACAAGCTGAAATTCTTTCCCATCTGACAACAAGACGACGGTATTTTTTTTGAAACCATGGGAAACAAGGTTCTTGTTGTCAGATGGGACGGAAATTTTAATGGGTCTGCCCTTGTTCTTCTTTGTCTTCCAAACCCCCTTGGGCCATTGCGGCCTAATACCACGTCTACGTAAAGCAGCGCGCTTATCCTTAGAATCGTAGGCTTTGTCAGCAGCAAGCACTTTCAGGGGTTTACGAGGTCTACCGCGTTTGTTGGTCTTAACCTTTAAACTGTCTAGAAGTGGTATCACCTGATCTCTTTCACTACCATTGGCAGGTGTGATCCGATTGGATAAAGGGATTCGTGAGCCTTCAGTAATAATGTGTATAAAAATACCCTTTCCTTTTCCACCGTAAGCAACACCATCACCACCCCCCTTTCCAGGGGGAAAAAGACCCGTCCACCGCGCCATAACTCCTGTGGATTAACCCTTTATCTTGTCCAATCCCCAATATTCTTGCTTGTAAAGCCTCTAACCTCCGGTCCAACTGCCCAACGTTTGAGCCATCGATGTGCAGAGCTGTTTGATCCCATATTTCTCCTTTTGGAACGTCACACCAACGACACCCTGATTATCAATATATACAGTAAGGTCTTGAGTACATAACGAAATGAAAAATGTAGCATTTCTCGTTCGCGTTTCTCTGGCGGTTTCGGAAAAATATCCTCAAACAAAGACCGCTCCAAATTACTCAGTCCTTTAAAACGTCCAGCCATCAGATGATATAAGCCCTCTGACTCAAGAGGCATATTATCACCTTCTGATATTAGTGGGATAGTATCATGACAAAAGTCAATTTACCCAAGATTGCAAATTGCATCAAATTCCCTATTCGGCGTTGCTGAATCAGGAAATGATTTCACTAAATTTTCAACGATTTATCAATGGTTTCAAACCCTAATTCATCCCGCACTTATGCAACCCCCTTCTCCCATGTCTATTGTAATTTGTCATTATTTTTGCCAAAACGTCTCCGACATATTCTTCGTTCTCGCCTGGTTTCAGCTCTCCTCAGACAGAATATATATCGACGGTTCCGATATTTTCGTTGGGCAATTATGTACTCCTGACTACCTACTTGACTTTGACGGAGAGAGCCTTCTTCTGCTGCGATTGAAATAGTACTGGTGAAAATACTGGTAAAAAAGACCATACCCGTGGCAGAAATTTTCCAAATTCTGTTTTGGTATAGCATAATTTAAGTGCTTATTGATTGCTGTACTTTAATTTACTGGACGAACAAACTTAATTAAAGTATTTATTGATATAATTGACCTAGATGACTAATTGAGTATTTATTAAGTTCCCGGTACACTAAAAAGTCTAATTTTAAGGTAAAGGTATGTATTAAAATTTTGGCGTTGCTGAATGTATCAATGCGTAGATTTATGTAAGTACAGCTTGATACTTTAGATTTGATTAGCAAATTCCGACACCTACACAGTTACAATTTGTAAAGAAAGTTCACAGGGAACGATGGAATGCGTGTTGCAATTATAGGCGCGGGACTAGCTGGACAGGCAACGGCAGTAGATTTAGTTGATGCTGGTTGTGAAGTACAGATTTTTGAATCTCGTCCTTTTATTGGTGGTAAGGTTAGTAGCTGGGTAGATGGTGATGGCAATCATATTGAGATGGGGTTGCACGTCTTTTTTGGTTGCTACTACCAGCTATTTGATTTGATGAGAAAGGTTGGGGCATTAGATAACTTACGCTTGAAAGAGCATACCCATAATTTTATTAATCAGGGTGGACGGGTTGGTACTTTAGATTTTCGCTTTTTTACAGGTGCACCTTTCAACGGCTTAAAAGCTTTTTTTACCACCTCACAACTATCTTTACCAGACAAAGCTCAAAACGCTTTGGCATTGGCTACTAGTCCCGTAGTGAGAGGATTAGTAGACTTTGATGGAGCCATGAAAAGTATCCGTAATTTGGATAAGATTAGCTTTGCAGATTGGTTTCGCAGTCATGGTGGTAATAACAACAGTATCAAGCGAATGTGGAATCCCATTGCTTATGCCCTGGGGTTTATTGATTGTGAAAATATTTCCGCCCGTTGTATGCTGACAATCTTCCAGTTCTTTGCAGCTAGAACAGAAGCTTCTGTTTTAAGGATGTTGGAAGGTTCTCCCTACGAGTATTTACATAAGCCCATCCTGGAATATTTAGAAGCTAGGGGAACAAAGATTTATACTCGTCGTCAAGTCCGTCAAATTCAGTTTCAACAGCAAGAAGAAAAGACGGAAGTAACGGGAATAGTTGTGGCAAATGGGGATGAAGAAGAAAATATTACTGCTGATGCTTATGTGGCAGCTTGTGATATTCCCGGTATTCATCGCCTATTACCCCAGGAATGGCGAAAATGGTCTGAATTTGACAATATCTATAAATTAGAAGCTGTACCTGTGGCAACTGTGCAACTTCGTTTTGACGGCTGGGTAACAGAACTACAAGATGCACAAAAACGTCAACAATTAGACCATGCCGTGGGAATTGATAATTTACTGTACACTGCGGATGCAGATTTTTCTTGTTTTGCAGATTTAGCTTTAACGAGTCCGGCAGATTATTATCGCCCAGGGGAAGGTTCCCTCTTGCAGTTAGTTCTGACACCAGGAGATCCATTCATTAAAAAAAGCAACGAGGAAATAGCTCAACACGTTCTCAAGCAAGTCCATGAACTATTTCCTTCATCCCGGGAGTTGAGCATGACTTGGTATAACGTGGTGAAATTATCTCAATCTCTATATCGGGAAGCTCCAGGAATGGATGTTTTTCGTCCCGGACAAAAAACTCCTGTGGCTAATTTCTTTTTAGCCGGAAGTTACACACAACAGGATTATATCGATAGTATGGAAGGGGCAACTATTTCCGGAAGAAGCGCAGCCAAGGAAATTTTAGAGAATATGAAACAATAATTATGGGGTAATACTTGGTACTCAAATTTTATATGGGCTTTTGTTTAACCCCAATCATCTAAATCCACAAATACAAATTTCAAATCCAAATGTCTGATTGGTTAGAACACAGCGTGCAGGTAGAAGTGGAGGTTCCCATTGATTACGTATGGAGTCTCTGGTCTGATTTGGAACAAATGCCTAAGTGGATGAAGTGGATTGATGCAGTCAAAATTCCTGAAGATGATCCTGAGATATCGATCTGGACTCTTAAAAGTGGGATTTGGGAATTTAATTGGAAATCCCGAATTGTCAAAGTGATTCCTCACCAAATTATTGAATGGGAATCCATTGATGGATTACCCAATCGAGGGGCTATACGTTTTTACGATCGCCATGGTAGTAGTATTGTCAAATTAACCATTGCATATGCTATTCCTGGTGTCTTGAGAATAATTATGGATAACTTATTCCTACGCAATATAGTCGAGTCCACCATCCAAGCTGATATGAATCGATTCCGGGACTATGCTTTGCAGAGGCGATCTTAATTAGGTAATAGGGAAATCTATTCCTCTGTATTACCACGTAGGATCACTAAATAATTTGATGGTCAGTTCTTGTTTTCCTGGGGGTACAGGGCTAATACAAGCACGGATTACATCTCCGTCTTCTAGCTCTACAGTACAGGCATGACAAGAACCCATCAAGCAACCAATAGGAATAGATACACCAGCTCTTTCGGCAACATCGAGTAGTCGTTCGCCGACTTCAGCATGTATGGTGACATCATCTGGTAAAAAGTGGATAATAACACTCATGTTCAGTGATAACAGACTATAACAATGGAGTTAAGTCTAAATGCTGTTCCACATCACTGGCAATAGCATCCAAAAGTTGTTCCCTCTCTTCTCGGTAATTAGCAATACCAGTAGGTAAAGATTTTAATCCTCTTTGTTGGCGCAAGCGATTCAACCAAGCCCGTCGCCAAGGTCCATTATCAAAGATACCGTGGAGATAAGTACCCCAAACCGATTGGCATTTATCTACCAAGCCCAAATTCATGTCATCAAACAAGGGTTGGTATTCTTGATTACCCGTACCCATGGCTGGTATTTCTACCCGTGAGCGTCCTTGGTGAATTTCAAAACCATGTACTGGGAGACCCATTTGGGGACAATTTGAAGTAACCTGACGTTGACGAGCAACTTTTTGTCCGGTAATTACAGTCCTAATCGGCAACAACCCCAATCCCTGATATCTACCAGCGTGTCCTTCCACTCCTTCAGGATCCGCAATCATTTGACCTAACATTTGATACCCACCACAAATGCCTAAAACTGTACCACCGGCAGCAGCATAGTTATGGATTGCTTCTGCCATCCCGGTTTTTTGTAACAATAGCAAATCGGGGATGGAGGTTTTAGTCCCTGGTATAATTACAGCGTCAGGACGACCCAAGTCATGTTTAGGACTGAGATATTTAATTCTCACACTGGGTTCTGACTCTAAGGGGTCAAAATCAGTAAAGTTAGAAATCCTGGGTAGACGAATTACACTGATGTTGAGTTCTTTCTGAATTTTTTTTGGTTTGCGTTCCAATAAATCTAGGGAGTCTTCCGCAGGAAACATATGCTCTAAATAGGGAATTACCCCCAACACAGGAATACCTATACGCTCTTCTAGCCATTTTATTCCTGGTTGTAACAGCGATCGTTGCCCCCGGAATTTGTTAATAACAATTCCTTTGATTAAGGCTCTCTCTTCTGGCTCTAATAATTCCAAAGTCCCTACTATATGCGCAAATGCCCCACCGCGATCAATATCCACAACTAGTATGGTGGAAGCTTTTAAGTGCTTTGCTACCCGCATATTTGTAAGATCTCGATGTTTGAGGTTAATTTCTGCTGGACTACCAGCCCCCTCACAAACTAGCAGATCATATTCTGAACCTAAATATTGCAGGGATTCCTCAATTGCTCGCCAACCTAACTCAAAATATTGTTCATAATAATCAACCGCACTCACTTTACCCACAGGCTTACCCTTAATAATGACCTGGGAAGTCATATCACCTTGGGGCTTAAGTAAAATAGGGTTCATTTCCACCCATGGTACTACCCCCGCAGCCCAAGCTTGCACCGCTTGAGCATAACCAATTTCTCCGCCATTAGGGGTTACATAGGCGTTTAAAGCCATATTTTGTCCTTTGAAGGGAGCCACCCGCCAACCACGTCGTGACAAAATTCGACAAATAGCTGCACTTATCAGTGATTTTCCTGCGTGGGATGTGGTTCCCACTACCATAATTGCTTTCATACTTAAATATTATTGGTTCTAGATTTAGCTTTAACTTTTTGTATAAGAAGTTGATTGGGATAATTAGGTATATTGGCGGGAAAAATGAGCGTGTATATTTTGTAATGTTTTTTTTATCATATCTGCACCAGAAATATTTATCCAGTTGAACTTTATCTATGATCAACATTGCTGACTCCGAGAATTTTTACGGAGGTAAACAGCATAAAGATGATAAAAATTTGATAAATAAGTAAAAAACTCACTTATTTAATAATTCCCCATAACTAGCGATTGCTAACTAATCCACAAATAAACAGATAAATTTATATGATGCATTAGCTTTCTCGACGTATTTCTGGGAGCGTATACTGAACTGATTGTAAATTATTGTAAAATTGCAATTGCATCAATTTTAACGTCAACAGTTGGCTTTACTCCAGAAGCAGTAATCACTTTTCCTGTGAGGGTTTTCAATCCAACCCTAGTTTCATCCTGACACAAATAATGAACGCACTTCCCCTGTGCTAGATGTTTTTCTAGACAATTGAGAATGATACCGAGTTTTTTTTTAACTCAGATACCAGCTTTTCATCCTGTTTGTAGCGTTGAGGACGTGGTACTTTTAGTTTTGCTCCCAATCGATATAGAACCAATGCATAAACCGTTCCATATTCAATATCAAGTTCATGCTCTTTTTTCAACCATTCTACTATCCCACCATAGGTACTAAACCCTTTTCCTGTTTTTTACTCCTGTATGAGTGCTGCGATCGCATCATGATTGATTTTTCGTTTTTCTTTCTGGTTTCCCTACCTGGTTGTCTGTACCAGTTTTTTTAGTTCTTCTTCGCTCTGCCTGTTCTCAATCTTAAATGGGCGGCTCATGAGTATTTAAAGCGATCAGGTTTGCTTGGCTCTATTATATGCAGCTTCATATTCAATTGCCATCACAATGACTTGACTACAGCTTTTAAACTTCAATATCAAGATAGCAAATAGCTTCTATAATCCAATTCTTGTACACAATTAGTGTGTGATGCCAGTCACTAAGTAATTACCGAGTTCTTGTTGAGATAAAGTTTTAAAAAACAAATATATTTTTATTAAGTCTGCGTAAATTTATTAAGTTCATGTAAAAATATACCAGATAGGAACAATATGTATTGATACTGTTGTCCAAACAAGGTTAAGCGAATAATATATATCGAGTAGACCTAAGTCTTTTCGGTCTTGAGTAATATAATGACTAATAATAGCCTAACCAATAATCATTTAAATTCATCTTTTGTAGATTATTATATACAATCTTTAAGTATAAATGATGTCCAAGAGATGATATATGATTTTTTTTTGCACATCATCAATAAATGGAAATCGGAAGATGTTCTATCGGAATTCAAACGCCTATTTATTAATAGTTTGAAATCAGAACTTTTACTAGAGTCATCTACCGGTTTATATAGATATTTCTCTCATAATAATGAACTTGATTTCCGCCATACACTTAAACGATGCTGCTACATTCTAATTAATAACTGGGAAAGCAATAGGAAGTACAAATACATTGAGGAATTAATTTCTGTATTGGCAAATTATCAGCCTGAGGGTAATGATAATTCTCCTAGTGATTTAATAATTTATCGGGGCTGGTTGGAAAATTTTATCAAAAGTAAGGACTATCAAGAACTAAATTTATTTGCGAAAAGACATTATAGTAATACTAATAATTATTGGGTAGATAGATATAGCTCATTTTTGATATATGCTCAATCTTTAGACCAAGACAATCCCCCGGAACAGCAAGAATTAGCAAGAAAAATTGCTAAACAAATGAAAGATAAATTTAAATTTGATTTAGCAATGTATACTGCTCGCTCTCAGTCAAATAACTATGCTAATAAACGTTATGAAAATCCTACTTTACTGGGAGATGATGTTTTACGTTTAATTAAGGAAATAGTGATTAAAAAGGGTATGTTTAGCTATGGGAATATAGCTAATATATTTATTAATCAAACAAAAGACATCATATTTGAAGAATTTAAGCTTAGTCTCAATAAATACTTAATATTTTATTTAGAAAAGCCAAAAGTAGTAGACACACTACAAAAATGCTTAACAGAAAAATTTATACCTTGGAGAAAAGAGTATAACAACAGAAAAATTAATAACGACTTATTCTTAAGATATTGTAATAGAGTAATTGATTTATTGACAACAGAAAATAAGACAGAGCCTTCTCCTCTTTTTCTTCTCATACTTTCACAAGGTCATCCTCTAACACTAGTATTTTTATTACTTAAGATAATTTTAATCAGTAAAAATTCTCGCAGTCATTTGGAAATGAGAATTGCTGATTTAATTCGCTTCTATGAAAAATATCCAGAGAAAGAATGTAACTTCTTTATTAATTTCCTGGAATTTTTTAATATTACCTTTACTATATATGCTGAGAATGTTGAATATAATTTAATTCCCGCAAAGCGAAATACAGGCTTGATAGATAAATCAAAACTACAATTTGATCCTGATGCTTATCATGTTTTTTCGCAATTAAAGGTGAATTTCCAGGCATGACTAGAGAATAACAATATTTATTAATGTTATTAGTTACTGATTCAAAATACACAGAATTACTAGTTTGTCAGGCGTTCATCAGACCATGCAAGGATAGCTGCAATAATCTCTGCTAGGGTGCTTACCAAACGATACATACCGATCGCACCGATTATAACTGCCATAGAAAAATGACTTTGCAACATAGCGATCGCAGTTGCTTCAAATACCCCCAAACCACCAGGCGCTCCAGGAACTACCAAACCAAGTAGCCAAGAGAAACTAAAAGCGGCAATAATTAAAGGTATTTGTTGCCAGTGTAGGGGCTGAAGAGCAAATATAGTTAACAAAAACCCACTGCTACGCAAACCCAAAAATCCAAATTCTCCTAATAGGGGGATAAAAGGATAACGTTTTAGATTGACAGGAGTTATAGATACAGAATCCTGGGGTGCTTTTTTCTGCTTTGCTTTTTGCAGTGAATGTAGGATACGGTTTAAAAACTGGGGATGTATAGCAGCCAGTGTGATTAATAAACCTGTCACTTGGGCAGCCAAGATCATACTACTATCAGTCCTTGTAAATTGACTACCTAAAATCACAATTATTAAAGCAGCAGCAGCCATCAACAATGGCTCTAATAATACACTTAAGGTTGCCACACTGAGGGAAACTCCAGCACTTCGAGCCCCAACAATTCGCCCATAATAATGCCAAATATTTCCGGGTAAATATTTAGCAATATTAGTTTTTAAATATACTTGAATAAAATGTGCAGCATAGATGGATGGGCATAACTCCTTGATAACCCAAGTCCATACCCAGCCAGCCCAAATATGTGCCATTAAAGTAATACCGGTAGCGAGCGCTAAAATCGACCAGCCAATATTATCAATATGAATAGCTGCGACTTCTTGCCAATTATTTTTTAAGGCTTTAATAATAAAAAATAGGGTTCCCCCCAAGATTAACCAACGTAAAGTTTTTTTAGCGATAGCGAATAATGATTTCTGCATTAATTTTGTTGTAAATACCAATGGCGTAGTGCCAACCCCTGTATTTCTTGCCAAGGAACACTGTTTTGACGAGCTATTTCGGCACAGTCTTCATATTCCGGCTGGACGTTCATAATTTCCTTGGTTTCCCTTTCTCCCTGCCATGCTACCTTGACTCGTACATTACCATACTGAGTTTTCACAGTTTGGATTTCCCTATGCAACACAGCACGCTGCTGAGTAAAACGACGAATACCTAAAGTTGTAGTTTCCCGGAATAAAATCTGCTCGCACTCCTGAATATCTTTCTTATGGCAGATGACAGTTAACAAAAAACCTGGGCGAGATTTTTTCATGCCAATGGCTTGGGTGAATACATCCACCGCACCCGCAGCAAATAATGCATCAAATACATAACCAACGGCTTGGGGACTTAAGTCGTCGAGTTGGGTTTCAAGTACAGATATGGTTTCTAAATTACTGCTTGCTGTTGGGAGATGATCTGAAGTGTTCCCTAGCCATAATTGCAGGATATTTGGGATAGGTAAATCTAAACTGCCCGTACCCAAACCAATTTTACTAATTGTCATCGCTGGAGGTTCGCCAAAATCAACAGCTAAAGTAGTAGCGATCGCAGCACCAGTGGGGGTAACTAATTCTTTAGCAATATTATTACTGTATACCGGACAGTCCCGCATTTCCCAAAGCTTTAATACTGCTGGTACAGGAACAGCCATGAGTCCGTGGGCAGCCTTTACTGTTCCTCCTCCGGCAGGTAAGGGTGAACAATAGAGTATGGGTAAACCTTGTGGATTGCTGCTAATTCCCAACCAATCTAAACCCAGACAAGTTCCCACAATATCCACTATTGCATCCACCGCTCCAACTTCGTGGAAATGCACCTGTTCTGGGGATATACCATGGACAGCCCCTTCTGCGATTGCTAGTTGTCTAAACACCCGTAAACTCCAAGCTTCAGCCCTGGGTGGTAAGCTTGCCTGGAGAATCATTTCTTCTATTTCCGGTAAATGCCGCCCATGGTGGTGTTCTTGGTGGTTATGATGGTGGGGAAGTAAGTCTACATGGGCTTGAGTAGCTTGCTGTCCATGGCGCAGTACTAATTCTGCCCACAGCTTATATTCTGCTGCAATCCCCAACCTATTCAAATGATCAATTATATATTTTACGGGAACACCCAAACTGATGATTGCTCCCAAACAGATATCACCGGAAATCCCCGTTGGGCAGTTAAGATAAGCTACTCTATTCATAGATATTTATTGGTGAATTTATACATTTGTAACATTCATGATTGGCGTTCCTGAATCAGGGGATGATTTCACTAAATTTTCAACGATTTATCAATGGTTTCAAACGCTAATTCATCCCGCACTTATGCATGCAACCCCTCATGATTCAATAAGTTCCCCTTACCCTTTACCCCTATATGTTTCCTTTTTTATTTTCCCATGGCAAATATTGTCCAAGTCCATCCTGATAACCCGCAAATCCAACGTATAGAGGAAATAAAGTTAGCTCTGCAAAACGGGGCAGTCATGCTTTATCCTACTGATACAGTTTATGCGATCGGTTGTGATTTAAATGCTAGGTCAGCAGTGGAAAAAGTTCGTAAAATCAAGCAGTTAGCAAATGATAAACCACTGACATTTCTGTGTCCATCCCTTTCTAATGTAGCAACTTACGCCTTTGTCAGCGATAGTGCTTATCAAATAATGAAGCGTCTGATTCCTGGACCTTACACATTTTTACTACCTGCCACAAAGTTGGCACCACGATTAGTGCAAAGTCCCAAACGTAAAACTACTGGAATCAGAGTGCCTGATAGCAAAATTTGCTTGGAATTACTAACAGACTTGGGAAATCCGATTATTTCTACTTCTGCCCATGTGCCTACAGATTATATAAAAGAGCAAACAGAAACAATTCCAGAATTACCTATGACTAGGTTTGATTTATTTGATCGTTTGGATAAATTAGTTGATGTCATAGTGGACAGTGGTGAGGAACCCACATACCAAGTTTCTACTATTTTAGACCTCACCCAAGAACACCCAAGCTTATTACGTAAAGGTTTAGCTTGGGAAGAAGCTACACCATGGCTGTAATATATTTCGATTTTGCCAAAATGAACACCATTTGTATTTAGAACTCATGGTAGAAATACTCCAGTTTGAAAATTGTCATATTTATTAGGTCTAAAATCTCAATACTCGAAATTGTCATCAGTCCTTATATACATAGGATTTTGGTGAATTGTTGTAAAAAAAAATCCAATTGTGCCACCTTCGATCAAGTTGCACGTCAAAAACCGACACAAGACTGCCACAGGAACTTGTGAATATTTTTTACATTCATAAATGTGAGCAGTGGTTACGGCAACTCCAAGAGAAGAACGACGAGATGCCCCAGTTGTTTCTGCTTTGTCGTGACGGTGCAATGCCATTCTTCAAAAAGATCATGAAAACAAATCTTGTTAATCTACCTACCACACAAAATACCGTTAACTCTCAAGTTGCAACCGAACAAATATCAGAATCAAACTTTGAGTTTTTACAACAATTATTGTGCAAAGAAATAGAAGCACAAGTAAAAGCTTCATCCGCTGGGGTAAAAGCTTTAGCGCAGAGAATTACTAAAGAAGTAACTCGTATTTGCAATAAAAGTTCCCGCATTCAAACCTCTGGAGAAGTTCAGTCTTGGCAATTGAGTTTAGCCCGTCATCGCTTACAAAAATGCCTCCGTTACTATCAATTAGGTTCTAAAAGGGGAAGGGTCGAATTACATAGCTGCTTAGGTTCTATGGTATATCGCCACATTTGCGTTCCTGGCTTACATTTAGGCTTTGATGCTCGCTACAATTTGATTGAAGACTTTTTACAAGCATTTTATATTGAAGCAATTAAGGCTTTCCGTCGCGAAAATGAATTCGCGGAAAATTACACTCCACGCACCCAACTAGAGTTGGCAGAATATATGGCATTCTCCGAACATTATGCCAAGCGTCGCATTAATCTACCTGGTGGTGCTAACCAGCAATTAATTATTCTCCGTGCCCAAGGTTTTAACCGTCGTCAGCCCCAAGAAACTGCTGTGGATATCGAAATGGCAGTAGAATCTGCAAAAAGTGAAGAAGCAGAATCATACTTGCGGAGCTCAGCAGTACAACAAGTGCGATCGCAAATGGTTGCCAAGTCAAATTTTGATCCCGCAGAACAGGCAGAACGCAACTCTATTGTTTCTGAATTAATTAAATATCTAGAATCCCAAGGTCAAAATGACTGTGTTGATTATTTAGTTCTCAAACTTCAGGATTTATCTGCACCAGAAATCGATCAATTTCTTGGTTTAACTAATCGTCAACGTGATTATCTACAACAACGCTTTAAATACCATGTAGAAAAATTCGCCAGACAGCATCAATGGCAATTAGTTCATCAATGGTTAGGTGCAGGTTTAGAACAAAAATTAGGTCTTTCTTCTCAACAATGGGAAAACTTTTTAAATGTTTATCAGAAGAGCAACGACAGATTCTACAATTAAAAACAGCCAAGCAAAATGACCAATCAATTGCTAAAGCAGTAAAATGTACCCCCAAACAATTGCAAAAACGTTGGACTCAATTACTCGAGTTAGCATGGTCAATTAGGAATGGTCATACAGCAGAAGCCCAAGTAGGTTAGTGTATAGATAGAATTTATCTTTCCAATGTCTATGCATGATTTACTCGTGTTAAGTTGTTATTTTCTATCTGTATCACCAATATTATCCATTAATCTGAAGTTCCCCCGGAGCATATCTACTAAACAGACCTTTAAGCTTTAACCTTCCAAAGCTTGAGGGTTTTTACAAAAAATACCTGCACCCATATAATTAAATATTTTATTAATATGTTGAGGGGATAGAGATGAGACAATTGTAGTCATGTATATAGAACGTATTCCTAACAGAAACTCTCCTCCAGCCGTTCTGCTTCGCGAGTCATACGGTGAGGACGGAAAAGTTCGTAACCGTACCCTTGGGAATGTTTCAAAACTGCCTTCGGAAAAGGTAGATGATTTAAAAATTCTGCTTAAAGGGGGTAAAGCAGTAGAAGATTTCTTCTAAATATTTAAAATCATTCGTAGCCGTCCTGATCGTCATGTGGCGGCAACACTATCAAGCTTAATAAAATTAGGATTACATACCTTAATTGATAGTTCAAACAGCAGAATAATAAAAATAATTGAGGCTATGATAGTGGCGCGTATTGTCAAACCAGCTTCTAAATTAGCAACGCCAAAAGTTTCTCCAGTTTAGGGGAAGTTTTAGGATTAGAAGGAGCGATTCAGGATGAATTATATTGGGCGATGGATTTTTTATTGGAACGCCAAGGAGAAATTAAAAATCATCTTGCCAAACTTCATCAGAAGGAAGGATGTTTGGTTCTATATGACGTTAGTTCTACATATTTAGAAGCAAAAGCTTGTCCATTAGCAAAATATGGTTATAAACGTGAGAAAAAACGTGGTAAATTAGAAATAGTATTTGGGCTATTATGTAATGAGAAAGCTTCTCCAATAGCAGTAGAAGTATTTGAGGAAAGTACATACGACCCAAAGACATTTACTAATCAAATGGGTGCGACTTTTTTGGTAATACTAAGTATGATATAAGAATAATAAATGACAAGTCAACCAGAGTAGTATTGACAGCCAAAAACTTACTTGATGCAATTGGCTTGTAAAAAGTGAAAAAACAGGAACAGTTCCACACCCTATGCAAGGATCTAGATCAAATCAAGGTATGTTTTGGTCACAAGCACGAGAACTATTTGAACAGATAGTTACTTGGTTAGACTCAGACAGCATTTGTGGGTTAGAACACTCCCAGATAGAGAGTAAGTAACTTGAGAATGGATACGAACTATTGAGACGGTTGTTACAAACAAAGATATTTTGATAAACGCAGTCAAGATGAAATAGAGGGAGAGTGTGCAGGCACAGACTCAGTAAACAGAACACACAAGAAAAAATTGTCGCGGAAATTGACCACATTATTTGGCACAGTAATCGCCAATAGAATTGGTTATGGAGGAAGAAAGATAAATACCCTATTTCCTTTGGATGGGGAGTTTAATCTACCAGCACAGCAATATTCTCTCTCATGTACTAAGACAGGGATATTATCCATGTGATTGAGTATTTGTGGAAAGCTGTATTTGTCTTTTATTCTGAGACTTCAACACAGGCTGAAGCCTGGGGCAGTAAAGGTTTACAGCTTATCCTTTAAGGTAAATCAAGTTCAGTTGCCCCAGGTATGCCCCGGAGTGCGACTTTACCCAAACTCACCCCCCAAGAACGTAAAGCCGTGGATACCTGTGCTAGATATTTACTTAACAATGCCAAATACCTCAAATATCACGATTACTTAAAAGCTGGATTGCCCATGGCCACGGGAGTTATTCAGGGTGCTTGTCGCCACCGGATTACAGACAGGATGGATATCACTGGGGCTAGATGGACCATGAGGGGTGCTGAGGCTGTTTTACCCCTGGGTTCTTTATACATCAGTGGCGATTGGGATGAGTATTGGCTGTTTCATCTACAAGAAGAACATAAACCCAATCACCTGGCTTTGTACTCTAGTGGTATTCCTTTGAGCAAGCAACTTCTCAAAGCTCGTTGTTCTACTACCCCTCCACCTCTTCCAATACCTGTCTAAGATTATTTATGAAAAAGAAATTACCAGCTAAAGGGGTTGAATCAAGATATCCCATGTCGGCAACACTGGATTTCGCTGTAATCTAGACTCGACTTGTTTCATAGCTTTCTTTGTTAGAGAAATCCTTTTTTGGTAAACAGTTTTACTTCAACTCAAGATAGGATATAAGCCTTTCCAAATCATACTCGAAAGCCAGGAAAGCATGACTTCAACATCAACAAGCTTCGCCCGCCCCATTCCAATGCTGGTCAAGAATACCCCAACAACCCTCTATGGGATTGTATTTACTATGGTAAGGAGATAGTAAAGCAATTGAATTGGTATATTTAGGAGATCAACAAACTCAACCATCGTTTTTAAAAATTGAGTTCTGACTCCACTACTTTTCCGACTATTATCAACTTTAATTTATATCAGTTCGGTATCCTACTTTTGTTCTGGTGTCATTATCTTCCACCTTTGAATTAGAGTATCAACAATAAAATCCCTGGTTTTATAAGAAGAACTAGCAAAGTTAATATAGAATAATTGCCCACTATCTTCTTCATCAATAATCCCACAGGAAGTATATTTTTCTGTGGATCCCATATCATGATCCTCAGCTTGATTGTC
>CBZS010000540.1 GCA_000613065.1 Richelia intracellularis | reverse complement strand
AATATCGCTCACTGTTCCTCGCAACTTTCCACTGAAAGCTGTGCTACTAATAATTGCTTTTTGTCCGATGCGTACATTCTCAATATCGGTTTGATATACCTCTGCAATTACATACATCTGGGATGTTTTACCAATTTCCACAATCCCAGATGTAGTCACAACTTCTCCTGTTTTCGCATGAACTTTTAAAATTCTTCCATCTATAGGGGAAGTGATATATGTTAAATCACGTTCTGCTTTGGCTTGAGTTACCGCAGTCATAGCACTTTTGAGCTCAGCTTTGGCTAAATTTACATCTACTGCCCGCACTTCTTTTATACTATTGAGTCTAGCTGTAGCCTCTTTGAATTGATTCTGAATACTATTACGGGTAGTATCTAGATTCGCTTTAGCCTGTTTGAGTTGTTGTTGCAAGGTATCTAGTTGCAGTCGTTTAGAGTCTGCGTTGGAAGCTGAAATAGCTCTATTTGCGTATAAAATCTGGTATCTGTTATTCTCTTTTGTAGCATTTCTTACTTGTGCTTCCAAGCGAGCGATCGCAGCTTGTTGAGTAGTGGTTTCTCCTTTTAATTGCTGCTTGAGGCGGGAAATAGTCGCTTTTTGAGCATTAACATCTCCTGTTTTTGCACCTGCTTTAACTTGTGCTAATTTTGCTTCCGCTACTTTCAATTTATCTTTTGCCTGTTGTAAGGCTGCTGTTGCCTTTGTATATCCCTGTAACCATGCAACGACTTGTCCTGGTTTTACCTCATCTCCCTGATTTACTAGTAATCTTTTTACCCGCACCCCACTTAAGGAACTAGGTGCAGATAGTTGAGTAACTTCACCCTCTGGAACTAGGTTTCCTAAAGCAGTTACAGCTATCCTTGCTCCCCTTGCAGATTTATTTTTGAGTAATTGACTTTTTTCTGGGGATTTTACTGCTTGATTAGTAGCATTTGATCTGAGTTTAGAAAAACTATAAAAAGAAACTAGTCCAACTATTACAGCAATTGAAGTTCCTACAATAATACGCCACCGAATCGATGATGGAAATAATTGGCGTTCTCTATCTACTGCCATATTTTGATTCCAATTCTATTATGCTTACTATGTTTAAGAAAGTAATGGGTAAGGGATAAAATGTAGAGTCTTTCAGTAAGTTTATCAGATAAAATGTATAAGCTTACTCAATCTTCAGTTTCTTTCTTTTAGAATAAAATCTGCTGAATACTTATAAGGGAAAATAGATATAGATGGTAAGGTTTAACCCTATATTTAATTATGTCTGATGGAACATATTAATCTGTTCATTTTCTCACCCATTAAACTAAAGTTATGGGGCCATAGCATACTTAAGTATCAAAGAGTAAATCTTAGTATTTCACCACATAAGTTATGCAAGGTAGAATCCCAATTCTATTTAGAGTAGTTTTGCTATGAGTCAGAGAGCAGTGCTTTGCGGTAAATCTACCCACCATAGGTAATTTATATCGCTTGCTTCTCCCGAGTGCATATAACATCTGTTATTGCGACTAAGGAGGACTTCTAGTTTCTGGTAGACGAGCTGTGTACTCAATCCTATGTTCCCCCGTAAGTGTGATTCAAAGCCTTAATATAATCGATATTTTCGATAATTAATGTTTCTTGATTGACAAGATAAAATATAGCTTATGGAAGTTATATTCAATGAGATATAGAAATATCTTTTTTACCACAGATGAGGAGAAAGAATGCAATCAAATATGACAAATTATTATTTTTTTTTCATGTTTATATACTATGATTTGAATGTATGTATTTATTTGATTAAAAAACAAATAATAAATATTTTAATAAATAATATGTGTTGTCAATGTTTTTATGTTTACATTGAGCATCAGTATAAACATAAAAAGGTTATAGAACATACATAAAAAAAAATGGCAAAACTTCTCTAAAAGTTCAAAATAAATGAGGACAATATTAAATATATTAGTTATATCGAACTGTGAATATATAAATTCAATATTTTTGCTAATAGTTAATTATGCCTAAAATTACCATAGTTCAAATTCATGTTGGGGTAAATCGTCGTCCTGTTAAGGAAGAAAAGGTAAATCAATTAAAAGAATCAATTATAGCCAATGGTTTATTAAATCCCATTACTATAGATAGGCAATTTAACTTAATTGCTGGGCTGCATCGTCTTACAGCCTATAAGCAATTGGGACTCAAGGAAATTGAATGCCATATCGTTGAGTATGAAAATCACGAACAAGCTCGATTAGCAGAGATTGATGAAAACTTAATCCGCAATGAGTTAGAAGCTTTAGAAAGGGCAGAACTATGGTTAGAGAGGGATAGACTCCTGACACACATGGGTTTGAAAGCCAAGCCAGGGGACAATCAATATACCTTGGGAGGTAGTGAAACGGTTTCACCACCAGTAAAAACAAACTTAGAATTTGCCCAGGAAATTGGATACTCCAAACGTACCTTGCAACATGGGAAACAAATCGCCAAGGATATTGTCCCAGAAGTAAAGCAGATGATTAAAGGAACTGCTATCGCTAATAGTCCCACAAAACTATTGCAGGTGGCTAGGGCTGGTAGTTCAGTCAAAACGGTATTAGAGCAAGCACAGAAGTCTCTAGAAGCAGCTCAGGAGAGAGGAGAAGTTGCTGAGATAGAAAAACAAAAGCAAATCCTAGAGCAAGCCGAGGCTCAACAAAAAGAGCTACAGCTAATTGCCTTAAAAAAGATCATGGCTCCCCAGGAAGCTAAGTTAACAATTGCACCAGTATCTACTGCAACGAAAGAATCAGAACCTAATCAGGAATGGGTATTGGGGAGACACCGAGTCTATAGTGGAGATACTACTAGTGGCGAATTTATCAACATATTACCTAAGCATGCAGCATTAGCGCTCGCTACTTTATCATCTACATGGAATCACGACTATTTGATAGAAAAAGCTAGGGTTGTGGCTGTTTTGCGTTCCCAGGGGTATATTTACCAATTTTGTCGCCAGCAACGGATGAATTTTCAATATGAGTTTGTGGTGGGGAATATTTATGTGGGCATATTTGCTCAGAAATCTATTCCCCAGCCACCCATCCCAATTCAGGTAGAAGGAGTGGAGGGCATCGTTAATTACCTCTTGCATTTGTATACCAGTCCCAATGATATGGTGATTGCTCCCTTTATGGGACAGGGGGAAATTCTGGCAACTTGTGAAATTATGGGACGTATTGGTTTAATTGGCGATCGCAATCGGGAATTTGTCCATCGTGGTTTAATACGCTGGCAAAATCTCACTGGTAAACAGCCTCAGTTAGTTTCTCATTTGAAAATGGGATGAAGTGTAGCACAGTGAAGGGTTCAGGGGAGCAATGGGACACGGAGACAAAGAGAAGACATTTTGACAAGCGATCCCCTAACGGGTGAGTTTGACTGTCAACCGCCCGCATTGAAATTGTCGTAGGCGCAGCAGCCATGTAAGAGCTAGTGTCAACTAACAACATTTTCTCGAAAATATCATGCTCCTCTGAAAAAGGTACGGAATTAAATAAATGCCCTTTATGTGTTAATTCTATCTGTGTCTTGGCTAACAACAGAAAATCTATCCTATGTTATTGGAGTCACTTTTGATGATAAAAGAGATATGCAATCACAACATTTCTTGATAAAAGCTTGTTCCTAGTTATACCGGCTATTGAAAATTTATGGTTACGATGGTTGAGATTTTTTTGAGAAATGAATAAGAATGAACTCTCTTTTAACTTATAGTTATGCTAGTTTTTTATTAATTAAACTTTATCGCTAAATTAACAAGCATATAGACAATTCAGTTGATTAATTGTAGCTAGCTACAACTTACAAATGGGATGAATACCACCACAGATTGATAGTTCCATCCTTGGCTCTTAAAATTGATAAATTCAGATAAATTATAGGTTTCTTCTGTAACGGATTTGTCAACTTTTCAGCGCTAAAATTTATAAACTATATTATCTGGAAATTTGCAAATTGCTATGGGTTTTATCAAGATAGAGGACGTTGTTATTAACACTAACTACGTTGCTGCGGTGAGGCTAGACGGTCAAACGAGTTCTGGAGAAAAAAGTATTTCTGTTCTCATAGCTACTCCTAAATTTACCAAATTATCCTGGGAATTTATGTCTGAAAATGTTGCCCATTCAGAATGGGTTGA
Organism: Richelia intracellularis; assembly: GCA_000613065.1. Classification (GTDB taxonomy): domain Bacteria; phylum Cyanobacteriota; class Cyanobacteriia; order Cyanobacteriales; family Nostocaceae; genus Richelia; species Richelia intracellularis_B. The sequence continues at coordinate 908 of CBZS010000540.1, read as the reverse complement.
GTTTACAGGTCAAGCAGCAAATGTGCTCATAGATTATTTTTCAAGTTGGAACAATGTGATTGATCTGATGCCCCAATATCAGGAATCAAGCATTTTATAATTATCGCAAACCACACATTTTTTGACTTTTAATTGTTAATTCTGAATTAGCTAAAATACCAAGAATGAGGCATAAAGCAAAACAAATTTAATCTAATATCTAAATTAGCTACAGTAACAAGCTATCCGATTTTGGATTTTAGATTGTCTCCGCTTTAAAAGGATGGAACTTGTACTCAGGGAAAACTTTTCAGTTATTCCCATTGAAAGAGTAGGCTTGTATCCCATTATTTTCGGTCAATGTTGAATAGTTATTAGATAAAGATTGGCAGGTAAAAATAAAGGTGATTTTTGGTATCAGATTAAGGCAAAACCTATATGCTATCAGTAAGTTTATTGTCTGGCTTCAATATCAAGTTATCTCAAGATATCTATAATGATGTGAGTAGATTTGGTTTATGAGTCTGGAAATAAATTATATTCTGATTCAATTCAGTCAGAGGTAAAATACATTGCCTTAAAGTCTGGGCATTGTAATTCTCTCTTACTCTGAATAAGTTACAGATTAGTAAAACAAAACCCAAAAGCTTTCCTCACAGTACCATAAACTTCAAAATGAGTGTAGGACAAGTTTAAATCATTGAAATCCAATAACTCAAAACCTCCACATTAACTGCTAATTAGGGTTTGCTGAAAAAAGAGAAAAAGTAGTTGCTGTGGGAATATCAGACCAGAGAAATATATTTAGATGCAAGAAAAAAGGAGAAAATAGCACAAAACCCATGCATAACAATACCAGTAACAATACTGGTGCTATTAGTACTTATGTACAGTAAATCAGAGCAAACTCAAATTTCAGCATCAAAGTT
>CBZS010000539.1 GCA_000613065.1 Richelia intracellularis | reverse complement strand
AACAATACTTTTACCCAACAAAAAACGCCCCCTATTTCCAGGAGGCGTTTTTGACTATGAAGGTTAGATATTAACCATTAATAGCAGGTGCGCTTAGAGCAACAGGAGCGGACTCACCAGCAGCTAAGTCTAAGGGGAAGTTGTGAGCGTTACGCTCGTGCATTACTTCCATACCCAAGTTAGCGCGGTTGATTACGTCAGCCCAAGTTCCGATTACACGACCTTGAGAATCAATCACAGACTGGTTGAAGTTGAAACCATTCAGGTTGAACGCCATGGTAGAGATACCTAAAGCGGTGAACCAGATTCCAATTACAGGCCAAGCAGCTAAGAAGAAGTGTAAGCTACGGCTGTTGTTGAAAGAAGCGTATTGGAAGATTAAACGACCAAAGTAACCGTGTGCAGCTACGATGTTGTAGGTTTCTTCCTCTTGACCGAACTTGTAACCGTAATTCTGAGATTCAGTCTCTGTGGTTTCACGTACTAAAGAAGAAGTTACCAAAGAACCGTGCATAGCAGAGAA
>CBZS010000538.1 GCA_000613065.1 Richelia intracellularis | reverse complement strand
GTAGTAGAAAAACATGGGGGTAACATTACTTCTCAATCCATACCTGGGCAGGGGACAGAATTTGCGTTCGCTATTCCCATAACCCAAAAATAGTACATTTGCAGCTTGAAACATGGTAGAAAAAGTAAGAAATAAGTAAGAAATAGATAGTCAAGCTTAGCTTCTAAATACTTATAGATAGGAACTATAGATGGTAAAACCGCGCAGGTACTTTGCTCAGCATTGGCTTAAAAGTGAGAGTGCTCTCAAGGATATAATTGGAGCAGCAGGTTGTGAGTTCAATCGCGATCGCGTTTTGGAAATAGGAGCAGGTACAGGGATACTTACCTCTAGGCTTTTGCCTTTGGTACAGTCTTTGGTAGCAGTGGAAGTCGACCAGAATTTATGTAAGTTGTTAACCAAGGAGTTGGGTAAAAAAGAAAACTTTCTGTTGTTGCAAGGAGATTTTTTATCCTTGGATGTAGCATCTCTTCTGGAGAGCTTTCCCCCGTTCAAAAACCCCAATAAGGTAGTGGCGAATATTCCCTACAATATTACTGGACCAATTATTGAAAAGTTGTTAGGCAAAATTGCTCAACCCAATCCCCAACCCTATGAATTAATTGTATTGTTAATTCAGAAGGAAGTTGCTCAAAGATTGGTAGCAAAGCCAGGGAGTAAGAATTGTGGTGCGCTGACAATCAGGGTGCAATACCTGGCAGAATGTGAGATGGTTTCCATTGTTCCTGCTAAAGCATTTTATCCCGCGCCAAAAGTTGATTCAGCCATAGTTAGTTTGCGTCCCCGGAACATAGATATACCTGCAAACAATCCTAAGCATTTAGAAACATTGGTTAAGTTGGGATTTGGAGCGAAAAGGAAAATGTTACGTAATAACTTGCAATCAATTATAGAACGCGAGCGCTTGACAGAATTATTAGAGCAGTTACAAATAAATCCCCAAGTTCGTGCTGAAGATTTGAGTGTGCAACAATGGGTTGCATTGAGCAATCATGGATAAATAAGAATAATATGGGTGCGACTCTTTTAGTAAGACGGGGAGTGGAACTTAGACAGGTATTGGAACAGGTGGAGGGGTAGTAGAACAACCAGC
>CBZS010000537.1 GCA_000613065.1 Richelia intracellularis | reverse complement strand
AGATTTGAATCGCCTTGTGGAATCTGGTAACAGCCAATTTGGCAGTGTTCTTGTGCGATCGCAACTAGAAAAATTTACTCCCGTTAATGAGAAACCAGAAGATAAGGGTGGTTTAGCTGCCCTAGTAGCAGCAAATTTGATGACTGGGACTAAGGAACAAGATAGTACGGCGATCGCAAATAATTTAGCTTCTAGAGGGGCTAGCTTGGAGTTTAAGAGTTACCGTGAGGGAGTAGAAATTAAAGGTAGTAGTTTAGCAAAAGATTTATCAGTGTTAGTCAAAACACTAAGTGATGTTCTCAAAAATCCTACTTTCCCTGAAAAAGAGTTAGAAGTGACTCGGAAGCAAGCATTGAGTAAATTAGCACAGACCTCCGAAGATACCACAGAAGTAGCAATTAAAACATTTGTCCAGTCAATTTATCCCAAATCTCATCCCCTAAACAACTTTCCTAGCAACCATAGTTTAAACAGTATTACCCGCAAGGATGTAGTTAGTTTTAACGCCAAACACTACCGTTCAGAATGTACAACTTTAGTCTTTACCGGGGACTTTGAACTGGAACAAATGCGATCGCTAATTGAAGCAGAGCTTGGTGGTTGGAAGACTAAAATAGCTGTACCTAAGCTGAAATATCCTACTGTGAACATCCCCGACCACTTGATACAGTTAAATCCGGTAGTGAATGGTAAAGCCCAAGCCATTACTTACATGGGTCATAGAGGGATTAAACGTCAAGATAGTAGATATTATGCAGCTGTAGTGTTAAATCAAATTTTGGGTGGAGATACGGTATCCAGTCGTTTAGGTGCAGAAATCCGAGATCGCCAAGGTTTGACTTATGGTATCTACAGTTCTGTACACGCAGGTAAAAACTTCGGTACATTTGCCATTGAGATGCAAACTGCTCCCGAAGATGCAAGAAAAGCGATCGCTAGCACCCGTAAATTACTAGAAGACATTCATCGTCGGGGTGTGACAGCAAGAGAAGTGGAAGGAGCTAAAAGTACTATAATTAGTAACTATAATGTTTCTTTAGCTAAGCCAGAGGAATTGACCAACAAAATCCTCATGAATGAAGTGTACGGATTCAAACCGGAACAAATAAATGATTTCACGGGGAAGATACAAGAAATTAATCTCAAGGAAGTTAATAGAGTAGCAAGAGAATTATTACATCCAAACAAAATTATTGTAGTTACCGCAGGTCCCGCTATCATTGCCGAACAAGGTTACAAATAGGGGTAAAGCTTGTGATTATCCAAAACCATGAAATTTAAAAGAGTGTATTACAGAAAGTAATATGGTGAATGTCTACAATTTTGCCTCACGGACTGTGATAGTGGCAGTATTAGTATGGTCTTTATTGATTATGGGTAACACCTCTGCCTTAGCTGCAACAACACCGGGTAATGTACTGAAGCAACCACCAATAGAAGTTTCAGTAAGTTTAGGCAATACAGCCAATGAACTTAAATTTATTCCCAACAACCTCAAATTTACCACTGGAAAACGCTACAAATTAAAGCTTAACAATCCCAGTCCCCAAAAACATTATTTCACCGCTAAAGACTTTGCTGATGCCATCTGGACGCAAAAAGTTGAAGCTGGAAATCTGGAAGTCAAGGGAGCAATTCATGCATTAGAATTGAAGCCTCAAGCATCAGCCGAGTGGTTATTTGTCCCCATGAAACCAGGTAATTATCAACTACGTTGTACTATTGCTGGACATACAGAAGCAGGGATGACTGGCAAACTTGCGATCGAGTAACTGTACTGATAAATAGTACATCATTAATGAAAGAGTGGTATAAACAATACCTTGCCTACATTCATACAGATGAGATACATCATTTACGGTTCGATTCAGGGAATGAGGTGGTAAAAGAACTCAATCAAATAGGTTTTGTAGTTAAAACCATGGATAAGTATGGTCAATCTCATCTTCCCCAGGCTCACACAGCCTTTATTGCTATAAAACCACGATAAAGCTGAATATGATAGTTATTTTAGGCGTTGCTGAATCAGGGGATGATTTCACTAAATTTTCAACGATTTATCAATGGTTTCAAACCCTAATTCATCCCCTGATTCAGCAACGCCTTATTTTACTTCTCCATAGCCAAAATAAGTTAACTTAAATATATATATATAGAAATAGATTCTCAACAAAAAGCAAACAACCTATCTACAACTAAGCTCTAAGCTAAAAACAACTTAACTAACATCCCATGAACATCTTCAGCAACTTAATTTCCCAACCAGCTCAAGAAAATCGTCCTAAAAGACAACGTCGAGGAATTGAAATTAAATCCCAACGGGAAATTGAAATTATGCGACAATCTGCCAAAATTGTTGCCACCGTCCTCAAAGAAATTTCTGAGTTAGTAAAGCCAGGAATGACAACTACTGATTTGGATGCTTATGCGGAAAAACGTATCCGGGAAATGGAGGCTACTCCTAGCTTTAAGGGTTATCATGGCTTCCCTGCTTCCATTTGTTCCAGCATCAATAATGAAGTTGTCCATGGTATTCCTAATGCTAAAAAAGTTATCCGTACAGGGGATGTCTTAAAGGTTGATACTGGCGCATTTTACCAAGGTTTTCACGGAGATTCATGTATAACCATAGCCGTAGGAGAAGTCACTCCTGCAGCACAAAAATTGATCCGTGTGGCAGAAGAAAGCCTCTATAAAGGTATTGAACAAGTCAAAGCAGGTAATTACCTTTTAGATATTGCTGGTGCTATTGAAGACCATGTGAAAGCAAATGGTTTCAGCGTGGTGGAAGATTTCACAGGACATGGTGTCGGCCGCAATTTACATGAAGAGCCTTCAGTATTTAACTTCCGTACTAAGGAAATGCCAAATGTAAAATTACGAGCTGGTATGACTTTAGCAATTGAACCAATTTTAAATGAAGGTTCTCGATTTACCCGGACTTTATCAGATAGGTGGACTGCAGTAACCGTTGATAATTCTCTTTCGGCTCAGTTTGAGCATACTATATTGGTTACAGATAGCGGTTATGAAATCTTGACCGATCGCACCAAAATTTAGCATCCAGACATAAAATTAGAGTTTATTAGCTGATTGAAGTGAGTATCCACAATTTTTTAAACAGTTGTGGATATTTTGTATATCTATATCATCCTCCCTTGTTGCTGTTGATTACATGGTTGATTAACTGGTAATATCCCAGCCGCAGATAAAATAGCGATCGTAGATAAACCAGCCAGCAGACAAAATAAAATTACATAAATGGGGTTACGTGTTGATGACGACGGAGATGGAGCTAAATTAGTTTTAGATGGAAGTATTTGGGTAGGTGTATGGTATCCAGTCAGTAAATCTTCTAGTACTTTATCTACACATTGATACTGACTTCTATAATCATAACGTACCATGGTCGTGAGAATATTTGCCAAGTGTTCGCTTACCTGTAGTTGCGAACGCCAAATTATTTCTCCATTTTCATCCATCTGAACATCATGGGGTTCAATCCCCGTCAGCATTTGAATGGCAATAATTCCTACCGCATAAATATCACTATTAAATTCGGGATGCCCTTGAATTTGCTCTATTGGAGCATAGCCTGGAGTATAAATAATCGTGGGTGGAGTTTGTAATTGGGTTAATGTTGTATTTTTTACAAATTTGCGAATAGCTCCTGCGCCAAAATCAATTAGTACCAACTGGCGTTCGCAACTACGCCTCATAATATTATTGGGATTAATATCGCGGTGAATAATTTTTTTATCGTGGATTACCTGGAGAATGGCTAAAATCTCGGTTAAAAACTCTACAACATCGGCTTCTGATTTTTCATCCTCCTTCAATTCCTTCCTAAGTAAATCCCCGGAAAGAAACTCTTGTACTAAGTAATATTCCTGATGCTCTTCCCAGTAATCAATAAAATCGGGAATTTGCGCATTACCATTCAATGTTTGCAAGATAGCAACTTCTCGCTGAAACAACCTCTTAGCTGTGGCGTAGTTATTTGGGTTATGTTCAGGAAAAGTAAAATGTTTGAGAGCATATAGGAGATTATTGTTATCCGTAGATTTAACCAGGTAAGTAGTCCCAAAACTTCCTTTCCCCAATTCCCTAATAATTGTATAACCTCTCAGAGACACCTGCGACAATATTGTCTTTATGGCGACACAAAACCATTGATACTAGTATTTGTATACAGTTATCATATTAATTAATTCCAAGAAAAAATGTACTATGAGAATTGAACTATTATACTAGTATAATCACTGCCGCAACAAAAATTGAATTTTATCAAAATTTTACATCACTAACTTATACTTTGATTTCAGGGAATCATGATGCAGATTAGTCAGAACATATTGTTTTATTTAGTCATTAGTATTTGCATCTTTTTACTAGTATTATCTATATTTTTCCCTCAACTTCTTTCATGGCTGATTGTATTAGTATTTGTTACCTTGACGTTCAAATTATGTTACGACGGTAAAAAAAAAGACAACAGATGTTAGAAATTAATCAGTTAGATAAAATTAGTGAGGAGCTTACCTACGAACTAGATATTCTTCTGAGAATATTTTAAAATAACCAATTATATAAAATCAATAAATTATCTATATTAGATAAAGTCATTAGAGATAATCTTTCATTACAGAATTGGATAAAAAATCAACGATACTATCGAAATTTGCCCAATCTGTTGTTGTCATGTGGTTTATTAGGTACTTTCATTGGGATTACTATCAATTTATTTTTGCTTAGTCGAAATACAGGTGGTGAAATACCTTTAGACAAAACACTAGAAGATATTATTGGTTCCATGGCGATCGCTTTTATCAGTAGCTTAACTGCTTTGGTTGGAAGTGTAGTGCTGACTAAATTTTATCCAGTGTATGATTTAGAAATTGCTAGGGATAAAATGTTGAATAAATTAGAATACTATTTAGATAATGAGTGTAAGATATTATTGGAATTGCCTACTGTTACAGAAAAAGTAGATGAGCTAATTCAATGCTTCTTCAATTTACCCCAAAATATTAATATTTTGGAACAAACAATTTGAGCTTCTTACAACAAAATAGTTACAACTACAGATGATTTTCAAACTAAAATTAACAACACGGTTAATGTCATTAATACAAATACAAATATTTTGAATGATGTAGTGAGCAATCTAACCAATATTACCCGATATTTTTATAGTTTTACTTCTACTTTGAAGACATCATCCACATCCCTCAATCGTACAACAGAAGAACTAGCTAACTATAATCAGCAAATACAAACTGCGATTAACAATTTACACAGTAATAGCTCTCGTATACAAAATCTAGTTCAAAATAATCATCATGAACTTTCCCAGATTTCGCTCAGGTTAGAAGATAGCTATAATTCCCTCATATCATCTACCCAAACTTTTAATACTAATACCATTGAAATTAAGGAAGCCTTAATTAATCATACTAGTCAGATTAATATTCACAATTCATCTTTACAAGAATTATCCTCTGGGATAAATAAGCATAATCAAAATTTGCAACATATTCAAAAAAATTTACAAAATATATTAAATTATTTCAATAGTGATAGATAATCATATCTAATAATAGTTGGTGTATGCCCAGAAAAATTATAAATAGTGACTACCAAGAGACTTTTAATATTTGGACTCCTTTTACATATTTGATGTCCAATGCCTTTATGGTTTTGACACTACTGCTATTGTTTACTATGTCCAAAATTCCTAGTTTCAATCGTCAAAACAAATTACAACAGCCAGAAGATAATCAGCAGAAAATCATTGTTATTGATGCAGAAAACTATAAATTTACTTCTGGTAGTGCAGAATGACCGGAAAATTTAAGAATTGATATTAATAATAAAAAAACTGAAGGAAAAATTCTCAAAGATATTAAACTACAATTAAATAATTTACCAAAACAGATAGATATTATTGAAGTTATTGGTCATACTGACGGACAAGAACTAGGTTCCCTAAAGTGTCACGATGAATTGGGAGTTAAACGCAGTAACTTAGATCAAAAGTTAGAAGTTGTAGCTGCTCAAAGTCAAAATGTATCTGTTTTGTGCCCCGGTTCCAATACATATTTAGGGTTCATGAGAGCCTTAGCTGTAATTCAACAGCTCAAAAAAGCACAAAGTCAAGAGAAAGCAGGAAGATTTAAACAACTTGCATTTAGGGCATACTCTGCTGGTCAACTATTACTACCACAAAATCGCGGTTTCGCTAAAGTAGATAGAAAAGAAGACAAACAAAGACGCAGAATTGAAATTAGATTTACCCAATTAGCTCATGAAACAACTCCCCAATGATTTTTAGGGAGTTGCAGTTGAATAAAATATTCATCAAGATGGCACAATTGTGATGTTTCAGACCACAGCCAAAAGAGTTTGTAGTGTCTAACTCGTCCAAAAAAACCTTGACTCCAGGGGCTGAGGCTCCCAGATAATCCTCTGCAACTTTTGCTATGTCTCCGCAAGTTCCAAGCCTGCGATCGCATTTGTCATCTTTAAGCAATAACTTCAGATAATTTGCGATCGCGTTAGCTGCTCCTATGGAGCATGGCTTTTATCTTTTCAAATATTTACCAGCTTTTTATTAGCTCCGAAAAAAAATAAAAAATTTTCCTTCCCAAATATAGACACAGCCTAACCCATATGATACCATTATAAATGGTTGACCCATGGCTCAGTAGCTCAGTTGGTTAGAGTAGGGGACTCATAAGCCCTTGGTCGTCAGTTCGAGTCTGACCTGAGCCACTCTAAATTCATTAATACTATAAAAGTTATTCTTGCAAGGGCTTTTGCGTTTTATATACAAACTATACTTTCTGCTTCCTTATCTCACAGAAAAAGCTTCACTAAACCGTCGCGTCACAGGTTCCATAATAAAAGTCAAAACAGACTTTTGTCGGGTGACAATCTCTCCACTGGCTGTCATACCAGGGGTTAAGCTTACTTTCCGCCCTTTCACCATAATATGATGCTTGTTGAGTTTAATTCTTGCAGGAAATACTAAACCTAAATCTTGATCTAAAACTGCATTGGGGCTTAATTGCACCACTTTTCCATCAATTGTGCCAAACTCTTGGAAGGGGAAAGTTGCCATTTTAACTTTTGCCTTCATCCCTTCACGAATAAAGCCAATATCTCGATTCAGTACTTTTACTTCTAATAAGAATTCTTCTCCATCTGGCAAAATTGACAATAATTCTTCTCCTGTTTGCACAGGTCCTTTAGTAGCTTGAATCTTGTATATCGTACCTGGGACTGGAGCCTTAACTTTTTCCCCTTCTTTTTCTCTCCTAGCTTGCTCCAAGCGTCCTTGAACCGTAGTTAATTCTTCCTTTCTTTTATTGATTTGGGTTAATATTTCACTTTGACGTTCGGACTTAAGACGCTGCAATTGCTTGCGTGCAGATTCAGCAGCAGCTTCTGCTTGACTAATTTCTTCCAATTGTGCAGCAATATCTTTTTGCAGGGAAGCAACTTTATCATCAGCTTCTGTAACCTTATTTTGAGCATTAATTACCCCATCTTTAGCCCTAGTAATTTCGGCTTCTGCTCGATTTAACCTATCCTGTGCATCAAGATAATCTAATCTGGTAATAGCACCACGGGAGACTAATGTTCGCAAACCTTTTTCCCTGGATTGAGCTAACTTTAAATTAGTTTCTACGTTTTTTTGTAAAGTGCGGGAATTAGACAAGTTTTTCTTAGCACTGACTAAACTACTCTTGGCATTAACTAAATTTTCTTGTAAGCGAGTTCGTCTAACTTTTGCTTGTTTTGTAAGTGCTGCTTGGCGGTTAGCTTCGGCTTCAGCTGCTCCCTGACGGGCTTGATAGTCCTCGAGACGGGACGCTAAAAGTTCATCTTGTAATTGATTCCCAGCTTTTTTCCCTCCATTTCGTTCCGCTTCCAATCTTTGCAAGTCTTCTTTGATTAATTTGGCTGTTTTTGATAAGCGAACCACATCTACACTTTGTAAATCAGGATCACGCTCAACTAGTACTTGGCCTTTAACAACGCGCTCGCCTTCTTTCACTTTTACTTTCAAAATCGTACCACTACCCAAAGAGGTAATTGGTCTTACCTGGGTAGAAGCAATCAATTCCCCTTTAGCAACAGCAACTTCATCTATCTGAGAAAAATGTGCCCAACCAATAGCACTGACAACAATTAAACTAATACTTCCAGCTAATAATCGAGTGTAAAGTGGAGGTAATTCCTGCACTGCTTTGCCTAATTCATAGGATAGTTGCTCATCAGGTTTGGCAAATTTTTGTTTCGTCTGTCGTGCTTGGATAGGATTAGCAGTTAAGGAAAATCTCATAGAATTTTAGATTTTGAATTTTAGATTTTGGACTTTTATACGCTTAGTTATGGTTTGATTCCTGAAACCCTTAATAAATACATTGATCATTGCAAAATCATGATTTATGACAAGTTTTCAAACCCTTACAGGGAAAGAGAGCTTGTAATTCTCACTAGACGTTTTATAAAATCAACTGTGCCAACCATGAAGGTATTAAGTGGTTTCTTCCTTTACCCTTATTCTTTAACCGCTCAGTTGAGGCTCACGGCAAAGCCTTTCCCTTATTTTCAAGTTTAGATGCTAATCCAGATCGTAGAAAAATAGTGTAATTTTAGCCACCAGTTGCCAAAGATAATCCCATAATCCATATTGCCATTCTAGACTTCCAAAACCACGGGGGTATGATCACTAGGCTTTTCCTTTTTTCTTGGTGTAATATCAATTACACAACTTTTGGCGCGATCATACAAATTCGATGTCAGGTAGTGATGATCTATGCGCCAACCCATGTTACGGCGAAATGATGCAGCCCGATAATCCCACCAACTGTATTGCCCGCTTTCTTTATTGAATTTCCGAAACACATCTGCAAAACCCAATTTGAGAATTGACTCTAAAGCCTGTCGCTCCTCATCAGAAGACATAATGTGATTTTTCACACTTACTTTCTCGTGTATATCTCTATCTTCCAAAGCAATATTAAAGTCTCCACATATACAAATATTGGGTTGCATTCGCATTAATTCTTGTAAATAACGTTCCAAAATTTGAAACCACCCCAATTTGTATTCATACTTGTCGCTACCAATAGATGAGCCGTTGGGAACATAAAGATTGACAATACAAATATCTGCTAACACACCAGCAATTACCCGCTTTTGCTCGTCCCAGTTAGGCTCGACATCTGCCAAAACACCAGTGAAACCAGTTGTGACATCTGTTAATGGTTGCAAACTAGCGAGCGCCACGCCATTGTAAGATTTTTGTCCAGAAACATATAAGTAATAACCCAACTCAGAAAAAGGCAATCGTGGAAATTGTTCTTCTACAACTTTGGTTTCTTGTAAGCAAAGAACATCAACAGGATTGTCTGTTAACCAATGAATTACATGGTCCAAACGAGTACGAATTGAGTTGACATTCCAGGTAGCTATTTTCATCGTTCTTTATTTCATTAGTCCTTTGTCATTAGTTCTTGTTTGTCGGTCATTAGTCAAGGGGGGAGAAGAAAGAAAGTACATGAATCTTAATCTCAAGCTAGAAATCACTATTCATCAAAAATCCATATAAAATAGGATTGCCATGATCCCCAACCTATATGTAATGGGTAAATAGCAGTTTTACTATTGATACTGCAGTTGCTTGATATTCACTCAATAGTAAATTTGTACCCAAAATAGAAATTTTCTGTAAAAGTCAGTTGGCAAAGTGTGGTGAATATAAACTTTCGTGGGGAGCAATGTATAGAGCGATCAAAGTATGAGTTGTATAAGCCGGTTTTAGCAACATTAAAAATAGCCGTTCATCTGCGAACGCTAATTGGGGAAATTGGCAATTAAGTCCAGATAAATGACAGTTATTAAATAAATGCTGTAATTTTCGGTAAATAACTATTTTTGAGTGCATATTAATCAATCAACAGTTTTTTATCTCAGGAGGATTTTTATCTATGAATATTACCAACAACTGTCCTTGTTGTGGTGATT
>CBZS010000536.1 GCA_000613065.1 Richelia intracellularis | reverse complement strand
TGCTGCTTTTTATTCAAGTAATTATTTGTTTGGGGTTGGTGATTTTCGTCGGTTCACAAATTTCTCAGAGTGCTGATGTGTTAGCAGAGAAAACTGGGCTAGGACGCACCTGGGTAGGCGCAACATTACTTGCAGGTGCAACATCCTTACCAGAATTAGCGACTGGGATTAGTGCAGTGACTGCGATTAATGCTCCTAATTTAGCGGTAGGGGGCATATTTGGTAGTTGTTTGTTTAATTTGTTGATTTTAGGGCTACTAGATATTGTCAGTGGCAGAGAACCATTATTAAAACGAGCTCAGGTAAGCCATGGATTAGCGGCTAGTCTGGGTTGTGTGATGTTGGGTATTGCTTCTGTGGGTATGGTTTTGGGGAAGACGAGTAATCAGGTTAATATTTCTGTGGGATGGGTGGGAATTCCCAGCATACTTTTGATTGGTTTATATGCCGTGAGTGCTTTTATGATTGCTCAGTTTGAGATGAGAAGGAGGGCTGAGGTTTTAGATGAGGAAGCGGAAGCATTTCAATATGAGCATATTAGTTCTAAAAAAGCTTACATTAAGTTTTTAGTTTTAGCGAGCGCTATTGTTTTTATTGGTGTGTGGTTGGCATATTTAGGTGAGGAGATTGCAGTAAGAACAGGTATTGGTGAGAGTTTTGTGGGTGCGTTACTCTTAGCAGCAGCAACTTCTTTACCAGAGGTAGTATCTTCCTTAGCTGCAATCAAGCTGGATGCGGTGGATTTGGCAGTTTCTAATGTATTTGGTTCTAACCTCTTTAATTTAGCAATTTTAGGAACCTATGATTTGTTTTATTTGCCTGGCAATTTACTAGACAATGTCAACCAAATTCATATTTTTACAGGGATTATTGGCATGGTGATGACTTCTGTCGCTATTACTGGATTGATTTATAATGCTGCCCGTCGTACCAGGCTTTATATTACATGGGACGGTATTACTTTGATTATTTTATATGTTGGTGCAATGTATACTATTTACCGTAGTTAAAGGATTTTGCATTTTTTCCTTTTTATGGCGGTTGGTGCAAAAGTCCTTAATTAAGATTAACCATCTATGGTTGTTCATTGACAGTTGATATTCTGTCTCTATCATATTCCCCGCTCCTTTCGACTGTGCTCAAGGTAAGCCTTCTTTCCTTCACCTAATCAGGAATTTTGGCATGAGTGAATTGGTGTGCTAGGGAGTAGACGCAATGTGAACGAAACCCATACTATTGGTTATAAGATTCAGTATTGTACTTTAACCTGTGAACGATTCCCCTTTGTCTTCCTTACCAGAAATGGTAGATATATGGCAACAA
>CBZS010000535.1 GCA_000613065.1 Richelia intracellularis | reverse complement strand
GGCATCCCTAAGTGCTAGATACATTTCGACGGGCGTTTGTAACCCATTAACCCAAAAGTATTTGAGCGATGCTTTCGACGTTGGGTAGAATCAATAGTTGAAGCCCCAGGAGCACAGGTAATTCCCATTGATGGTAAGACCCTCAAAGGTTCCTATGATAGAGAACAGGGTAAATCAGCGTTACATCTAGTTAGTGCATGGTCGATTGATTTATCGTCTTGTTTTAGGACAAGTAAAACAAGAC
>CBZS010000534.1 GCA_000613065.1 Richelia intracellularis | reverse complement strand
GATATGCCATTTGGGCAACAGTGGATTTCGCTGTAATCTAGACTCCACTTGTTTCATAGCTTTCTTGTTAGAGAAATACCCTTTTTGGTAAACAGTTTTACTTAAACTCAAGATAGGATATAAACCTTTCCAAGTCATACTCGAAGCCCAGGAAAGCATGACTTCAAGATCAACAAGCTTACCCCCCCCCCATTCCAATGCTGGTCAAGAATA
>CBZS010000533.1 GCA_000613065.1 Richelia intracellularis | reverse complement strand
GAGTAGGCTCAGAATCTTCGTTGAATTCAATTGCGGGAAAATAACCTTGATCCAAAACGTACTGAATCTGCTTAGCAATTTGAGCATCACTCAGGGGAGGAAGGTAAGAAAGGGTTTCGTAACGACGCTCTTTTGGTAAAGTTTGCATAATTTTTTGATGATGGGTAGGTTATTTGAACTATGACAGGCAAAATCTAATCAGATGAACCATCTAAATTAGAATCTGGATTAGCTTGTTGCTCCGTCTCCTGGCTGGTGGTAGATAAATTCAGTTGCGTAATTCGCTCAAGATGCTGACGATGATACTCCATATTCGCTTGCTGAATACCAGTTATAAGCATTTCTGGTAGAAACTCAGCGACTTCCTCCGCAATATTTTCCCTGACGGACATAATCCGTAAAGCAAATTCAGGCTTTTCATGAAAAAGCTGCTCTATTAAAGCTTCCCCATCCTGAATTTTGTCGGCGGAAAAGTTATTTAGCCATCGCCACTGCGGAGGATTTGTTTGACTAAGTTGAGCCAACACAGTTTTAATTGCCTGATAAGTCAAGTAACGTTGCAGTGTCTTTGCAGTGTCTTTCGCAATTTGCTTTAAATTCATGCTTGACCCCAGCCCCAATAATTTTTGATTTTAGATTCTGGATTTGAGATAAATCCAAAATCCCAAATCTCCAATTATTAGACGGTATCCATTGCTTCAAACTCGAACTTAATTTCTTTCCACAGTTCGCAAGCAGCAGCCAATTCAGGAGACCATCTAGCAGCTTCGCGAATAATGTCATTACCTTCACGAGCCATGTTGCGTCCTTCGTTACGAGCCTGGACACAAGCTTCTAGAGCTACGCGGTTAGCGGTTGCACCAGGAGCATTACCCCAAGGGTGACCCAAAGTACCACCACCAAATTGTAGTACGGAATCATCACCGAAGATTTCTACTAATGCGGGCATGTGCCAAACGTGAATACCACCGGAAGCTACAGCCATTACACCAGGCATGGAAGCCCAATCTTGGGTAAAGTATATACCACGAGACTTGTCTTGTTCTACGTAGTTTTCACGAAGTAGGTCAACAAAGCCCATGGTGATACCGCGCTCACCTTCTAACTTACCTACAACAGTACCAGTGTGGATGTGGTCACCACCAGACATCCGCAAACACTTAGCTAATACACGGAAGTGGATACCGTGGTTCTTCTGACGGTCGATAACCGCGTGCATCGCACGGTGAATGTGTAGTAATAAACCGTTGTCACGACACCAACGAGCCAAGGTGGTGTTAGCGGTAAAACCAGCAGTCAAGTAGTCATGCATGACGATGGGCATATTCAGTTCTTTAGCGAACTCAGCCCGTTGTAACATTTGCTCGCAGGTAGGAGCGGTTACGTTTAAGTAGTGACCCTTGATTTCACCTGTTTCTGCTTGTGATTTATGAATCGCATCAGCTACGAACAAGAAGCGATCGCGCCACCGTTGGAAAGGTGCGGAGTTAATGTTTTCGTCGTCTTTGGTGAAGTCCAAACCACCGCGCAAACATTCATACACAGCGCGCCCGTAGTTCTTCGCAGATAAACCAAGCTTGGGCTTAATGGTACAACCTAACAAAGGACGACCATACTTGTTTAATTTGTCACGCTCAACTTGGATCCCGTGGGGAGGCCCTTGGAATGTTTTTAGGTAAGCTACTGGAATACGTAAATCTTCTAAACGTAGTGCCCGCAGTGCTTTAAAACCAAATACGTTCCCTACAATAGAGGTCAACATATTGGTAACGGAACCTTCCTCAAACAAATCTAGAGGATAAGCTACATAAGCAATGTACTGATTATCTTCACCAGGTACGGGCTCAAGATCGTAGCAACGACCTTTGTAGCGATCGAGGTCAGTGAGTAAGTCTGTCCACACGGTTGTCCAAGTACCAGTGGAAGACTCAGCAGCTACAGCAGCACCAGCCTCTTCTGGAGGTACTCCAGGCTGGGGTGTCATCCGGAACGCTGCTAATAAATCTGTATCTTTAGGTGTGTAATCTGGGGTGTAATAAGTTAATCTATAATCCTTTACCCCAGCCTCATACCCTGCTTTTGACTGAGTCTTCGTTTGAGCGTAAGACATATTTACCTTCCAAGGAGTCACTCTGTTGACCTACAAATTACGCTCTGGGGCAATTTATCCCTATCACTACCTATCCCCTCCTGACTCTCAGTCTCTTAGTATGGATCGGGAACACTATCACATTAGGGATTGTCTCTTTTTTTTCCACCCGACGAATGTTGAGTGACTATCTCGAGCAATAATCACTCTCTCCGCTTTAGCTCTCCGACATTGTCAGGATTATTTTTTTATAATCCATATTCCATC
>CBZS010000532.1 GCA_000613065.1 Richelia intracellularis | reverse complement strand
GGTTTATTGGTTGAGAAACAAAGTATATTGAGTATTAATCCTGGAGCAGATACGGATAGGAGAATTATCAAGGTAAAAATCCGTATAGACAATCCAGATGATAGTCAGAAAGTTGCTAGCTTAACTAATTTGCAAGTTGATGTAGCTATCAAAATTTAGAATATTTCTCCCATTGCCTATTCCCCATTTCCCACACTCTATCACCTTCTTCAATCCCCAGAGGTTAGAATCATGCTGTTTAAAACTCCCTTGGGATTGTTACAGCTAGCTAGAAACAAAATTCGTTCTCTAGTAGCTGTAGCAGGTATTAGTTTTATTGTAATTTTGATGTTTATGCAACTTGGGTTTCAAGATGCACTTTATTCTAGTGCTACCCAAGTACACCGTAGCTTAAGAGGGGATTTATTTTTAGTTAGTTCTCAATATAAATCCTTGACTGCTATTCAAAGTTTTTTTCGTAGTCGTTTATATCAAACCCTAGGCTTTGAAGGTGTAGAATCAGTATCTCCTATGTATTTAGGATTTGCTAAGTTAAAAAACCCAGAAAATGGAGAAAAATATTCCATTTATGTAATTGGCTTTGAACCAGGTAAACCTGTAATTAAATTGCCAGAAGTTGCAGCTAATACTGATAAATTAAAAGTTCCAGATGTAGTCCTTTTTGATCAAAATTCTCGCCCAGAATTTGGTCCTGTTGCTAAAAAATTTGAGTCAGAACATAGGGAACAAATAATAGAAATATTCCCCTTTGATTCTTTACTAGGATATCGAGTTAGGGTAGGAGGTTTATTTAAATTAGGACCATCCTTTGGTGTAGATGGGAACTTAATTGTGAGCGATACCACTTTTTTACGGATATTTCCTAATAGTCGTCCCTCAGAAATTATTGATGTTGGGGTTGTGTCCCTCAAACCAGACGCAGATCCCAAAAAAGTTAGGGCTGAATTGCGATCGCAATTACCAAAGGATGTGAAAATATTCACCTACAAGGAATTTATTAGTTTTGAAAGGGAATATTGGGCAACTAGAACACCCATTGGTTTTATTCTCAATTTGATGTTAACCATGGCTTCTATAGTGGGGATTGTGATTGTTTATCAAATTCTCTACAGTAATATTTCTACTCAATTAACTGCCTACGCTACATTAAAAGCTATTGGTTACAAGAATAATTACCTGTTAATTCTTGTCTTTCAACAGGCTTTTGTCCTAGCTGTTCTTGCCTATATACCAGGGTTTGCTGTTTCCATGTTACTCTACGACTTCGCTATGGATGCAACCAAATTACCCATTATTATGAACTATCAGAATGCCATTTTGGTATTAATCTCATCTATATTAATGTGTATGACTTCTGGCTCATTTGCAATCCAAAAACTGCGTTCTACAGATCCGGCTGATATCTTCTAATTATTAAGAATGGCACAAGGATTACCCCTACTTACACTTCTTTTAACCTTTAATTTATTCTACAAATTATGACCATCAAGAATAAAACTATCCTCATCACTGGTATTGGTCAATTTCTTGGTTTGCGTACTGCTGAGAAAATGATAGCCCAAGGGCTCAAAGTGCGTGGATTACATGACAATAAAAAGCAGGCAGAAAAAGCCAAAAATATTGGCGCTGAGGTGATTATTGGTGACATTAATGATACTGTGATCGCTAAAAAAGCTTGTCAGGGAGTTGATGTAGTGATACATACCCATGAACTTGCTAAAGAAGGGGGTGAAATTAAAGAATTTCGGCAAGTAAATGTCAATGGGACTATTAATATCGCTAAAGCAGCAAAAAAGGAAAAATAAAAACTTTTATCCACATTTCTAATGCTTTAGTATACGGTTTTAATTATCCAGATTTAGCGACAGAGAATAGTATTCTTGTAGGAGAAAATAACCCGTACTGCGAAACAAAAATTGAAGCAGAAAAAGCACTCTTAAAACTAAATACTCCTCCTGATTTTGGTGTAGTTGTTATTAGACCAGGGGATGTATATGGACCAGGTAGTATTCCTTGGGTTGTACGACCAGTAATATTTATGAAACAGAAATTATTTGCCTATGTCAATGATGGTTCAGGAGTAATAAATCATTGTTATATTGATAACCTCATTGATGCTATTTTCCTAGCTATAGAAAAAGAACCATATGGCGAAGTTTTTAATATTACCGATGGACAGTCAACTTCCTGGAAAAGCTACTTCGATTATTTAGCACAAATGACTGATTTACCTATACCTTTTGCATTACCAAAAGATGAGCTAAAGTTATTCTTAAAGTTACGGTGTCAAGGACAAAAATTATTTCGCAAACCAGTGGATATTTTCCCTGAAGCTGTTGATTTTATGTCCCGTCCTCACGCCTATTCCATTGAGAAAGCAAGAGATATTCTAAATTATGAGCCTAGTGTTAGTTTAGAAGAAGGATTAGAATTTACCAAGCAATGGTTGCAGCAAACAGATTTAAAACAAATCATACCATAAGGTAAATATGATTATACTTTTACACTATTGCATCGACTTTTTTGGAGACAATAAGCAAATTATATTAGCAATAATTGCTAATATCCATTTATAAGTTAAATGGATTATTTTCTTGTTCGCTTCATACTTCAATATAATCACAATTGTAGTGAATATTTTATATGTCTAAAAAACAACCTAAAGTGAGTATTGGTTTACCTGTATATAATGGTGAGAATTTTATCAGAGAAGCCATAGATTCAATTCTGGCACAAACTTTTACAGATTTTGAATTGGTTATTTCTGATAATGCTTCTACTGACAATACTGAGGCTATTTGTAGAGAATACATCACAAAAGACTCACGCATCAAATACTATAAAAATAAGACAAATCTTGGTGGTGCTCCTAACTATAATCGTACTGTTGAATTGTCTAATGGTGAGTATTTTAAATGGGCAGCCCATGATGATGTAATTACTCCAGATTTTCTCAGCAAATGTGTTGACATCTTAGATAGTAACCCTGATGTAGTTCTATGTCATTCTCTGGTTTCTTACATTGATGAAAATAGTAATTTTATTGGAAATTACAATGTTAATCTCCACACAGATTCGTCAAGAATTCAGGTAAGATTTCATGAATTACTTGCCAAACATCTTTGTTATCCTATCTTTGGATTGATTCGTTCTAGTGCTTTAAAAGTCACCCCACCTCAAGGTGGTTATGGAGCTGCAGATGCTATTTTCTTATTAAGATTAGCAATGCGGGGAAAATTTTATGAGATTCCAGAATATCTATTCTTTTCTCGCAGTCATCCACAACAATCATTAAGTATTCTATTCCCAGATTATATGTCATTTAGGCATGATAAACCGGAATATACATTAGATATGTTGCCCGATTTATATGGTTATGCCCAATGGTTTGATTCATCCAATGATGAAAGTAAACTACTATTTCAACATTGGCGTGTGTTTTGGGAATATCTACGTTCTGCATGGCTGGTAAAAATGAACTCTTATGAACGCTTATGTTGCCATATTAGCCTCATTAAACAATTTAAAGGTACAGAATCTCTCTTACTGAAAGATTTTCTCATAGCAGCTAAAATTCTCTGGAATAAATATACAAAATCTCAAACTTTACAAGCTGCAGATTCTCAAATATCTAAATCCTAACTCTGTCTTTATGATTGTTAATTATTCTAGCATTTCAAGATTTAAACCATTTTGTAGGATAATCAATAGATAATGCAAACAATATCTGCACTTAATTATTTAATAGTACTTAGTTTTCTTGGTTTAAGTGTAGCAAAGGCTATTAATACTGAACCTACTGCCACTTTGACTGTAGGGCACCTCGATTAATGAAGTCTTAGGTTATCTGAGGGGGTTCGAAGAACTAGAAAAAAGTGAAGTTGAGCTATTTTTTGCCCAACTTCACTTTCTTCTAGTTGAAATCTGGCTCAAGAGAGCCAATTTAGACGCAATTATCCCACAGCTTTAGGATTTTGATTCTCCCAAAATCCATAACGTTTGAAGTTGTAGACTAAATTCTTCACTCCAATAGTCGCCTTGACTGACTCCTTACCAATGGAACCCATTAACTTGCCTCCCATTTCATTAACCCAGTGACCAAAAACGTGTTCGACCTTAGCTCTGACTTGAGAACGCTCTGGATTATCTTCTTTGTGTTTTGCAGTCAATGGATGATTGCGGTAGGCTCGTTCATGAATGTGACTGAGGAATTGTAAAATCTGTAGAATCCATTCAATAGATTCACTACCATAGGCACTATCTGCCCAAACCTCTTCCCCCTGGTTTTGCTCATCCAACAGTGCCCCTAACACTTGGGAATCATGCACTGAGGCATCCGTGACTTGATAGCGACGAATAAAACTGTACTCCACATCGATACTGATGTGGTTTTTATAACCAAAGGAACTCTGACCATTCTTTTTTGTCCAGGGAGCATCGGTATCCTTCTGGGACAAGCCATGAGGCTTTTGCTGCCAACTTTCGGGAATTTCTCCTTGGGCAAGTTTTTGCTTCTCTTCCTTAGTATTATGCTGCTTGGGAACCGGAATCACTGTGGCATCTACTATTTGACCCCCCTTAGCTTGGTAGCCTTGGTCTCTCAGGTCCCTATCAAATTAATTGCTCAAACAGTTCTTCAATAAGACCCTGCTGCTTCAACTCCTGCCCAAATAACCAAACTGTAGTTACATCTGCTAGTGGTTCTGCTAGCCCCAAGCCCAAAAATCTGATGAACGATAGTCGGTCATTGACCTGGGACTCGAGTTCTTCATCACTGATGTTGTACAGTTGTTGCAGCACAAGCATTTTGAACATGACTATTGCATCTATGGGCTTTCGGCCAGCATTATTTTTTCTGGCCTTGTCATACACTTGTTCTAAAATCGGACGAAATTATGACCACGGCACCGTCTCGTCTAACTTCATCAACAGGGTCTTCTTGCTTTCTAACTTCTGGTATCGCTGTTCAAGTTCCCCGACTTTTTTTAATTCCATGGCGATTCAACCCCAGCTTCTGCTCTCCCTATACTCTCATCTCCCGAGCTACTTGCTCAATTTTTCGAGGTGCCCTCTAGTAGTTAATGGAATTAAAAATCAGAAGGGAGAAGTCTGTATTGGCTTATACTCCCAATAAAATGGATTTCCTTTAAATACTAAAAACGTGATTGCAAGTGCTTGTACTCAAATTACAGGGCACCTCGATTAATCAAAATTTTCCGAGCTTAAAGCATGGAAAATACGCTGTTGCTATTATTGATGATCAAAATGGCGAACGCAAACTAAATCGAGATTTTTTTGGTATCCCCCAAGAAGGATTTGGCATCTCTAATAATCCTAAGGTCTCAATCAAAACAGGTACACCTAAATTCAAAGATGCTAGTTTTACCCTTACTAGTAATTTGTTGTGTCTTTTTATCTAATCTGTAGGATGTTTTACACTTTTCTACAGATTCTTCCTATAATTAATAAAAGATTTTATAAAGATATCATTGCAATTAAAATACTTTGATGATAAATATCAAATTAGCAAAATATGATACAATGAGTAAATATTAATAATGTTTATGCTTCTAGCTATTGCCTTAATTAAAACAAATAAAAAAATACCAGGAGATTGATTCACAGTTAGAAGTAATTCGTTTTATTTCATACATAATTCCTAGTAAATACTGGAAATTACAGGAAGAATACCATATTTAAATGTTTTTTGTATAATGGGGAAATAATTAATTCTATTCAGTTTAAAACCTGGGCAAAATTAGCATAATCTGTGATGCGGTTACGTCCCTTAACTCATGATCTGCTGCCTTAATCCTGATTGCCCTAATCCTCTTAACCCCGAGAACAGAAAGCTTTGCCAAACCTGTAGCACTCCTCTGGTGTCACTACTACGAAACCGTTTTCGTGTGATTAGGGTACTTTCTGATGAGGGAGGATTTGGTAGAACCTATTTAGCAGAGGATATTGATAAGCTTAGTGAACATTGTGTTGTTAAACAACTAGCACCTAAATTTCAAGGTACCTGGGCTATTTCCAAGGCAATGGAGTTGTTTCAAAAAGAAGCGCGACAACTCAAACAGCTAGGAGAACATTCCCAAATACCAACCTTACTGGCTTACTTTGAACAAGATAATTATATGTTCTTAGTACAGCAATTTATCGACGGACATAATTTATTAAAAGAATTACAGTGGAAAGTATCTTACACATCAGAAGATATTAAAGATATACTACTAAGTCTACTGCCCGTCCTCAAATTTATCCATGATCGCGGAGTCATACATAGGGATATTAAACCCCAAAATATTATTCGTCGTCAAAGTGATGGAAGATTATGTTTAATTGATTTTGGCTCTTCCAAACAGTTGACAGCTAGGGTACAGATGAAAATGGGTACTTCTATTGGTTCCCATGGTTATTCGCCTTTGGAACAAATTCGAGATGGTGCAGCTTATCCTGCTAGTGATTTATTTAGTTTGGGAGCCACTTGTTTTCATTTACTGGCTGGAACTTCTCCCTTCCAATTATGGATGGAGCATGGTTATAGTTGGGTGAAAGATTGGCGTAAATATTTGCGAACACCTGTAGAGAAAGATTTAGCCAAAATATTAGATAGATTGCTGCAAAAAGATATGCAGTACCGCTATCAATCAGCAGATGAAGTAATTCAGGAGTTGACAGTAAATGTGGAAATATCTCCTTCTTTAATAACAGAAGATATTGTGGCAAGCCCTCCCCAAAAATTACCTAGTCAACCACCAAGGGCACCCAGAAAATATTTCAAATTGATTAATATATTAATTGTAATTATTACCCTATCTCTGTTAGGTTTTGGGGAGTTTTGGTATCGACAATACCGTCATATAGAAAGTAGTATTTCTTCCAATATAAATAAGCAAAATCACCAAAATGTTAAGAATCCTTCCCTCTTATCTCCAGTTTCAGCAACCTCCTGGAAAAACTCTTCTTTAGTCAAAACTTTAACAGCTAAAAATCAGTCTATAGTATGCTTTGCTTTTAGTCCGGATGGTACTACTATTGCCAGTGCAAGCAATGAAACTATTAAACTGTGGAACAGCAAAACTGGACAAGAAATATCTACTTTAAGTGGACATTCTCAGTTAGTTAACACCTTAGCTATTAGTCCAGATGGAGAAACCCTTGTCAGCGGTAGTAACGATAGCACCATTAAGTTGTGGAGTTTAGCAACAGGACAGGAAATGAGAACCTTTGCTGGACATAGCAGTGGAGTGAATATCCTGGCTTTTAGTTCTGATGGCCATACTTTAGCAGATGGAAGTAGGGATGGAAGCATCAAAATATGGAACTTGTCCACAAGAATGGAAATGCTGACAATTACCAAGCATAGGGGGAACATAAGTAGTTTAGCGATCACTCCCAATAACCAAATCCTGGTAAGTGGTAGTAATAATAATACTATACAGCTATGGAGTTTGGTTTCTGGCGAAAAGATTCGTACTCTTAAAGGACATTTGGGGACGGTTACTAGCTTGGCTATTACTCCCGATGGCAAGACACTGATTAGTGGTAGCAAAGACAGCATGATTAAGTTGTGGAATCTAGAATCTGGCAAACAGATTGACACTTTCAAGGGTCATTCAGGAAAAGTAAATTCTTTAGCAATAACACCTAATAGTAAAGTTTTAGCTAGTGGTAGTGACGATAATACTATTAGGCTATGGAACTTAGAATCCAGTAAGCAAATTACTACTCTCAAAGGACATGAGCAAGGAGTAAAATTAGTTGCCTTTAAGCAAGATGGTACAATTTTAATGAGTGGGTCTAGAACAATGATGAAAATTTGGCAAGGCAAACGTTAACTCTCTACCTAATATAAAAAAGATAAATATAAAGTTTATAAAGATGTAAAATTTATTCCCTATATGACTATTGATTACTTGTTTTATACCCAAATATATCTATACCTTCAAATACTCGCGGACTAACTTTCAGACAAAGCTTTTAACTTACATATTAAATGAATAGATTATGATTTTGAAAAAGTTGGGTATCAGGTTTTGACAATCTATTAGGACTTACCAAAATAGTAAATTAGCCTCATTAACCCACATGCCATTATTGGGAGCATCCCAGTTTTTTCCAAAAAACTGGGATGCTCCCAACCAAAGATACTTACTACAAATGAGGTAACCTTTGATTAATTATTAATTACTAAGTACTTTTTTTGCTAAGGGAGAAAGAGGAATATTACGGAAGTTAGAATAGTGAGAATCAACTTGATGAGCCTTTTTCACAATCCGGTTAAAAAATAAATTAACTAACTTTAATTCCCTAAAAATATTTTGCGGGTCTTCAAGATGACTTTTTGGTAATTGCTGTCCCATTTCCTTAAAAACTAAACCCATAGGAATATTGATTTCATCCTGGAGCTTCAGAAAACGGGCAAATATTGGAGCAAAAGCGGAAACAAGGGAACCAACACCCCCTCTAGCTTGTGACCAACCAAGGTAATAAATTCCTTTATAATCTTCCAGAAACGAGCCTCCATAGCACTTCACTGTTGAACCTTCTACTCGCTGGAGTTCTGGAGCTAAGAATGGATAAGCCACATGGAAGCCAGTTGCACAAACAATTAAATCAAAGCTTTCTCGACTACCATCCACAAATTCAACTTCCTCACCATCTAAACGACGCACCTCTGGTTTACAGGTAATGCGACCGTGTTTAATGTAGTAAGGAACTTCATTATTTAAGGTAGGATGCTTATCAAAAATTCGATAGTTGGGCTTGGGTAAACCATAATTTTTATAACTACCAAAGGTCAGTAAAATAATTAAATAAGCAGTAAACCTCTGTAACCATTCCGGTACCCACCATTTTATTAAATCCGAAACAGGAACACCTACAAATGTTTTGGGGATAAACCACACAGACTCACGCATACTCAACACAGATTTAGCTCCCACACGAGCTGCTTCTGCTGCTACATCACAAGCTGAATTTCCTCCACCAATTACCAAAACTCTTTTACCACTTAGCTGTTGGGGAGCTTTATAATCTTTGGAGTGGATAATTTCTCCATTAAATTCTCCTTGAAACTGGGGAAAACGTTTAGACCAGTGATGACCATTACAAATGATCACCCCTTTGTAAATTCGCTGTTCGCCATTCTCAAAGGTGACTTCCCAAAGATTCTCATCAATGGGTCTCACGTAAATAACTTTACGATTTAGCTCAATATTTTGACGTAGACTAAAATAATTAGCAAAGGAATTTAAGTAATCCCGCATATTTTTGGCACTGGGAAAGTCCGGATACTCATCCGGCATGGGGAAATGGGTAAACTGGGTAATCTTGCGTGATGAAATGATATGTGCAGTTTCATACACCCCATGATACCAATTGCCACCAATATCATCACTGGCATCAACTTGGTCATAGGGAATATTCGCAGTCTTAAGAGACTCAGCCATACCCAATCCGATAAAACCAGCGCCAATAATCAGATGTTTGTGAGTCGTTTCCAACATATTTTTTCCAATTTACTGGTATTGACCGTTTTCTAAACTCTTTGTAAATGCGTTGTTAATCCACTCAACTAAACGGGGGGAAAATCTTGTGAGGATATGAAAACCTTGAGCGATAATGTCTGGGAATACCTGCAATTTATTATCAACAATTCCTTTAATCGCTGCCCGCATTATCTTTTCAGGTTCTGCTACCATATATTCCGGAACACCCTGAATCTTCTGTGCTAGAGTTCCATATCGTTGTGATTGCAGAATTGGGGTGCGGGTAAAAAAAGGATAAACGGCAGTAACCTTGACATTGTATTGTTTGACTTCATTAAACAGCCCTTCGCTAAATCCCCGCAAACCAAACTTGCTGGTTGCATAATGAGTCATTCCCGCAAAAACTGACCAACCTGCGATGCCTGAAATATTGACAATATGACCTTTTCTACAGGCGATCATGTCAGCAACAAACAAAGAACTTAACCGCATGGGTGCGAGTAAGTTGACTTCCATTACTAACTCCCATTTTTGACTGGGAACTTCATCCATGCGACCAAATAGCCCAACACCAGCATTGTTAATCAAAATATCAATAGGGACATTTAGGGCTTTTACCTGATCGTAAAGGTTTTTGCATCCCTGACGAGTAGAGAGATTGCCAGGTATTATTGCTAATACTTCACCAGTTGCAATTTGAGCCTGAATTGCCTCAACTCGTTGGCGTAAGACAACTTCATCTAAATCCGTTAAAATTAGTCGGCTACCAGCTTCTAGCAACTGTCGGGTTAATTCTTGTCCAAACCCACCAGATGCACCAGTAATCAGAACCACAGCTTCGTATAACTGAGTCATAAAAAACCTCCTGGGAGTCGGAGTTAGAAAACTTTACACGGGGTTACAGATCCCTGACTGCTCCAATAAGTCCGGAATCTCAATACCCAAAACTAATTTAAATTAATGTCTAGATGTAAATCTTAGGAGAACTAAAGACGCTCAATTGTAGTAATGACCACGGCATTTTCATATTAGTAATGCCTAAAAGTTCTTAACATTACTGGAGTTGAGCATTTTGTAGTTTTTTGTCAAATGCATCGCTCATCCACCCTAATAATTCGGGAAAATACCTCTTGAGAAGATGAATAGTTTGTGATGCAAAGTCAGGAAATACATGTAATTTGTTATTAGCAATACCTCGAATGGCTGCTTGCATGACCTTAGCTGGGTCTGTTGCCATATAGTCTGGAATACCTCTGTTATACTTGGCTAGAGTGCCATACCTCTGTGATTGGAGAATTGGGGTACGGCTAAAGAAGGGATAAACAGCAGTAACTCGGACATTATATCCCTTGACTTCATTAAAAAGTCCCTCGCTCAGTCCCCGCAAACCAAACTTACTGGCTGCATAATGTGCCATTCCTGCACCTGCGGACCAACCCGCTAAAGACGAAATATTAACGATATGACCTTTCTTACGGGCAATCATATCAGCAACAAACAAAGAACTTAACCGCATGGGAGCGAGTAAATTAATTTGCATTAAAAGTTCCCATTCTTGGCTAGGAACCTCATCCATACGACCAAACATTCCAATACCTGCATTGTTAATCAAAATATCAATGGGGATATTGAGTGCTTTTACCTGGTGGTAAAGGGTTTCACAACCCTGGTAGGTAGAGAGATTGGCAGGTATTATTGCTATAACTTTACTAGTTGAAACTTGAGCCTGGATTGCTTCAACTCTTTCGCGTAAAACATCTTCATCTAAATCAGTCAAAATTAGTCGGCTACCAGCTTCTAACAACTGTCGAGTTAGTTGCTGTCCAAATCCACCAGATGCACCGGTAATGAGAATAACAGCCTCATGTAGTTGGGTCATAAACAAATCTCGTGGGAGTCTGGTAACTATAAAAATATAGCCATTTGTAATTGAGTGAAGTACTTGTGACTGCTAATTAACCCCCCTATCTTTATACCTCACTGTAAAAAATGGATGTCTTGAATTTATAGCGATTTTGATTAGGGAAAATTACCACTACGTTTGTGTGCGAAATATTGCCACAGGAATATTCACCGTGACAAGATTGCACGTAAATCTGTAATTCTGGAATTTAGTTGAAGTCTTGCTTTCAACTTCAAACCGCTATATTCAGATCTTAAGTGAACTAAGGACGTTCAACTGTAACAATGACCACGGCATTTTAATATTAGGTATAAGCCATGAATATTTTCTCAATGCTGCTAATACAAAGGATGGTAGAAAAAGCGGAAAATACAGGGTAAGCGCATCTAATTTTGTAGTGAAAATTACAGATTGTTGTACTTAATTGTGAAGCATGTCTTGATTGTCAACTACGAACGCCAACGACGGGCACTTCCCCCCAAAGGGCGCAGGCTACGCCAACGCCCTTTGGGGGGAAAGTGGAGGGGCATCCCCAAAAAAATTTGACGCAACTGGGGAACGCTTCCCTAGATTCCGTGGTGCCAGGTAGGGGCATGAAGACCTTGAGTAAGCCCAATAAACACTCATACCCCCACCTGGCACTCCCCTACGCCACCCAATCTTCCCCAGTTGCTGGAACACTCGTGGGGCAAAAAAATGGAGATTTAAGTATTAAAGAAGTTAAGTAGTATGCTGCTAAGGACGCAAAGGGTCTATCTTAACTGAACGGGTTAGTCTAATGGTATCTCTGACAAGAAGGCTTGCGCCTACGGGTTTCAAATCTTCAAAACCAAAGATTAAAAGCTAAAAAAATTTGAGTATAGCCAATGCCACTGCATTGACAGAAAAAATGTCATTAGTTTTTAGTGAGATAGAAGATCCACGTGTAGAAAGAACCGGTGTCCATTTATTAACAGATATTTTAATCATTGGAATACTATCAGTGATTGCAGGAGGTAAGGGATGGGAGGACATGGAAAATTATGGATTGAGTAAATACGACTGGTTGGAGCAGTTTTTAGCTTTACCAGAGGGCATCCCAAGTGCAGATACCTTTCGACGTTGGGTAGAATCAATAGTTGAAGCGCCAGGAGCACAGGTAATTCCCATTGATGGTAAGACCCTCAAAGGTTCCTATGATAGAGAACAGGGTAAATCAGCGTTACATCTAGTTAGTGCATGGTCGAGTGAACATCGTCTTGTTTTAGGACAAGTAAAACAAGACGATAAATCAATGGAATGAAATTACAGCAATCCCTGCATTATTGGAATTATTAGACATGGCTGGATGTATTATTACCATTGATGCCATGGGTACCCAAACAGCAATTGCATCCCAAATATTGAATGCAAAAGCAGATTATGTTTTAGCACTCAAAGGTAATGATCCTACACTTTACGGACAAGTTAAAAATTGGTTTGAGCAACAGTTATCTCAAGGCTTTAAAGCTATTATCCATAGTTATGATAAACGGGTAGAGAAAGGTCATCATCGTACTGAAAAACGTCAAATTTGGTGTGTTCCTATTTCTCAACTGCAAACTTTGCATAACCAAGACAATTGGGTTGGTCTTAAATGCGTTGTCATGGTTGTGCGGGTACCACATCTTTGGAATCAAACAACCCGTGAAGTTCAGTTTTCTCTAACTAGTTTAAATTGTGTTCCTCGTAACTTAGGACAAGTGATTCGTCTTCATTGGGGTGTGGAAAATGGGTTGCATTGGACTTTAGATGTCACTTTTTCTGAAGATGCTTGTGGTGTCCGTACTGGTCATGCTCCACAAAACTTAGCACTTCTGCGGTGAATAGCTCTTAATGCTTTAAACCTAGAGCAATCTTTGAAACGTAGTAATCGCCAAAAATCTAATGGAGCCGCTATGGATAATAATTATATGCTGACTGTTCTTACTGCTTGTTTATCCCAACATGATGAGACCTGTCAACCCGCTTGTCAATAGAATTTGAGATGCGCTTACCCTGGCGGAAAATACAGGGATATAGTCAAATGTCTATCCTGATATACAAGTCCATATTAATGTACGAATGAAGTAACAAATAGTACCAACATACAGGTGAGGTAATATTTGTTTTTTCCGCAAGTTTGTTGATTTATCTGCCTGTAAGTAAAGTTATTTCCCAATTATAGCGATCGCGCGGTGACTCCTTTGTAGTATAGCTAATTAGGGCTTGATGAAAAAGGATAAAAGGAGTTGTAATGGGAATATCAGACTAAAGTCTTTTAATCTAATAATTGATGTCTTGGTAGTTATTTTATTTACCAAAACATAAAAGAGTTATATATCATTAATATTTAATTTTTACCGGCATAGTCTGCACTGTATGTTCAAAAAAATCAAATCAGATTATTACATTATCTGTAATCTTGTTGTTGAATATATCTCAAACTTGCAGCCTTATTAATCCCATATTCAGGACGACAAAAACGATTTAATTGTGATTCAAATAACTCCCGATTGGCTTCTAAATTTTTGGTATTAGAATCATCTAAAGGATATAAAAGCGCTGTGCGTAAAGCTTGAATTACCGCAGATGTTACATTATACATTGACCTTTGGAAAGTAATTCCCAATTGGATCAACATATCATCTTCACCGCGACAATATTGTTGGTAATAATCTAACAAGTATTGGGGCAATAAATGTAGCATATCTTGCATTAATAATGTGGGAGGAATTCCCGCAGTGCCTACAGGAAAGACATCAGCGTAAAGAATACCATAGTGGAAATTTTTCTGATCATCTGGTACTTGCTTTGCCTGAAGACTGTAGCCTTTTATACTAAAGGTTACAGTGCCATAGAAGACTGCCTCCACATAGGGTAATGCAGCCTCATACAACCAGGTAAAGCCCTTAGATTTAGGGATGATTTCGTAACATTCTCGTCGGATATAAGCATGATGGTAAATTGGTCTTCCCGGGACCGCAAATATGCCATTAACTAGGAAATCCATGGCATCAGGAACAGCTTAAAATCCACCTTCATCGTAGATGTCTGACATCTCAAAGAACACGGGTGCCATTACTTTCCAAAATAGCCCCTGGTTGGAATAATAACATAGCTGGCGTACCTCTTGGAGGAACATATCAGGAAATACCTTATATAGTGCCAGCATGGCGGGATTGCCCTTAAAATAGGCTTTAATGGCTTTATCAGCATTTCCCTTGTATTCTTCGCTATCCAGGTAAGCGTCAAATTTGTTAACAGGAGCGTACATATGGCGGTGCCACAACATTGCCCGCATACAAGCTTCGGCAAATTCCATGTTAATTCTGTCATGGAATAGGTGATGGAACAGGTTGGGCATTTTTTTGCCAGTTTCACCCTTCTCCATGAATTCTAGTAATTCTGGATGGGCGGTGGCAACTCCGCGCCAAATTATTAAATCAGCATCATCCCCGGCATAATGGTTATGTCTATCGAGATATTCTTGAGAAATAAAGTATTTGAAGAAGGGAAAGGGGTTGAGAAAGACTTGTTCAGCTATGTAAAGTAAATCCCGCGAATAGAAGTCCATTGGTACGGCGTATGCTTTGTAAATGCCGATGATTTGCATCAGGTTTTCGTGGGTATCTGGTAGCATGGAACCCCCTGCTTGTAAGCGATGGATGATATCAGCAAATTCGTGGGTGGATGGGGGAAGTTTAGTTGATGGTTTGTCGGTTGTTTGAGTCATGGGAGGAGGAAATAAACACTAAGGCAACAAAGCAAAGACACTAAGAGGATTCTAATGACGTAGTTTTAGGGCGTGAAAGATGCTAAGAACGTCGTTTTTCCATTCTGGCAGGATTAGAGTCATAGGGATTTCTTTCATGGTGTGGAGAGTACCAATAATGCAGGTTAGCCATAGGGTGATTTGCGCATAGTTAAAGCCAAAGAGGCCAATGGTGGCAATAAACAGAGAGGGTGATTCCCCAAAGTTTGGCTGAGTAGGTATGGTAACTGGCTGGTTTGCGGTATTTAATGAGATTGACTATCCACCAGATGATTTGGACAATGATGACTATTAGTAAGGGTAAGCGATAGGTAATTAGGGTTTGCGGATGTACTAAGTAGGTGCTGGTTGCGATACATAGGTAAAGACAAACGTCAGCCCAGCTATCTGCCTGTCGCAATTGTGGTGTGCTAACACCTAATCTTCTGGCGATAATGCCATCAAAAATGTCGGAGAGGAAAGCAAAAATAGGCGTTGCATAAGTGCGGGATGATTTCACTAAATTTTCAACGATTTCTCAATGGTTTCAAACGCTAATTGATCCCGCACTTATGCAACGCCCAAAGATAAATACCACAAGGAACCAGAAACTAGTTTCACCATCTAAGGCATCCGACAGAAGGAAGGGGGCAATGAGAAAGCGGAGAATAATTAATCCACTGGGAATAAATTTCAGGTTCATAATCTCTTACCCACTAACAATTACCCACTACCCATTACCCATTACCATTAACTACTTCAATGCTATTTGGGGGATATTCACTCTCTCTACAGGTGGAATGGCTGCTACCATGGCGGTGGTTGTAGGTTCACTCCACCTTACTAGCCATGTGGGTTGAATACCTAAGAACAAAATTAAAGCTGCAAGGAATAATGCTGGCATTTTCTCGTGCCACAAGACTTTCGCATAGTAAGCCAGGTTATTATCTAGTTTGCCAAAGCAGGTACGATTGAGGAGGATGACAAAGTAAACAGCAGTTAATCCTGTGGCAATTACACATAACAAGGTCGGGATAGGAAAAACAGAAAAACTACCTTGAAAGACAATAAATTCAGCTATAAAGCCTGTCATTCCCGGAATACGTGCACTAGCCATTTCCCCTAAAACTAGTAAGGCACTAATAAATGGTAAATCTCTTACAGGACTCATTAAACCATTGAGTTTATCTAATTCCCTGGTTCCCACTTTGGCTTCTACAACTCCTACTAAGTGGAAGAGGATGGCAAGGATGATGCCATGACTAAACATTTGGGCAACTGCACCTACAAGGGCAAGAGGAGTACTAGCGGCAGCTGCCAGGAGAATATAACCCATGTGACCAATAGAACTATATGCTACCATGCGCTTAATATCTTTTTTTTTGCGCATGGTAGCAACTACCGCACCATACTTGAGTTTATCCCACTAATAGTAAAAGGTGATAATATGCCTGTTGAGTAAGAGGGGTTATATCATCTGATGGCTGGACGTTTTGAAGGACTGAGTAATTTGGAGTGGTCTTTGTTTGAGGATATTTTTCCGAAACCGCCAGAGAAACGCGAACGAGGAATGCCACATTCTTCATTTCGTTATGTACTCAATACCTTACTGTATATATTGATAACAGGGTGTCGTTGGTGTGACGTTCCAAAAGGAGAAATATGGGCATCAAAGAGCTCTGCACATCGATGGCTCAAACGTTGGCAGTTGGACGGGACCTTAGAGGCTTTACAAGCACGAATATTAGGGATTGGACAAGAGAAAGGGTTAATAAACTGGAGTTATGGCGCGCTGGATGAGTCTTTTTCCCCCTGGAAAGGGCGGTGGTGATGGTGTTGCTTACGGTGGAAAAGGAAAGGGTATTTTAATACGCACTCTTACTGAAGGCTCAGGAATGCCTTTATCCAATCGCACCACACCTGCCAATGGTAGTGAAACAGATCAGGTGATACCACTTCTAGACAGTGTAAAGGTTAAGACCAACAAACGCGGTAGACCCCGTAAACCCCTGAAAGTGCTTGCTGCTGACAAAGGCTACGATTGTAAGGATAAGCGCGCTGCTTTACCTAGACCTGGTATTAGGCCGCAATGGCCCAAGGGGGTTTGGAAGACAAAGAAGAAGAACAAGGGCAGACCCATAAAAATTTCCGTCCCATCTGACAACAAGAACGTTGTTTCCCATGGTTTCAAAAAAAATATCGTCGTCTTGTTGTCAAATGGGAAAGAATTTCAGCTTGTTTTGATGCTTTTTTGTCTCTTGCAACAATCCATATTTGGATTAACAAAACTATATTAGTGGGATAAATTAAATGTTTAGTTGTCCACAGTCCATCTGCTAATTCTAATAATGCCCAAAAGCTACCCAAGGGAGGAAAGCCTATTAAACCCAAAGTCCCTACTACAAAAGCTATACCCGATACCGGACGGCGAGACCACAATCCTCCCAATTGAGTGATATCCTGGGTCACACTATTCCAAACAATTGCCCCAGTACTCATGACTAACAGGACTGCACTCACGGCATGGGTAAGCACCAATAGCAACGCTGCTTCTCCTGTTTTGTACCTACGGCAATAAATACCAAACCCATGTAAGCACTAACAGTGTAGGAAAGACAGCGTTTAATATCAATTTGCGCCCTCGCAATTAAAGATGCACCAATTGCCGTCACCGCAGCAACTCCTACCATTGCTCTAGAAACGATGGGGGACAATGCCAATAACGGCTGTAATTTAATCAGTACCCATGCACCATTAGCAACAACCACAGAGTTCCGCAAAATTGTACTGGGAACTGGACCTTCCATGGCTTCATCTAACCATAGATGTAAGGGAAATTGACCACATTTACCCATGGGACCAGCAACCCATGGGACCAGCAATTAAGGCTAAACCCACAAATGCCATTAGTGTCGGGTTAACGTCGGCAGTCGCTGCCCATTGTGCCAATTCTGTATAATTCCATGTGCCAGCTAGAGGATATATTGCGAGTACCCCCATCAACAGAAATAAGTCTCCTACTCGCTTGGTTAAAAAAGCATCCCTGGCACCCGTCACTACTAAGGGTTGACTAAACCATAGCCCCACTAGTAGGTAGGTTCCTAGGGTAATAATTTCTAGAATTACATAGCTAAAAAATAAATTATTAAACAGGATTAGAGCACATAAACCAGCTTGAATCCATTTCCTACTGGGAATATTTGAAGCGTCCCCAACACCAATCCATTTCCATGTAGCCAATGGCATAAATTTGTGCCAGGAAATTTAAACCTGTCACCACCATCATTGCTGCCACACTAATGGAGGAAATCTCGATATCAATGGTCAGATTTAAACCCGCAGTACTTAACCAAGGAATATGTACTTCATAAGCTGGCTGCCCCCAAATGGCTGGTAATGATAGACCAGCATGGAGGAACGATAAAAATGTCATGACCAAATTGATATAACCTGCCGGCCCATGACAAACGATATCAATGGGTTCGGGTAGCAGCCAGTCGAGAACCAAGTCCATGGGAAGCAGCCTTTGATAGCCAATCAGTTGAAACCGCAACCATGATTTGTACGGATGTTGGTTTCGACCCAGGAAAACAAATACATGGACGTAAGAGATTTATTACGGTTGACTTGTTAGGGCTAGTTTTGCGAGTCTTGGTTACTTCTGCAAGTGTGGCAGAAGGTGCACGTTTAGCCCCTGCACCTTCTGCCAGGTTTATCAGATGAAAGATAAAGTTAAAAGACTGCACACTATCTGCATGCATGGAGGATATCGGGGGGAAGATTTTGCCCACTGGATAATCGATGTTTTTCGTTGGATTGTGGAAGTGGTTCTCAGACCCTTAGAAAAGAAGGGTTTTACCCTTTTACCAAAACCTTGGGTTGTACAACGAACTTTCCGGTGGCTCAATTGGTGTAGAAAATTAAGTAAGGACTATGAAAGGCTACCTG